>NZ_VOSK01000849.1 GCF_009296175.1 Microvirga tunisiensis | reverse complement strand
GGGGGATCGCGTGGCACGCCGGTCGCTGGACTTCTATCAGGCCGTGGCCGATCGCCTGGCTGCCGCGGGAGGCCGGCCATGACAGGCGCGGCCACCACTCTTGAGAGCATCCGCAAAAGCCTTGTTGGCTTGCGGATGCCCCGCGCCCTGGAGATGCTCGACGCCACCCTGCGGCGCATCGAGCAGGGCGAGATCAACAGCATTGAGGCCCTCGATCTCCTGCTGTTGGAAGAACTCACGGTGCGGGAGAGCCGGCGCATCAAGGCGGCCCTGATGATGGCGCGGCTGACCGCGGTCAAGACCCTGGCGAGCTTTGACTTTGCCTTCCAGCCCTCGCTCGACCGCAATCGCATTCTGGCGCTGGCGGAGCTCAAGTTCATCGACCGGGCCGAGGCGGTGCATCTGCTGGGGCCACCCGGCACGGGCAAAAGCCACCTGGCGACAGCGTTGGCGGTGGAGGCGGTGAAAGCCGGCAAGAGCGTCTACTTCGCGACCCTGGCCGAGATCATTGCCACCCTGGCCAAGGCCGAGCGGGAGGGGCAACTGCGCGAGCGCATCCGCTTCCTGTCGCGAGCCGCACTGCTGGTGGTGGATGAGATCGGCTATCTGCCGGTCACGCCTGGCGGCGGCAATCTGTTCTTCCAGCTGGTCAATGCCCGCTATGAGAAAGGCGCCATGATCCTGACCTCCAACCGCGGTTTTGCGGAATGGGGCGAGGTTTTTGGCGATCCTGTTGTGGCCACGGCGCTGTTGGATCGCCTTCTTCATCATGCGGCGGTGATCCAGATCGAGGGCTCGAGCTACCGGCTGCGTCAGCATGCCGAACTGGTTCCCGAGCACGTGCGCTCGAAAGCCCTGATCACGCCGCCCCCGGCACCGAGGCGCCGGGGCCGACCACCAGGAGGCAAAGCAAATGATCATCCGACCGGCTGATCACCGGACCCATTCTCGTCCGTCAGGTAGGGAAAATTGAAGGCCCATAATTACGGGAGATTCAACGCCCATTGACA
>NZ_VOSK01000084.1 GCF_009296175.1 Microvirga tunisiensis | reverse complement strand
ATCTCGCCCGGGCGGAGTTCGCAACGCTGCGGTTGCGCCTGCTCAAGATCGCCGTGCGGGTGCAGGAAACCACCAGCCGCATCCGACTGGCCTTTGCCTCGTGCTGTCCGGAAGCGGATCTCGTCCGGCGTCTTGCGAGCGCTCTGGCACCCCAGCCCCGGGCGGCCTCGCCCTGAGCGCCGGGGCTGCCATCGCCCCGGTCATCCCATCCCGTCCCTGCCAACGCGTTCCCCACGTTCCAGACCTTGCCGCGGTGAAAGAAACGCAGCGGATCGGCACGCCCGCGCTACCAAATAGGCCCCGAAACAAACTCTGGTGAATAGGAACGGCTAGGTTCCATTAGTTCACAGCCAAGGAATGGGTGCCGATATCCTTCACAAGGGGATGACGGCCCTACAGGCTCCACGCATTAGCACAACCATGGCCTCGGGAAAGCCCCGCCCGCCAAGGACTCTGCCCACCTTACCGCCATTCTGCCCAAAAAACCTGCAAAACGAAGCTGATCTACTCGGGAGTCCATCCGCCCGTCACCCTCTTGAGGCGCGGCGTCCTCAGGACACTCACGACCCGCTCGGGCAACCGTGGGTCCACGGCGGCAAGCTGCTCCCGCCATACATCCGTCTGCAGCATCGCCGCTCCGATGGCGACGGGCCTGATCCCACAGGTTTCCAAAAGGCTCAAAGCTGCAACAACGGAGCGCCCACTGCTGATGACGTCATCCACGAGCAGGAGGCGCCTGTTCTGGATCAGCGGCACCATGCGAGGGTCGAGATAGAGACGCTTAACCTGCCCCGGGCTGGTAATGGACGTCATTGGAACCGAGAGGTCTTCGCGGTACCAGAACTTGCGGGAGGTCCCGAGTGGGACATAGCGGCCGTGTCCCAGCTTCTTCGCCGTGCCACTTGCCAGGGTAAGCCCCAGCGTCGGAAGACCGACCACCACCTCGGGCTCGAAGTGCCGGACCTTTTCAGCAAGGCTGGCACACAAGGCCTCTTCGACGGCAAAACCGGCCTGGTTGATGATGAGGGATGCGAGAGCGTGCTCCCCATCGGCCAATTCCCGGATCGGAAGGCGCAACTGACGGCCATCCTCGAACTCCGCAGGAAAGAACCCGCGATGCCCTTCCGCCGGCAGCCTCTCGAAGGTGTGAGGCGGATGGATCTCCTGCCAGAAATCATGAGGCTGCATCGCTTGTATCTCTCATTCGTATGGCACTGAATGATTGTGACCCAGCCGGCATCGCGCTATCGAACGGGCTTGGCCAGCCCATCCAGGACGACAGCGCGATGCCCCTTCAGGATTTCATCAAGGCGGACCTACCATTCCTGCGCAGCCTCCGCCAAGACCTCCATGCTCATCCGGAGCTGGGATTCGAGGAGGAGCGGACGAGCGGGATCGTCGCCTCACTTCTGGAAGAGGCCGGACTTCGGGTCCATCGCGGATTAGGGAAGACGGGCGTCGTCGGCACTCTGCAGGTGGGCAACGGCACGCGAACCATCGGCCTTCGCGCCGACATGGATGCACTGGCGATGCCGGAGCAGGCGGAACGTCCCTACAAATCGAAGTTTGCCGGAAAGATGCATGCCTGCGGACATGACGGGCATACGACGCTGCTGCTCGGGGCTGCGCGCCATCTGGCAAAAACCCGGGATTTCTCCGGGACGGTGCATTTCATCTTCCAGCCGGCGGAGGAAGGCCGTGGCGGGGCAAAGAAGATGGTCGAAGATGGGCTCTTCGACATCTTTCCCTGCGATGCCGTCTATGGCCTGCACAACATGCCGGGTCTGAGCACCGACGAAATGGCGGTGACGGCCGGTCCTCAGCTTGCCTCGTCCGACACATGGTTCGTGACCTTCAAGGGGGTAGGCACCCATGGGGCCAAGCCTCATCTCGGCAAGGACCCGATCACGGCGAGCGGGCATTTCCTCTCCGCCCTGCAGACCATCGTAGGACGGGTGGTCAATCCCCTGCAGCCCGCCGTGGTGAGCGCCTGTTCTATCCAGGCCGGCGATCCGCGGGCGCTCAACGTCATTCCGGATATCGTCGAGATCGGCGGAACCGCGCGGGCCTATTCGGCCGAGGTGCGCGATCAGCTGGAAATGGAAATCGAGCGGTTGGGGCGGGGCGTCGCCGCCATGTTCGGCATCGAGGTTTCATACGAATTCCGCCGCCGCATTCCGCCGGTCATCAACCATGCAGATGCAACGGCCCGCGCGCTCAAGGCGGCGCGGGCCGTCTGCGGCTCCAATGTCGTGACAGATTTCGAGCCCTCGACGGCTGGCGACGACTTCGCTTTCTTCGGCAACGCCGCGCCCGGAGCCTATGTCTGGCTCGGGAATGGACCCGCCGTCGATGGAGCGCTGCATCACAACACAGCATATGACTTCAATGACGACGCGATTCCGACCGGCGTTGCATTCTGGATTGCGCTCGTGGAGCAGGAACTCGCAACCTGAAGCCTACTGTCCCCTGACGCGGGAGGGCTCGGTCTCACCGACATCGGCATCGATCCAACCGCGTCTGTTCTTTTTCTGGCTTTGGATCTTCTTGCCTCTATCTCGGCGAAATTTCTCATCCGGCTTCCGGCGGTGGGAGACGGAGGTCGCAACAAGCTTCTCCTCGATTTTGGCGTTGAGGCTTGCCCGTAAATCAACCACGGCTTCAACATCGTCGAAGACATCCGGATACCGCTGCCCCAACCAGAGCCAGCTGGTGGCGATCTTTACCCTGGCTTCGAGCTTCAGAAGATCCGTGTTTACGCCGAAGTCCGGCGCATGAACGCGCCCATGCAGAGCATGCTGCCGGGCCCAATCGAGAAGGAGTTCGACAGCTAGTTGCTCGCGCCCGTCAACCGGCGCCATCGCGTAGGACAGGCGGTCGAGGATCGGCATGTCCACCGTATCCAGGAGCGTCGCCAGCTCGATCATCTCCTCCATATCAGCCATACGCAGATCCGGATGCCCGGCAACGAGGGTGTCGTTCAGGTGACGAAGAATGCGGCCGAGCCGGTCGGTCTGCAGCACTTCGCTCGCCGACAGCACCGTCTCGTGGTTCGGGCGGACATAGGCTTTCCCCCGCAGCTTCGCGGCATCGCCCTTGAGCGCATTGCCAATGACAGTCTCGACCTGGGCGTATGCGCCGGCGTCCGGCAGTGCCGTCACAAGGCCTTCGTCATGGTGGCCGAAGCGCCCTGCCCGGCCGGCAATTTGCTTGATCTCCATGGCCGTGAGCTGACGCTCGCGCACGCCGTCGAACTTGCGCAGAGTCGAAAAGACGACTCTCCTGAGCGGCCCGATATTGAGGCCCATTCCGATGGCATCCGTAGCGACAAGGATTTCCGCCTCGCCGTTGCGGAAGCGCGCCGCCTCCGCCCGGCGGACTTCAGGTCCCAGGGCACCATACACGGTCGCAACCGTGCGCCCGGCCGAGACCAGACGCGTGCGCAGATCGTGTACGTCGCGGCGGGTGAAGGCCACGACGGCATCGCCACGCGACAGCTTGTTGAGATTGGCCGGGACACCTTCCACGCGCAGCTTGCCCTTGCGCTTGAGGATCTTCACCTCAAGCGGCTCGCCGGTCATCGCGAGCAGATGCTCGACCAGAGGGATCGCTTCCGGTGCGCCGGTCAGGACCACGAGTTTTGCAGGCGCTCCGATCATGGCCTGAGTCCAAGCCCAGCCGCGGCTCGGATCTCCCAGCATCTGGACCTCGTCGATCACGCAGACGTCGACGACGCGGTGCAGATCCAAGGTTTCGATCGTGCGGGCAATATGGGTCGCGTCGTCCGGCAGAACGCGCTCCTCGCCCGTGACCATGCCGGCCGCGAGTCCCTCCTCGCTCATGCGCTCATAATGTTCGAGCGCAAGGAGCCGCAGGGGCGAAAGAATCTCGGCTGTCTCAGCCTCTCCGGCGAATTTCAGAGCCTCGTAGGTCTTGCCCGAATTGGTCGGCCCTGCGAGGAACAGGAATCGGCGGTTCAGGGAGCGCGCGACCGGAAAGATGGCCGCATAGCGCTCATAGCCGGACGCCTCGCGGATCTGCGCCTCGCGCAGATGCCGGAGTCGTCTGGCGGCAGCCTTGGAACGATAATCGTCGAGTTTCTGGCGCAGCTTACGCCCTGCGCCGCCTGGCCCGCCCTTGTCTGAAGCGTGGATCCGGTCGAGCTTCTCGAGAGCAACCTGAATACCGCCGAGGATCGCCTGACGCTCGTCCGTATCTTCGTAAGCAGCCAGATAAGTCTCAAGCTCGTCGCGCCAGCTTGCCAGCTCCTGCTCGCAGGCCTCGAAGGTTGCGTCTCGCAGCTCAATGATCTTGGCTTCGAGAGCTTCCGACGCCGCAGCAAGTTCGGCACGCTCCACGCGCGCCGGTGCTAGCACGACCGCTGCCACTTCAAGAGGTTCGGTAAAGGCGAACTCGACGGCGATATCGAAAGGGGGACTGTCCGGCAGAACCTGCATCGGCTTGCTGAACACCGCCCTATAGCCCGCAAAGACACGCTCCAGCTTCCACCGGCCGCTCTCGATCCTGCGGATGTCCTCGGCGACGTAGATGCCCGTATTTCGGCGGACGGGCGCAAGAACGCTCTGCCGGCGCCGATGGGCGGCATCGTCGAGAGGCTGATGATCCCCTCCGCTTCGGGGAGCATGGGGAGCGCTCTCAAGGATCTCGCCTCCCTGCTCCCGCCATGCCGGCACTTCGGCCGCCAGTTGCGCAACGACCTCCGGATCGAACATGGGAGCCTCGAAGGCGCGCCCACGCTTCTGGAATGTCCGACGCTCGGCCACTGGGATCAGCCCGGCCTCGATCCAGCGCTCGCACTCGGCTGCGCTGGCCAGGAGAATTCCCGGCAGGTGATTGAGGCTGACAAGGTTCTTAGACTTCTTGGACATTCACAGTTCCGCATGGCGGAGCGCGTTTGTCGCTGCTTCAGCCTTGTTCATGGGTGCACCTGCCGCTCCGGCATGAGCCAGGGTTAAACTCGCGGAAGGCTCAGATGTTTTCGGGGACCGCACTCGGAGATGCTGCCCGGCCCTTTCAGGTTTGGGCCCAGGCCGGGAGGATCAGGTTTAAGGCCTTGATCCGCTAACTCTTTCCTTCGTTCCTATGTGTCTACGGCGGGGTGCAATATCAAGGGATCCACGGCTACAGACAGTCCTTATTTGCAATAGGTTATCCCCGGCTGAATGAGAGAACGCCTCAGACGTCGCCCTCGCCGGCGAGCGTCTTCCTGAGAAAGGCAAGCCCCAACGCCGTGAGAAATGCCGCCTGCTCCTTGTTGGCTGCCCCGTGCCCGCCGTCATCGGGCTCGTAGAAGAATACCGGCTGCTTCATCGCGGCGAGCTTCGCCGCCATCTTACGCGCATGGCCAGGATGGACGCGGTCATCGCGCCGTGAGGTGACGAGCAGAACGGGAGGATAGGCCCGCCCTTCCTCAAGATTCTGGTAGGCAGAGAATCCCGCCATATAGGCCCAGTCCTCGGGCCGTTCGGGATCGCCGTATTCGGCCACCCAGCTAGGCCCCGCCAGCAGCCTCGTATAGCGACGCATGTCGAGAAGCGGCACCGTGCACTAGATCGCACCGAAAAGTTCCGGATAGCGAGTGAGCATGTTGCCGACGAGCAGGCCTCCGTTCGAGCCTCCATAGGCCGCAAGCCGCTCCTCCGTGGTGACGCCACGCTTCACAAGATCGCGGGCGATGGCGGCAAAATCGTCGTGAGACAGGCGCTTGCCTTCGCGCATGCCCGCCTTGTGCCAAGCGGCTCCGAACTCGCCACCGCCACGGATGTTGGCCACGACCCAGACATTGCCGCGCTCCAGCCAGGTCTTGCCAATGCCACCGAGATAGCCCGGTGTCATGGAGACCGAGAATCCACCATAGCCGTAGAGCACCGTCGGGCGCGGACCGCCGGGTTCCTTCGGACCAATCTGGTAATAGGGAATGCGTTCTCCATCCACGGAAACAGCCTCGTGCCGGGTCACCTCCAGGTTCGAAGCATCGAAGGCCGGTGGAGTTTCCTTCAGCACCTCGATCCGCTTGTCCTCGGTCACGAGAGCCAGTTTCGTGGGCTCGATGAAGCTTGAGATCGCCAGCAGGAACTCATCCGTGCGTTCGAGCTGACCCGCATCGAGCGCCATGGTTTGGACCGATGCGGCATCCGGCAGCCCCTCCAGACGTTCAAGGTGCCAGTCCGTACCTGGCGTGCCAAGCCAGATCTGGCTTGCCAGATTGTCGAGCACCGTCAGCACCAGCCGGGACTTGGTCCACCAGAACCCGGAGAGGACCCGCCTCGGACCGGGCTCGAACAACATCTCGAAGCTGCGGTCTCCTGCCAGAAAACGGGAAAAGCTGATCGCCAGAAGCGCATCGGCCGGATAAATGCGCTCCGGCAGGGTCCAATCGCTCTTTAGTTTCACGATCAGCCAATCCTTCTCCACGTCGAACCGGGCGTCGAGCGGAAGGTCGATTAGTAATGGATCCCCCTGCTCCTGCGCGAGATAGCTGATCCCCTCCTCGAAGGTGATCTGCCGCCGGTAGAAGATTCGCTCATAGCCCGGCTCCAGATCGACTGATGCCGAGATGTAGATATCGTTGAACTCGCCCTGAAAGAGCAGCGGAGCCTGCTGAAAGTCCGAGCCACGCTGCCATAGGCGGACCGTGCGCGGATAACCCGAAGCAGTCGCTGCATTCGCGCCGAGCGTGGTCGATACCAGCAACTGATCCTTGTCGAGCCATGCGGCACCGCCCTTGGCCTCGGGCAGTGCGAAGCCATCATCGACGAAGCGCTTCTCGACGAGATCGAACTCGCGCATCACGACGGCGTCCGCCCCGCCGCGGGACAGGCTGACCAAGCCGTAGCGCTGTTCCGGCTGGAGCGTGCCGCAGCCTTTCCAGACCCAATCCTCACGTTCGGCACCAGCCAACGCATCGATGTCGAGCACTGTCTCCCAGGACGGTTCCGCCGCGCGATAGTCTTCCATCGAAGTGCGCCGCCACAGGCCGCGCACATGGGTGGCGTCCTGCCAGAAATTGTAGAGCTGGCCGCGCCTTCTGGTGATGAATGGAATGTTGTCCGGTCGGGTCGAGATCTCGTAGAGCGTCCGCTTGTCGACCTCGAAGTTTGCGTCGCATAGGACAGCTTTCGTGATCTCGTTGTGAGCACGCACCCAGGCGAGTGCCTCCTCGCCTTCCACATCCTCCAGCCTGAGATAGGGGTCGGGGCGCTCCTGCATCCGTTCGGCCATAATGGTGGATTCCGTTCAGGTTGGTGACATCAGGTGGGCGAGAATCGATGACAGGGATTATTGGTCGGCCCGAGCCATGGGCAACACTTTGAGCAGAACCGAACGGATCACCATCCGTTGACGATAAACCATTTGTAAGGGGCCGCCATGGATCCGTTTGTATCCGCACTCGAAGAGCTTGCCGAAGCCCTGACGGCCGGCGAAGACCCGGAACAGGCCCTGCCGGATATCGCTGGCGAGCATGACCTTCCGGTCCAGGCCTTGCGCAATCGGGCCTTGCGGGCGTTCGGACCGCTCGAAACCTATAAGCAGCGTCAGGCGGAGTTGAAGAAGGAGCGTGATCAGACCGCGAGACGTCGCGACCCGGTCTTTGCAGGCGCCTCCTTCCTGGCCGCCGTGGCAAGTCTCAGTCCCAAGCTCTCTGTGGACGAGAGGCAAGCCGAGATCGGGCGTCTGGCGGAAGAGTACGATGTCGATCCCGCCGCCCATAAGGAAGCCATCGAGCGGCTGCGCAAACGCTGACGGCCCGAGCGTTATCGCCTGCCCCATTCCAACCCTAAACCTCTTTCGCAGGCGCAGTTTCAGGCATGACCGGCGCGGCTGCCTTGTCCGCCGGCTTCCGCTCGCGCGTCACCAGACGAAAGAACAGCGGGACGAAGAGAATGGCCAGGAAGGTCGCGGCCAGCATACCGCCGATGACGCCGGTACCAACCGAGTGACGGCTTGCCGAGCCTGCACCCGTCGAGACTGCAAGCGGCACGACACCGAGGATGAAGGCGAGAGAGGTCATCACGATGGGGCGGAACCGAAGACGTGCTGCATCCAAGGCCGCATCGTAGACGGTTTCCCCTGCCCTGTAGCGCTCGGCCGCGAACTCAACGATCAGGATCGCGTTCTTGGCTGCCAGCCCGATGAGGGTGACAAGCCCGACCTGAAAATAGATGTCGTTCTCGATCCCGCGGAGCCAGATGGCGAGGATGGCGCCGAAGACCGCGAAAGGCACGGCCGTGATGACGGCGAATGGCAGGGACCAGCGCTCGTATTGTGCTGCCAGGATCAGGAATACCATCACGAGTCCGAGGAGGAATCCCTGCGACCCGGTTCCTGCCGATTGCAGCTCCTGATAGGCTGACCCCGTCCAGCCGATGGAGTAGTCCGAGGACAGGTTTTGCGACACCACCTGCTCGATTGCGGCGATCGCCTGCCCCGAGGAGTAGCCCGGAGCCGGATTGCCCTGGATCTTCGCTGCGGGGAACACATTGAACCGATCAACCACATCCGGACCAACGATGCGGGAGGTGGACAGGAGAACGTTGAGCGGAACCATGTTGCCTTTGTCAGAGCGGACGAACACGTGCTGCAGATCGTTGGGCGTCATCCGGAACTC
Source organism: Microvirga tunisiensis (assembly GCF_009296175.1). Taxonomy (GTDB): domain Bacteria; phylum Pseudomonadota; class Alphaproteobacteria; order Rhizobiales; family Beijerinckiaceae; genus Microvirga; species Microvirga tunisiensis. Next base: position 14,785 of record NZ_VOSK01000084.1, on the reverse strand, counting down.
GGGCTCGGAGGAGAGGCTCACCCGATAAGTCCGTCCGAACAGGCCGAAATCATTGACGTAAAGGCTGCCGAACGTGCTCTGCATCGTGTCGAAGATGGCCGAGATCGGGACGCCGAGCGCCTTCGCCTTGTCGCGGTCGACGTCGATCCGGTACTGCGGCACGTTCGTGTTGAAGGTCGTGGAGACGCCTGAGAGCTCCGGCCGCTGCCTCGCGGCCTGGATCACCTGCTGTGCCGCCTGCGACAGGCTCTCCAGAGAACCGCCCGACCGGTCCTGCAGGTAGAACTCGAAGCCGCCAGTCGTGCTCATGCCCGTGATCGGCGGCGGGTTGAAACCGACTACGATCCCATCACGGAAGTTCACGTTCAGAGCCGCGAAAGCCGGAGCGAGATTGCGCGCGTCGAGCCGCGGGTCGGTCCGCTCCGACCAATCCTTGAGGGTCACGAAGGACACGCCGGCGTTGGTCTTCTGAGCGCCGGACAGGAGATCGAACCCGGCAATGGTCACCACGTCGGCGACGGCGGGATTGCGTTTGAGCTCCTCGCTCACCTTTGCGGTGATGTCGAGGGTGCGGTCGAGGGAGGCTGCAGGCGGCAGCGCCGTCACGACGAAGACGTTTCCCAGATCCTCTGCCGGCACGAGGCCGCCCGGCACCCGCTCGAACAGCAACCAGGTTACCCCGAGCATTCCGCCTATGAGAACAAGGGCTATCAAAGCGTGGCGCAGGAAAAAGGCGGTGCCGGAGGTAAACGTCCGCGTCGCCCAGTCGAAGCCGCGATTGAAGATGCGGAACGGCAGCCACGGTTCGCTGTGTCCCTCCTTGAGGAGGAGCGCACACAGGGCGGGAGTCAACGTGAGCGCCACGATACCGGAAATCACCACCGATACCGCAATGGTCACGGCAAACTGGCGATAGAGTTCGCCGGCCAGACCGCCGAGGAAGGACACGGGGATGAACACGGCGCAGAGAACGAGTACGACGGCGATGACGGGACCGCTCACTTCCTGCATGGCCTGGATGGCGGCCTCCCGTGGCGGCTTATGCTCCGTCGACATGATGCGCTCGACATTTTCCAGCACGATGATGGCATCGTCGACCACGATCCCGATGGCCAGGATGAGGCCAAAGAGAGTGAGGAGGTTGACTGAGAATCCCAGCGCATACATGCCGGCAAAGGTGCCGACGATGGACACCGGCACGGCCAAAAGCGGGATCAGGGTCGCGCGCCAGTTCTGCAGGAAGAGAAAGACCACGATCACGACCAGCACGATGGCTTCGATGAAGGTCTTGACGACCTCCTCGATGGAGACCTGGATGAACTTCGTCGTGTTGTAGGGCACGTCGTAGCGCAGGCCGTCGGGGAAACGCTGGGCGAGCCGGCTCATCGCCGCATCGACGGCTCCCGAGACGTCGAGAGCGTTGGCGCCAGGCTGAAGATAGACCCCGATCGGCACCGTCGGGGCCCCGTTCAGGGTCGATATTGTGGAGTAGTTGAGAGACCCGAGTTCGACCCGCGCGACGTCCTTCAGCCGCAGCGCGCCGCCGTTCTCGTCGGAGCGCAGGACGATCTGTTCGAACTCGCGCGGGTCTGCGAACCGTCCCTGGGTCGTGACCGAATAGGTGAAGGCCTGCCGGCTTGGCGTCGGCTCTTCCGCAAAGCGCCCGGCCGCGAATTGCGCGTTCTGGTCGCGGATGGCGGCGGCAACGTCACCGGGCGTCAGATTGTACTGCGCGACCTTGTCGGGCCGAAGCCAGATGCGCATGGAATAGTCCGAGGCCCCGAAGAGCGACGCGTCGCCGACCCCGGGCGTGCGGCGCAGCTCGTCGATGATGTTGATGAGCGCGTAATTGGAAATGTAGATCGTGTCGTAACGCCGGTCGGGTGAGGACAGGGCTACGATCTGCAGGATCGAGGACGATCGCTTGGTTACCGTCACACCCTGCCGCCGCACCTCCTCGGGCAGAACGGCCGTCGCACGTTGGACACGGTTGTTGACGTTGATGGTTGCTTGGTCGGCATTCGTCCCGGTCTGGAAGTACACCGACAGGCTCATGGTCCCCGAACCGGTGGAGGTCGATTGCATGTAGATCATGTCCTCGACCCCATTGACCTGCTGCTCCAAGGGAGCGGCGACGGTTTCGGCAATGGTCTCGGCGCTCGCTCCCGGATAGGTGGCCGACACCACGACCTGAGGCGGGACGATTTCGGGATATTGCGCAACGGGCAGAACCCGCATTGCGATCAGGCCGATGAGCACGATGGCGATGGAAAGGACCGACGCGAAGATCGGGCGGTCTATGAAGAACTTCGAGATCATGGCCGGGCCCCAGGTGCGGAGGCGTTTGGGGTGCCTGTGGTCTGCGCGGCCTTGGGATCCATCGGCACCGGCCTGACGGGCTGGCCCGGACGGACGCGGATCACGCCATCGACGACCACCCTGTCACCACCCTTCAGCCCCTCACTCGCGACCCAGCCCGCCGCCAGTTCCGGTCCCAGGCGGATCGGGCGCGCCTGAGCGATGTCGTTCTCGCCGAGCACATAGACCAGTGGCCCCTGGGGCCCCTGACTCACCGCTTGCTGTGGAACGACGATCGTATCGGGCAGGGTGATGCCGATGAGGCGCACTCTGACGAACTGGCCCGGCAGCAACAGGCCATCCGGATTCGGGAAGATCGCTCGCGCCTGAATCGTTCCGGTCTGCAGATCAACCCGCTGGGCGGCCGTATCGATCCTGCCGACCTGCGGGTACTTCGCCTGCCGGGCATATTGCAGCTCGACGGTCAGATCCTTCTCCGAGATTGGCTTCTCTCGCCGCTCGTTCAGGGCACGGAAGGCCCTGCCCTCCTCGTCGGTGAATGAAAAGTTCACATAAGCCGGATCGATCTGAGAAATGGTGGTCAGAAGCGTCTGCTGCGCCTGGATGAGTGCGCCGACCGGTGGCGACTCCAAAGCCGTGATCCCGGTCCCGGGCGCCGTCACGGTCGTGTAGCTCAAGTTCAGCTTCGCGTTCTGAATCTCAGCCTCGGCGAGTTGGACGCCAGCCCGAGCCTGGTCCCGCTGGGAGCGCGCATCCTCGAGCTGTGCCTCTGTCGAGACACCGCGGCGGACAAGCTGCTCGATCCGGTTAAAATTTTCCTCCGCCTGGCGGACGGCCGCTTGGGCCTGCAGCAGCTGGGCTTCCGCCCGGCTCACCGCGACCTCGTAGGATGCCGGGTCGATCCGGAAAAGCACCTGGTCCTGCGTGACGCGCGCGCCCTCCTCATATTCGCGCTTGAGCAGGAGCCCGCCGACGCGCGGGCGCACTTCGATATCGCGAAAGCCGGAGACGCGGCCGGCATATTCCACCGGGTACGGCACCTCGGCAGGCTGGACCACCACGATTCCAACCTGAGGTGTCGGCAGCGAGGCGGCCGCCGTCTGCTGCGCCGGGGTTTCTCGCGCGGAACGGGACATGAAGTAGTAGACGCCCGCAGCGAGAACCAGACCAGCCACGGCGATGAGGAGGATGCGCTTGACCACTTTGCCCTCCGGCTTCGTTGGGACGAACTGCCCCGTCGAAGGGCTGGCCTTCATCGGCGCATCACGGGGGAACGGCTGGCCACAGATCTCCACCCTTAGGGCATGAACATCTTGACCGTGTGCGGGTTCCGCGACGGACCGGGCTGCTTCCATGCACCCTGCGGCAAATTAACTTGTGTTAACAAATTCTTCCTTTGTGTCGGGTTTCTGACAGACGAACAGCTGTGCTCCGGTATCATTCGCCCCAAACACAGAATGAACAAATCGCAGGGGGCACCATCATGGCCATCCGTACGCCGTCCGCTTCTTCATAGAAGGCAGTGGGCTGCGCCGGACCATGGAGTGCTTGATGAAGAGCAAGAAAAGAAGGCCCATGGGCTCTGAGCCTCGCCGGACAGCCAAGCTTGAGCGCGAGCTCAAAGCCATCGAAGCTCAACTTGCATTATTGGAAAAAGACACCAGCCTGGATCTCGCCGCTCAGGACCATTTCGTCCTATGGAGACGGCCGAACCTCTTTGCGCCCTGGCCGTTAGGCCTTCAGCATTAGGCAGGATCCCTTCACCCTTCAGCGCCGGAACATCTTCGTTCGACGTTGAATCACGCCCTAACTGAACCCAGAGAGCGACGATGACCACGCGAAAATTCAATCAGACGCCTCCCGACAAAGCGCGGGATCTCTTCGAGAAACTTCTTGCGACCTCCGATAGTGCCATCAAAACCCGTGAGCGTCTTTTCGCGGATCTGCAGGAGGAGTTGACGCTGCTAGCAACCCTTCAGGAGCAGCATCTCCTGCCAGTCCTTCGACGGCATGGGATGGAGGACCTTGTTCGGCAGGCCCTCAGTGACAATGAGGAGACGACTGCGCTTCTGACAGACCTGGAGCGCATGCCAAAGAACAATGGTGAGTTTCTCGCCAAAGTGGCTGAACTGAGAAGAGTGTTCCAGCAGCATATTCGCGATGACAGGAAAGAGCTTCTCCCGGCGGTGCTCAAGGTTCTGAGCGACGATGAAGCGGAAGCAGTTGTCGAGAAAGTGGAGGACGAAATGGCAGCTATCGATGAAACGAAGCGGTTCGAGGCACGCCGTGCCCGCGAGCAGGTCGATACGGTGCAGAGGGTCGCCGACGACCTTGGCGAAACCGTGCGAGCGGGGACGGAAAGCGCCCAAAATATTGCGCAATCGATGCAGCAGGTCATGCAGAACAGCTTCGGCGTATTTTCTGAATTGGCCCGCCGCTCGACAGGTCAGGCCATGCAGATGTTCGGCCGCTCCGATGGAGAGGGCCGCGGGCTCACCGAGCGAGCTTCGGAAGGCCTGAAGACCGTGGCTCAATCGAACACTGTCCTGGTGCGAGGCTTTCAGGACGTGTCGCGAGAATGGTTCGAGCTGAGCCAGAAGCGACTGCAGACAAATCTCGAAGGGTTGAACGCCCTCGCCCGCTGCCGGTCCATGAACGACTTTGTTGCGGTTCAAAGCTCCCTCATCCGAGACAACCTGGAGCAGACCGTCGACAACAGCCGGCGGATGGCCGAACTCACAATTCAGCTGGCGGACGAAGCTGCCCGGACTGCAACCGTCGAAGTGGACCATCTCGCAGAGCGGGTCAGCCGAGCAGCTTGATTCTCAGCCGACGTTGTGCCCCTGGCCGGAAGCCAGGGGCACATGACGCCCCATGGCGAGCCGGTCAGTGCTGTTTCTCCGAACGATTCAGGGCGATTGTCCAGCGGTGCGGCCAGAAAGCCAGGACCGCCACGATGAACGTGAGCAGGAGGAGAGCCACCATCACCTGAGCCACTCCGAAGATCGGAGCGTCTTTGGCGACGAACCAACTTGTGACGACACCTGCTGCAACCATCAATATCCGAACGATCCAGCTGATCATGAGCGCCTCCACGGCCCCTGCGCATAGTCCGAAGCTTCCTACAGATTAGCTGTCGAACCGGACGATCACTGTTGTAAAAATCTCATTCCATCGTTTGACCGGGTCAATTTCGGTCCGATCCGGCCATTGAGCAGTTCCTTCAGAATTCGGGCACTCCCTACCGATACAAGGCCAAGCTGCCCCATCCTTACCAAAGTGATGATCTTAACTTGTGTTAACCGCTCGAAGGAAGTTCACGCCGCCAGAATATCATCGGAGGACGCTATGGCCACACACGTCGAGCATTCCCGTCTCCAGAAGGCACCGAACAGAAGTCGAGTTTATTCCCCGGACATTCTGCCTCTGCTCCAGACCGTCCTGGCCGATCTCGCCGATATCGATTTCGCCTTCGAGAAGAGCCTCGAGACCATCAAGCACAGCCCGGCCGATGAAGAGCGCAAGAGCGAGATGATCGCAAGTCTTTGGCGCCAGCACCGGGAGCAGCGGGCGCCCTACATTCGGGAACTCGCAGCCCTGCGGGAGCGGATCGAGACGACATTCATCTGAGGAAGGCTACGACGCTGCTCCTGGGGCGCAAGTTTCTACCGGGCGAGCACACGTGCGGCGTTCTTCGTCGTGTCAACGGCCTGGGACACCTTTCCGACTGCCGCCGATATGGTTCCGATATTGTCGGCAATGAGTGTCACGGCTTGGGACGCATCCTGCATGTTGGAGGACATTTCCTGTGTGACAGCACTCTGCTGTTCGACGGCAGATGCCGCTCCCACCACGTGATTCCGCATGGTTTCAACAGAATTGCGGATTTTCGTGAGCGCCTCGACAACTCCGCTCGATACGCTACGAACGGCATCGATTTCCGTTGAGATTTGCTCGGTCGCCTTGGCCGCCTGCGACGCCAGGTTCTTCACTTCGCTTGCGACCACCGCGAACCCCCTGCCAGCCTCACCCGCTCGGGCGGATTCGATTGTCGCATTCAGGGCCAAGAGGTTGATCTGCCCGGCGATGCTCTGAATGAGGCTGATGATGCCTCCCATCGCCTCTGCAGCAGAAGAGAGTTTGTCCGTGTACTCGTTCGCGCTTTTCGCCTCGGTGAAAGCAGTATCGGTCGCCACGCGAGAGGTGGCCATGCTCTGCGCGGTTTCTCTCACCGAGGCGGCTAACTCCTCGGCCGCAGATGCCATCATCTGAACATTGCTGGACGTGGCGGTTGCTGCCTGGCTCGCAGAGCTTGCCTCCTGGGTGGATTGGTCGACAGCCGCATCGATCTCGCCGAAATTGGTCTCGATCATGCCCCTGAGATTGATCAGCAGACCGACCTGCTGCGTCACATCGGTTGCATATTTCACGACCTTGTAGGGACGCCCGCTCGCATCGAGGATCGGATTGTAGCTGGCCTCGATCCAGATCTCGCGCCCGCCCTTGCCGATCCGCTTGTACTGGGCCGCCTGGAACTCGCCCTTCTTGAGCCGGCGCCAGAACTCGAGATATTCCGGACTGGTCCGCATCCCTGGCTCGACGAACATGCTGTGATGCTTGCCCCGGATCTCCGGAAGGGAGTACCCGACAGCCGCAAGAAAATTCGCGTTCGCGTCGAGAATATTTCCGTCGAGATCGAATGAGATGACAGCCTGCGATTTTCCAATCGCCTTGACTTGTCCCTTCAGCTCCGCCTGTTCCTCCATCTGCGTCGTGATGTCCGTTGCGAACTTGACAATCTTGAAGGGCTTGCCGTCGCGACCGAGCAGAGGGTTGTAGCTCGCCTCGATCCAGACTTCCCTGCCGCCCTTACCGAGGCGCTTGTAGCGAGCCGCCTGATACTCTCCAGCCTTCAGTCTTCTCCAGAACTCCGCATAGGCAGCCGTTTCGCGAAACGCGGACTCGACGAACATGCTGTGATGTTTGCCTTGAATTTCTGGAAGGGAGTAGCCCACTGTGCGAAGAAAATTTTCATTGGCCGTTATGATCGAACCATCGAGATTAAATTCAATAACAGCTTGGGCTCTATCGATCGCTTCAAGTTTAGCTTTGATTTCAAACTGTGATCGAGACAATAAACCCAACATGGATCAACTCCGGCACTCACCACGAGACGGAAACAACAGCAAGAATGCCCATAAATTTCCATGTCATGTTGGAGCCAAATTCATAATAAGCTGTAAAGCGAACAACTAAGTATTTGAGCTTACCGTTTTTTGCGTCTTCTACTGAATCGAAGACGTAATATGTCGTTGTCGACCCGCCGCTTGCTCTGCTGAAACGGACTTATGAGATGATGACAATAGCACCTTGCGCTGCTGTTGGGACGCCAAGCCTCGCACCTCCAGCATGACCATTATGTAGACGAAATTGGAAACGATTCTTCGATCGAGAGCAACGCGCAAAACGACGGTCTCTGTCACAGTGTGACAGTCCTCGTCTCGTGAATGAAATCAAGGCTCGGGAGGTTGATATGCCGGCTCGTACATCCTCCACACTCAAGGGGAACCGAACCTCCAAGTCTCAACTGGCCATACTGCCGACTTTGACGGCCACTCCGGAAGCATCGACCGTTCCGGTCTCAGCGCCATCAGCTTCCCCGGAGCCTTGGGATGATGCTGAACTCCATCAGCTCCGAGATGCCCTCGACCACACAACCCATGCCGGCCTTGCTCGCCTCACCGCCGGCCTGTCACCCGCGGCCATCGTCGATGCGTTCATGGACTGGACTGTCCATCTGGCCATCTCTCCTGGCAAGCAGGTTGAACTCGCCACCAGGGGCGCACGCAAATGGACGAGGCTGACGCAATTCGCTTCCCGTTGCGCCCTTGATGGCGGCACCGGTGATCCGTGCATCGAACCGCTTCCTCAGGACCGCCGCTTTGCGGAACGGGAGTGGTGGCGGTGGCCCTTCAATCTCTTCCAGCAAAGCTTCCTGCTGCAGCAGCAATGGTGGGAAAACGCCACGACCGGCGTCGATGGCGTAACCAAACAGCATCAGGCCGTCGTCGAGTTCATCACGCGCCAGATCCTCGACATGGCTTCGCCATCGAACTTCATTGCCACGAACCCGGTTGTGCAGAGGCGTACTCTGGAAACCGGCGGGCAGAACCTCGTTCAGGGCCTTCGCAATTTCCTGGACGATTGGGAGCGGATCGTCCGTTCGAAGTCTCCAGCCGGCACCGAGGCCTTCCGACCTGGCCGCAATGTGGCCGTCACGCCCGGCAAGGTGATCTATCACAATAATCTTATCGAACTGATCCAGTACAACCCCACGACCGAGAAGGTCCGGCCGGAACCGATCCTGATCGTGCCGGCCTGGATCATGAAGTACTACATCCTGGATCTTTCGCCCGAGAACTCACTGGTTCGCTATCTCACGGACCAGGGTTTCACGGTGTTCATCGTTTCCTGGAAAAAAATGACTGCCGAAGACCGGGAACTCGGCCTCGACGATTACCGGGAGCTCGGAGTGATGGCGGCACTCGATGCGGTCAGTGCCGTCCTGCCCGATCGAAAAGTCCATGCCGTCGGCTACTGCCTCGGCGGCACACTTCTCTCGATCGCGGCAGCCGCCATGGCGCGGGACGGCGACAAGCGTCTGGCCACCCTATCGCTCTTGGCGGCACAGAACGATTTCCGCGAGGCTGGGGAGCTCACTCTCTTCATCAATGAGAGCCAACTTCACTTCCTCGAAGATCTGATGCGCAGCCAGGGCTATCTCGACACCCGGCAGATGGCCGGGGCCTTCCAGCTTCTGCGCTCGAACGACCTGATCTGGTCGCGCCTCATCCGGCACTACCTGATGGGTGAGCGCACGCCCTTGAACGATATCATGGCTTGGAATGCCGATGCGACACGCATGCCCTATCGCATGCATGCGGATTACCTTCGGAAGCTCTTCCTCAACAACGATCTGGCCGAAGGACGCTTTCAGGTAGACGGACGCCCCGTCGCGGTCAGCGACATTCGCGTCCCGATCTTCGCGGTCGGTACAGAGCGGGATCACGTTGCGCCGTGGCGCTCCACGTTCAAGATCCATCTATTGGCCGACACCGACGTGACATTTCTTCTCACGACCGGCGGTCACAATGCGGGCATCGTCGCCGATCCGAGCAGGGCTGGAGGAAGCTTTCAGGTGCTGACACGATCCGCGGTCGGCCATTACCTGGATCCCGACACCTGGATCAAGATCGCGCCGCGCTTCGAGGGCTCATGGTGGCCGGAATGGACGCGCTGGCTGGTTTCGCATTGCGGCGAACTCACGAAGCCCCCGACGGCGGGAGCACCGGCACGAGGCTATCCTGCCCTCTGCGACGCGCCCGGCACCTATGTGCTGCAAGCCTGATGCGGCACTCCTTCTGAGCGCAATCGATGATCGCGATAGTCTACCGGCGTTTCAACTTTGCATACGCCGGTATAGGGTACTGCGGCTGACACCAAGCTGGCGGGCTGCGAGCGAGACATTGCCCTTGGCGGCCCGAAGCGCATCCTCCATGGCCGTAGCGGTGATGGATTCCAGGGTCGACAGCGCTTCTTCGCGAGGAGACAGGGCCCTCTCAGCGATCGTAACGCCAAAGCGCACATCCGCCGGCAGCGCGTCCATCGTGAGCGTCTCACCCGGTTCGCAGAGTGCCAGCATCGCTCGAATGCAGCCGACGAGCTGACGGAAATTGCCCGGCCATTCATAATTCACCAGTTGCGCGCGGCACTCTTGCGTCAGGGCGTTTCGCTGTGTCCTTGCTCCAAGGGAATCCCACAGTTCGTCGACCAGTTTCGCGCGATCCGAGCGGTGGCGAAGTGGTGACAGCTCGAACGTATATTGCGCGATGCGGAAATAGAGATCCGAGCGGAATGTCCCCGCTTGGACGAGGTCCCACAGGTTCCGGTTCGTGGCACAGACCAGCATGAAATCGACTGGAATGGCCCGCCCGCCACCCAGCGGGACGACCTCCCGCTCCTGCAAGGCGCGCAGGAGCTTCATCTGCAGGGCGAGCGGCATGTCGCCGATCTCGTCCAGGAACAGAACGCCGCCATCGGCTTCCCGGAGATAGCCTTTCGATCCACCGGGCCGCGCCCCTGTGAATGCGCCGGCCTGATAGCCGAAAAGCTCGGCCTCGATCAGCGTTTCGGGCAAAGCCGCACAATTGACCGCGATCAAAGGCTTGTCCGAGCGCGCGCTTCTCGCATGGACGGCGCGGGCGAAGATCTCTTTTCCGGTTCCCGTTTCGCCACGGATGAGGACCGGCACCGCTGCATCGAGCAGCCGGACCGCGCGCGCAATGGCCTGTGCCGTTTCAAGGTCGAAGATCGGTCTTGGGACTGTGGGCGGAACAGGTCGTGCAATCCGCTTGGCCGATGCGGGAACTTTCCTGAACCCATCGAGGCGCCCCACAAGCTTGGTGCCGTTCTCCCGCTTGAGGCTGCCGCTATCGACCAGGGCGGCAAGCCGGTCGCGGAACAGGTCCGTCCATGAGGCCTCGCCGATCGCATCGAACCGTCGTCCGATAAGCGCCAGGCCATGCCGGTTGGCCGCTTTGAGCCGCCCATCCTCGAACACCAGGATCCCTTCCCGTGAGGTTCCGAGCATGGCTGGATCCACATGGAGTCGCACAACGTCGGCGCCTTCAAAATCCTGTTCGAAGAGCCGATGCTCGATCTGTTCGGCCGCCATCTTCACGAGGCCGAACGCATGCGCATGATGCGTCTCGGCCGGACCCGACAGGTCCAGGACGCCCAACACATTTCCCTGCGGACCGATGATCGGGATGGCGGAGCAGCTCAGGATCCGGTTGCATTCGAGATAGTGCTCCGCGCCGCGCACTTCGATGGGGCATCCCTCGGCAAGCGAGGTTCCGACCGCATTCGTTCCCGCGACCTGCTCGCTCCAGGGAACGCCCGGCCGCAGGGCGACTCGAGCCGCCCGTTCCGCAAAATCGAGACTCCCGACGGTGTCCAACACGAGGCCGGAGGCATTGGTGAGGATGACGATGCTGTCCGTGGCTTGAGCATCCGCATAGAGCGCTTCGACCTCCGGCCGGCAGAGGCGCTTGAAAGCCTCCGCCTCGTCAGCCGTGAGCGCGAATTCGTAAGCCGTCAGCGGCTCCGGGAGCGAGTTGGCCCTGCCTTCGAGGCCGAGTGCCTGACAGCGGGTCCAGGACCGCAGAATGGATTGCGGAATGAGCCCGCCGGGCACGGCCTTCTGCGAAAAGAAATGCTGACAGGCATGCTGGATTGGATCTGGCGACAAGGGCGTCCTCCCATCCCGGTGTCGCAAATTGCAACAGTGTTGCAGATGCGTTTCTTTCCGCGACAGGCTCCATGATAGGCGAAGCTAAGGCGAAAAGAAGTCATCGGAAGAACAAGAAGCAAAGCCACGGCTCGGCTCGTTCCTTTTCAAGAACTTACCGCAGTGCAAAAGCAGAGGTTCCTGGCATGGGAGCAGGATGGCACGAAAATTGCAGAAGCCGGTTTGTTCATCCAGGGAGGAAGCCAGTGAACAAGCCAGAATTTCTGAGCGTCTCGAATGCGCCATTCAAGGACCGTTACGGCAATTTTATCGGCGGGCAGTGGGTCGAGCCGGTGAATGGCCGCTATTTCGAGAATACCTCTCCTATCACCGGAAAAGTCGTCTGCGAGATTGCCCGCTCCGACAAGGACGATATCGAGAAGGCTCTCGACGCGGCGCATGACGCCAAGGACGCCTGGGGCAAGACCGCTCCGACCGAGCGATCGCGCATCCTCAACGAGATCGCTAACCGGATGGAAGCGAATCTCGACACCCTCGCCTTGGCGGAAACCTGGGACAACGGCAAGCCGATCCGCGAGGCGACGGCAGCCGACATCCCGCTCGCCATCGACCATTTCCGGTATTTCGCCTCCTGCATTAGGGCTCAGGAAGGCTCGGTCGCGGCGATCGATCACGATACCGTCGCCTATCACTTCCACGAGCCGCTCGGCGTCGTGGGGCAGATCATTCCCTGGAACTTCCCGATCCTGATGGCGACGTGGAAGCTCGCACCCGCTCTCGCCGCCGGCAATTGCGTCGTCCTCAAGCCTGCCGAGCAGACGCCGGCCTCGATCCTGGTCTGGGCCGAGCTGGTCGGAGACCTGCTGCCGCCCGGCGTCCTCAACATCGTCAACGGCTATGACCTCGAAGCCGGCAAGCCGCTAGCCTCCAGCTCGCGCATCGCCAAGATCGCGTTCACCGGTGAGACCACCACTGGCCGCCTGATCATGCAATATGCAAGCCAGAACCTGATTCCGGTGACGCTCGAACTCGGCGGCAAGTCGCCCAACATCTTCTTCGACGACGTGACCGCGGAGGACGACGATTATCTCGACAAGGCCATCGAAGGCTTCGTGATGTTCGCCCTGAATCAGGGCGAGGTCTGCACCTGCCCGAGCCGCGCGCTCATCCAGGAATCGATCTACGACCGCTTCATGGAGAAGGCCCTCAAGCGCGTCGTGGCCATCAAGCAGGGAAGCCCGCTCGACCCATCGACCATGATCGGCGCTCAGGCCTCCAGCGAACAGCTGGAAAAGATCCTCAGCTACATCGATATCGGCAAGCAGGAAGGCGCCGAGGTGCTGACGGGCGGTGAGCGCAACAACCTGCCGGGCGAATTGGCCGGCGGCTATTACGTGAAGCCCACCGTGTTCCGTGGTCACAACAAAATGCGCGTCTTCCAGGAGGAGATCTTCGGGCCGGTCGTCTCCGTCACGACCTTCAAGGACGAGGACGACGCCCTGTCGATTGCCAACGACACCCTCTATGGTCTCGGCGCCGGCGTGTGGACCCGCAACGGTAATCGCGCTTATCGCTTCGGACGCGCGATCCAGGCGGGTCGCGTCTGGACGAACTGCTACCATGCCTATCCGGCCCATGCCGCTTTCGGTGGCTACAAGCAGTCGGGCATCGGCCGCGAGACGCACAAGATGATGCTCGATCACTATCAGCAGACCAAGAACCTGCTGGTCAGCTACAGCAGCAAGGCCCTCGGCTTCTTCTGAGAACGCCGATGGACCGGAGCGCAGCGGATCGCGCTCCGGTCCACTTCACGGGAGAAGTCACATGAATGGCGATATTCTGCGCGTGACCGCGACGCCCGCCGCGCTCGACCTGATCCCGACCCTGCAGAGCGAGTACGGCCCGGTTCTGTTTCACCAATCCGGCGGTTGCTGCGATGGATCCTCGCCCATGTGCTATCCGCAGGGCGACTACATTGTCGGGGACGAGGACGTCCTCCTCGGCACCATTGGCGGGGCACCGTTCCATATGAGCCCGTCACAATACGAATACTGGAAACATACCCAGCTGATCATCGACGTGGTGCCCGGCAAGGGCGGCATGTTCTCTCTCGAGAACGGCCGCGGCGTCCGTTTCCTGACCCGGTCTCGCCTCTTCACGGACGAGGAGGCGGCAGCCCTCAACCTGACGAGGTCACCGGTCTGAACATCAGCTCTTCGGGAGAATGGCGACTCCGGTAGGGCTCGAACCTACGACCTGCCGCTTAGAAGGCGGCTGCTCTATCCAGCTGAGCTACGGAGCCATCCGGCTGAGGGCCCCGGCCTAGTGGGTCCAGGGGCCGACGCGGTTGAACTTGAAGTTGTCGGAGTAGGAAATCGTCCGCCGCTTGACTTCTTGCGGCTCCTCGACCCGGTAGGCGATGCGCTCGCGCTCCGCATAGGCGATGGCCTCTTCCTTCGTGTCGAACCAAAGGCGGAGCTGCTGACGGGTATCGCCCGAGCTCGTCCAGCCCATGAGGGCCTCGATCTCGCGGGGCCTGTCCTGCTCAAAAACGAGAAGCCACTGCTTGGTCCGGGCCATTCCGGACTGCATTGCGGACTTGGCGGGCTTGTAGATCCGTGCAGGCATTGGTTTTGGACTCTCTCCAAGACTCATCCGGTGAAGATGGTCGGGGCGGCAGGATTTGAACCCGCGACCCTCTGCTCCCAAAGCAGATGCGCTACCAGACTGCGCTACACCCCGTTATCCTCAACAGCTTGGTTTCTCTATCGATCTGAGAACACCTAGGCAAGCCCTCGGTTTCGCCGATAGGTACGAAAAGGGCCTTATTGATCGTTTCGGAGGCCAAAGTCCCAAAGAAAAGCTTCACGAATGTTCCGGGCCTGTTCCATTCCAAGCGAATGCCACGGGTGAGCGGTCGATCCTTGAGGCCCGCAATGAGAAGGGCCGCTGTTTGCAGCGGTCCCTTCCGTCCTGCCCTGCCCGTCCTGCCCTGCGAAGGCGTCGCTCCTACGCGGCCTTGACGCCGCGGAGGAAGGTTTCGACCTCGCGCCCGAGATCGTGCGAATGGCGCGACAGCTCCTGGGCTGCGCCCAGCACCTGAGAGGCCGCCGCTCCGGTCTCGCCGGCGCCCTGCTGCACGTCGCCGATGCTGCC
>NZ_VOSK01000848.1 GCF_009296175.1 Microvirga tunisiensis | reverse complement strand
ATCTCGCCCGGGCGGAGTTCGCAACGCTGCGGTTGCGCCTGCTCAAGATCGCCGTGCGGGTGCAGGAAACCACCAGCCGCATCCGACTGGCCTTTGCCTCGTGCTGTCCGGAAGCGGATCTCGTCCGCCGTCTTGCGAGCGCTCTGGCACCCCAGCCCCGGGCGGCCTCGCCCTGAGCGCCGGGGCTGCCATCGCCCCGGTCATCCCATCCCGTCCCTGCCAACGCGTTCCCCACGTTCCAGACCTTGCCGCGGTGAAAGAAACGCAGCGGATCGGCACGCCCGCGCTACCAAATAGGCCCCGAAACAAACTCTGGTGAATAGGAACGGCTAGTCCCCTTAGGCAAATCAGTTTTGCTTGACCTGGGCAGGCCTTGTCCATGCGCCAGCGGATCTCCTTACGTGTCCGGTGGGTGTCTCATAGAAGAGCCTAAGCATGGTTCCCAGCGTGCCTGAGCTTTCGGAAACTACCTGTGCGGCTCAACATGCTGCGGCCGCTTTTGGCTGCATCAGAAGCGAGAAACGGCTACTGCGTCCAGCTGCTCCTGAACCGGCGCAGTTCGCTTGAGCAGATCATAGGCTGCGACTGTAGAGGGACAGGATCCTGAATTGTGACGGATGCAGATAAAGCTTTGTGCGAGGCTTCGCCGATCGGGGTGTTGAAGAACTGGCTGGGATCAATCGGCTCCTGGGCCGGACGATAAATGGTGCGGCGGCTTTGCCATCGCATGGCGACGTCGAGAAACAAGAGCTGGACCATCGACGCATTGTGAGATGAAGGAGGCGGCGTGATGATCGGCAGCGTCACAAAGCAAAACCACCCATCGCCAAATAGAGGTGCCGTGGAGTCCTTTGGTAAAGTCGTTCGGTTGACTCTGCTCACACTTCTTAGCACTACTTTGGCAGGTCTGAGGAACCAGGCGAGCCCTGCCAACGTCTTCTCTGAAGGATTGTTCGCGGGAGGTTGTCATGAGCACCTCAGTGGCGTGGGAACACGAACTTCAGTCCTGGCTTGA
>NZ_VOSK01000847.1 GCF_009296175.1 Microvirga tunisiensis | reverse complement strand
AGATCCGCTGCACGCTGGTGTGGGACAGGCCTGTGACAGCGGCCATCGAGCGCACGCTCCACTGCGTCGCTCGCGGCGGCTTCTCATGCAGGGTCATGTCGACAACCCGCTGGATCACCGCGGCCGTCAGGGGCTTGCGCCCTGGCGGGCGGGTGGCGTCCTTGAGAAGCCCGTCGACGCCCGCCTGCGCATAGCGGCGGCGCCAGCGCCTCACCGTCAGAGTGCTCGTGCCGACGCGGCCGGCGACCTCGGTAGCGCGCAGGCCCTCACCAGCCAGCAGAACAATCCGAGCCCGCCAGACGACCTTCTGGGATGTGTTGCGGTCACCGACCAAGCTCTCCAAGCGATCTCGATCAGCGGCGGGAACCTCAATGCGTTCGATCTTGCCCATCAGAGCAGGATCGCACGTCGGATCGGATTTCGGAATCACTCGTCAGTGACAGAACACTAGCAGCAGGATCGTTCCCCTATCCTCGGGCAGATTATTCAGCGCCCCTATGTCTTCTCAACATCCTCGGATTACGATCTAGCAGCGCGAGCAGAATGCGGGCTGGTCCCAGCGGCGAGCGGCGGCCCTGCTCTCAGTTGCGGATCGTGCCTACCGACACTCCGATGCGGCGGGCAAAGGTCGCCTGCGAGAGACCGGGTTTGTTCCGAATCGCACTTACGTCGATGGCGTAACGTATCTTGAGACCATCACCTAGGCTCTGGCCGTCATCTGTCAGGGCGAGCACTTCGCCCATGGTATGCTTCTATTCTCGACGAGAATGCGCCAGCGACGGGTGCACCAGCAAGCGATGCACTTCCTTCTATCGAATCGTCAAATCTGCGGCGCGTGATTACCTGGTGCTTACCGGTGCGAAGATCTGGAGATTTGTGCATAGGGTCTAGCACTACTTTGGCAGGTCTGAGGAACCAGGCGAGCCCTGCCAACGTCTTCTCTGAAGGATTGTTCGCGGGAGGTTGTCATGAGCACCTCAGTGGCGTGGGAACACGAACTTCAGTCCTGGCTTGA
>NZ_VOSK01000846.1 GCF_009296175.1 Microvirga tunisiensis | reverse complement strand
TACTACTGTGTCATAAACTTTGTGTGGCAGCAGGGACATCGTGGGAGCCTTCGCACGAGAGTGCAGATGAGTTCAGCCCGGATGGTGGCGATCGACTGGGCGACGTGGCGTTCGGGGCGGATGGGTGCAGCCGCGAGGCTGGTCGGCTTTCGATAGGCGGGACGCTTTACCGATGGTGAGCCGGACGGACGCTGAGGGGGAAAACCGGCTCCGCTCGGAGACCAGAAACCCGTAAGCCGCGATGCACAGTGTGGCGTGATGATGAAAGCCGCGCCAGCCCCGTCCCTCAAAGTGGCCCAGACCGATCTCCTGCTTGAGTTCCTGATAATCCCGCTCAATGCGCCAGCGCAGCTTCGCCAGATCAACAAGGTCCCGCAGGACAGTGTCGGCTGGTAGGGTCGAGAGCCAGTACTTGGTCGGCCGCTTCTCGCCCTCTGGCCACTCGATCAAGCACCACTCCTCCGGCCGCAGGGTCGCACGCCAGTAGTCGCGGTGCGCCGGCCGAACGCGGACGGCCGCAAAGCGCGACGTCAGCGGAACCTTGGAGCCTTCACGCCACGTGACGACGTGCCAAGCCTTGTGGGGCAGATCTTTCGCTAACTTCAGGGCTGAGACCGGCTTATGCTGAGCGTCCCTCCGCAACAGTGTGGGCGGACGCCCACGCCCGCTCCAGGGCTGCGGCGGCAGGGGCCCGGTGCCGGGCGCCCACAGGCTGGTGCTCGACGCAATCCCCACGATGTAGATCAGGCCCATCCGGGTCAGTGCCGTGCGAAACGCCGTCTCAGAGCCATAGCCGGCATCCGCCAGCACCACCGCCCGAGACACTCCCGCCAACAGCGCCGCCCGGATCTGAGCGAGTGCGATGGTGGGTTTGCTGTGGAAGGCAACGGTCTCTGGCACACCGGCCTTGATCCGTCGCTCGGGATCCAGCGCCCACTCCTTGGGCAGATACAGCTGAAAGGCGATCGGCAGACTGGCGTCGTCGTTGGCCAGCGACAGGCTCACGGCGACCTGGCAG
>NZ_VOSK01000845.1 GCF_009296175.1 Microvirga tunisiensis | reverse complement strand
ATGCGTTTGCCCGGCAAATGCGGCTCCATCCGATCCCACTGGTGATCTTTCAACATCAGACGAACTCCGCTCACCCAAGCCTCCGCGCCCAAAAGGAGCTTGAATCAGATTTGCGAGTCCGTCGAAAGCCTGAATGTCAACGCGCTCTAGAGGCGCGACTACGTCAAGCGTCCGGTGAGCGGGATTACAGTAAGCTCGCCCGGGAGTATGGTGTGAGCCGAGAGGCAATTCGCAATGCGGTAGAGGGCTTGACCTTCAAGTACCTGCCCATGCCGCCCAAGAGGTGCAGGTGAGCACCCCTCGTAATCCCCGCCGCGCCTACGATGAGAACGGGAATGAGATCCCGCCTGTCACGGTCGCGCGGAGCCTTGCCGAAGGGTACAGGACCGTCATGGCCTAATGCGAAGCCCACAACTGCGGCCATGGTGCTGAGGCGCCGCTGAAGAACTGGTCTCCTGACCTTCCGGTGCCCGACATGGCCCTGAGGCTGCGATGCTCGAAGTGCGGGAGCCATCGGATTAGAATAATGGTCAACGTAAAGGAGTTGTACGCCAGGGCTCATGGCGCCGGCAGAACCGGCGGATGAGCGTTCCTGCCGCTCGTCACTGTAACGACGTGACTACCACTGAGAGGCTGGTGAGCAATTATCTTTCCTTTCGCGTGAGGCGACGCAGCAGGATGCGGCTCATGGCGAGATAGAGCAACATCTCGCCGGTCTCGACCAAGCGTTCGTAGTCCTTGGCGAGCCGCCGGTTGGTGGTGAGCCAACCGATGGTCCGCTCGACAACCCACCTGCGTGCGAGCACCTGGAAGCCACTCGGTCGCGTCGGCGGCTCCGCGTCAGCCCGCATCCAGGTTCCGCCGCTCCACCAATGCTGCGGGATGGATAATCTCCAGCTCAGGGCCTTCTGGAGCCAGTCCTTCAGCCCACGATAAGCCGTGTCGGCCCACATCAACTCAATGGCCGGAAACAGATTCTGCAGACCCTCCAGCAGGAGTTCGGCTCCGGCGCGGTCATGGAGGT
>NZ_VOSK01000844.1 GCF_009296175.1 Microvirga tunisiensis | reverse complement strand
TTTGCTCTTCTGCTGCATGGCTCGTCCCCTGTGCGGGAGGCTCGGCGCCGGCCCATCCAGCGCAACCCTCGCTCATCGCATAGCTTGGGACGAGCCACCTCCACCGGCAACGAACATACGGTCTGCTTCGTGACGTTCTCGAATCGGATGAGCGGCTTGGCATCGGGATCGGACCAGGGCGCAAAGGAGCGGCGCACGGCGCCGACGGAGGCGGATTGGCGAGACGGAGGAGGCAAGATGTTTTGACTTCGACCTTAGACGAGGAAACCACCCGGCAAGCTATGATGTTCGGCCTCGGAGAACAACAGCTTAAACGTCCCGGCTCACCGGCTTGAGAACCGCATCCGACGCAACCCTGCCCTGCTGGATCCGGGCCACGCGCTGTCTTGCGATGGGTATGCAATTGAAGTAGCAAGCACCCACATTATTAGTATCCTAATAATATGTTTTGTAGGCCAAACACGATGAGCCCTGCCAAAGCTGCGTTCTCCGAGGAACTCTGGAAGATCAGCCGGAAGATGCGCACCCTGTTCGATGCCCTCGTTCGGGCCAAGGGACTAACCCTGGCACGGGCGCGCGCTCTGATCCTTCTCGGCAAAAAGGACTGCATGACCCAAACGGAGCTTGCAGATGCGCTCGAGATCGAGGGTCCGACCCTGGTCCCGCTCCTTGACAGCCTGGAGAAGCAGGGCCTGATCGAGCGCCAGCCCGTGAACGGCGACAGGCGCGCCAAGCAGATCGCTCTCACGGCGGCAGGTCAGGAGCAGGCTGCTTACGTCGACGCTCTCGTCAAGGAATTCCGCAGCGATGTCCTGAAAGATGTCAGCGAGGATGACCTAAAGGCTGCCATCCGCGTTTTCTACGCCATGGGCCGGAACATCGAGGCCGCAAGCTGATGACGACGTGTTGGACAATGGTGCAAAGTTCGACCTGTCTCAGGTGGACCTGAGAAGCCGGGCTCAACCCGGAAGATCACCCCGACAACATCATCGGCAACCTCAATGCGCTTGACGAGAGTACAGAT
>NZ_VOSK01000843.1 GCF_009296175.1 Microvirga tunisiensis | reverse complement strand
ATCCGCGCTTCCACCTGCACTTCACGCCGACCTCGGCCTCATGGCTCAACCAGGTTGAGCGCTTCTTTGCCCTGATCACCCAGGAGCGCATTCGGCGGGGCGCCTTCACGAGCGTGCCCGATCTGGAGAGTGCTATCATGGACTACCTGGAGCACCACAATGCCGACCCGAGACCCTTTGTCTGGACCGCCTCGGCCTCAGCTATCCTGGAAAAGGTCGCCCGTGCGAAACAAGCGTTAGAGTCACAACACTAGGATGTCATCGCTCGAGGGAAACTTCCCCACGCCGGCCAAGCCCTCCGTGGCGCATTCGACGTTGGCCCAGCGGACGATGCCATCACGGTCGATCAGGAACTGCCCTTTTAGCTGGGGCCATTGGCGCTCCATATCAGTGTGATCGGTGTCGTTCTCCGTATAGCCGTCAAGCTTTGCCACGGCTGCAGCAGCCTCCATAATCGGCAGAGGCTCCGGCAAAATTCCGTCGGGATTGATGCGGATCTCGCCGAGCGCCTTCACGAGCTCAGGAGTCGGCGTAGGCTTTGGAATGCCAAAGGCCCGGTGCGTGGTGAGCTCGGGGTCAGCAGCCAAGCGGAAACGGGTTGGCCGAAATTTGAAATAGAGCCGAGCGTTCTCGGGTGGCGTGGCCACGATTCCGAGTGTTTCAATTCCTGACGCTTTGAGTGCTGGTTCGGACATTCCGACCTGGGCGATGGCCCGCCGGCAGAAGGGACACCACAGCCCGACGAACAAAGCGAGGAACAACGGGGTTCTTCCTCGATAGTCGGCCAGCGACACGGTGCCGGACCCGTCCACTGCCGGCAGCGTGAAGTCAGGCGCCCGCTGGCCTGGGGAAATTGTGGGGTGCGCTTCTGAGATGCTCATGGCCTAACTCCTCCCTCTGCTAGATCCTCGGCCCAGAGGATTTGACGAGTTGGGGATGGCGGAGGAGGGGCAGGCCTTCAGGGGCGACCAACACCTCGATGCTTCGCGCCACTCCGGGCTGACGGCGGATCAAGCCGGCGCGTTCC
>NZ_VOSK01000842.1 GCF_009296175.1 Microvirga tunisiensis | reverse complement strand
CTTCATCCATGGCCCGACGTGCGCTTCGCCGTCACTCACCCAAGGTAGGAGCCCGGTGCCTTAATTGGGCTCGCCGGGATCTGAGCGGGGGGCGCCCAGTAACGGGCGTCCCTACCGCAAAAAACACGTCTTTCAGCTACACGGGGTAAATGCCGCCGAGGAGCCGGTCCTACGCAAGAAGCTGCGGCGCCAGGACATGATCACCTTCTTTGAGAAGCTGCCGCCGACGGTGATCAGCATCGAGGCGTGTGGCGGATCCCACCACTGGGCACGCCTGCTGCAGTCGCTGGGGCACGAGGTGAGGATGCTCCCACCCCAGTTCGTCAAACCCTACCTCAAGCGCGGCAAGAACGATGCCGCTGATGCCGAGGCGATTTGCGAGGCGATGAGCCGGCCGACCATGCGCTTCGTGCCGGTCAAGAGCGCAGACCAGCAAGCTGCCCTGATGCTGGTGGGCCTGCGCGACCGACTGATCCGGCAGCGCACCCAGCTCGCTAACGCCATCCGCGGCTATGCAGCGGAGTTCGGACTGGTTGCGGCCAAGGGTCTGGTGAAGATCGAGCCGCTCCTGGAGCGCATCCGAGAGGATGACACCCTGCCGGCGCTGGCGCGGGAGCTGTTTGAGATCCACACCCGGGAATACGCGCAGCTGCAGGCGCAACTGGAGGAAGTCGACGATAAGCTGATGGCCTGGCATCGCGCCGATGAGTGCAGCCGGCGCCTTGCCAGGATCCCGGGAGTGGGCCCGATTGGCGCCTCCATGCTGGTGATGAAGACACCCACCCCGGAGGCCTTCCGGTCCGCTCGCCACTTTGCCGCTTGGCTCGGCTTGACCCCGAAGGATCATTCGACTGCCGGCAGGGTGCGGCTGGGAGTGATCACGCGGGCCGGTGACGAGGCCTTGCGCAGCGTCCTAGATCCTTAGCACAGTGATTTTGACGGTTTGACACCGCCAAGCTCGTGCTGCGGACTTCGCATCTGGTACCGAGGCCCCGTCCAATGGGGATCAATCCACTTGCAGATCCCGCACCGCTTCGAAG
>NZ_VOSK01000841.1 GCF_009296175.1 Microvirga tunisiensis | reverse complement strand
TGCTGGAGACCCGCCAGATCCGCAAGATGATCTCGTCCTACGTGGGCGAGAACAAGCTTTTCGCCCAGCAATACCTCTCCGGTGAGCTGGAACTGGAATTCAACCCGCAAGGCACGCTCGCCGAGCGCATCCGCGCCGGCGGCGCCGGCATTCCAGCCTTCTACACCAAGACGGGAGTGGGCACCCTCATTGCCGAGGGCAAGGAAGTGCGCGAATTCAATGGCGAGACATACGTCATGGAGACGGGCCTTTTCGCCGACATTTCCGTGGTTCATGCCTGGAAGGGCGACACGGAAGGCAACCTCGTCTACCGCAAGACCGCCCGCAACTTCAACCCGATGATGGCCACCGCATCGCGACTGACCATTGCCGAGGTCGAGCATCTCGTACCGGCAGGCGAGCTCGATCCGGATGGCATCCACACCCCGGGCATCTTCGTGAAGCGCATGGTGCATGTGCCGAACCCGGTCAAACACATTGAGCAACGAACGACCCGCAAGCGCGCCGAGGCCGCGCCTGCCGGAGCAGGGGAGGAAGTCTGATGGCCTGGACCCGTGAACAGATGGCTGCCCGCGCGGCCAAGGAGCTGCGCGACGGCTTCTACGTGAATCTCGGCATCGGCATTCCGACGCTGGTGTCGAACTTCATCCCCAAGGGCATGCGCGTGCAGCTCCAGTCGGAGAACGGCATGCTCGGCATGGGCCCGTTCCCTTTTGAGGGCGAAGAGGATGCGGACCTGATCAATGCCGGCAAGCAGACGATCACCGAGCTTCCGACCACCAGCTATTTCTCGTCTTCCGATTCCTTCGGCATGATCCGCGGCGGCCATATCGACCTGTCGATCCTCGGCGCTATGCAGGTGGCCCAGAACGGCGATCTCGCCAACTGGATGATCCCCGGAAAGATGGTGAAGGGTATGGGCGGCGCCATGGACCTGGTGGCGGGCGTCAAGCGCGTCGTCGTGGTTATGGAGCATGTGGCGAAAGCCAAGGATGGCTCGGAGGACCCGAAGCTCCTGAAGGAGTGCAATCTGCCGCTCACAGGAAC
>NZ_VOSK01000840.1 GCF_009296175.1 Microvirga tunisiensis | reverse complement strand
CGACGACGCCGACCCGTATCGACAATCTCAACTCGATCCATAGCCGCACTGTCCTTTTTGACGTCAATAAGGACAGTCAGTGCCAAATCCGACAATTCCTACAAGGCGGCCCACCTCGGATGCGTACGCAGCATCAAGCCTGACTGCCTTACTATTTAGGTATGAGCGCACACGCTCATGAACTTTCCGCCGTCTTCCATGCTTGGATGCTTTATCAATCGCTTCGAGCAATCGTAGCTTTTCCTTATAGCTCTCGGTCTGGGTCATGGGCGAATCTCTCCTGCTCCTCAGGTTACGGACCTTTCATCTGAAGTAAATCCCTAGTAATTCGGCATTTTTATACGTGAGAAAATCAAAATCATGATTTTCTATAATTTTATTTCAAAGTAAAAAATTTGATTTGTTAGGATGAATTCTGCCTGTCAGGTTCGTTGCAACGTCGGTTGCTTCAAATCTAACAGCGCAGGCCCATAATGCCTTCAGGTCGATACGTCGCGTACTACAGGGTTTCCGCCGCCCGCCAGGGACGTTCCGGCCTCGGCCTCGATGCGCAGCGCGCGGCGGTGCATACCTACCTAAGCGGAGGGGCCTGGGAACTGGTAGACGAGTTTGTCGAGGTCGAGAGCGGCAAGCGCGCGGATCGGCAACAGCTCGCAGCCGCCCTCGCCGCCTGTCGTTTGCACCGTGCCGTGTAAAGCACATAGATAATCCTTGGCTTATCGTGCCCCACGATACCTGCCGCTTTGTTCTCCAAGACCCCGGCATTCTCCAGCAAGGTCGTCTCGGTCTACGCATGTGAGAGACCTCGACTTTGATACGCCCTAATGGTACGTAGATCGAGAATGGGTGGCTGGAAACTCCAGTTAATTCAAAGACATAGAGAGTCTGTCAGCGTTTCCCCTAGGGCGCGCCACACTCCCCTAATACTACTGTGTCATAAACTTTGTGTGGCAGCAGGGACATCGTGGGAGCCTTCGCACGAGAGTGCAGATGAGTTCAGCCCGGATGGTGGCGATCGACTGGGCGACGTGGCGTTCGGGGCGGATGGGTG
>NZ_VOSK01000839.1 GCF_009296175.1 Microvirga tunisiensis | reverse complement strand
TGACCTCATGGCTCACCCGGACCTTGAGCATCGGGGGTATTATCTTGCGCCTTGGCATCGGCGCCTCCGTGATCGGGCCATCGCGTCCTGGACGGCCGACACAGCATCAACGGCGCACCCAGGAAACCATTGCCATACCGCGTTCGCAGCCGATCCCACGGGATCGTCACCGTGAGATCAAAGAGGAGTTTTGCACCATTGTAGGTGGGGTGATCTCACCACTGCTGGCCAATCTGTACATGCGCCGGTTTGTGCTGGGATGGAAGAAGCTCGGGCTGGAGCACAGCCTCGGCAGTCGCATCGTGACCTATGCGGACGACCTCGTGATCCTGTGCAGGAAGGGTAAAGCCGAAGAGGCCTTGCACCGCCTGCGCGAGATCATGGGCAAGCTGAAGCTGACGGTGAACGAGGAGAAGACACGCATCTGCAAGGTACCGGAAGGCGAGTTTGACTTCCTGGGGTACACGTTCGGACGGATGTATTCGGCGAGAACCGGCCAGGCCCGCCTGGCGCAACGGCCCTCGAAGAAGAGCATCCGGCGCGTGGTCGAGAAGATCCATGCGCTGACCGCCCGAGCAGGGACATGGCAAGAGACCACAGGGCTGGTGGGCAAGTTGAACCGCACGTTACGCGGCTGGGCGAACTCCTTCTCAGTAGGCACCGTCAATCCGGCGTATCGAGCGCTCGACACCGACACAGCGGTGCGGTTGCGCCGGTGGTTGCGTTCCAAGCACAAGGTCAGGCGACGCAGGCGCGGAGCTTATCCCCTCTCGCACCTCTACGGGCATTTTGGGCTCGTACGCCTGAGCCGGCTTGGGCACGACGTGCCATGGGTGAAGGCGTGAGGTCTTGTCCGAGAGCCGGATGCGGGAGATCTGCATGTCCGGTTCGATGAGCGGGGTGTGGAAACGGAGCCACGGCTCGGCTAGATCCTTAGCACAGTGATTTTGACGGTTTGACACCGCCAAGCTCGTGCTGCGGACTTCGCATCTGGTACCGAGGCCCCGTCCAATGGGGATCAATCCACTTGCAGATCCCGCACCGCTTCGAAG
>NZ_VOSK01000083.1 GCF_009296175.1 Microvirga tunisiensis | reverse complement strand
TGGTCATGACGATGTTCCTTGTGAACCCCGAGGCCGGGCGCTGCGCACCCCGACCACTCCGCGCCCGGCCTCGGCTCATGCCTCAGCCTAACGACACCGTCTGTCAGATTAAGTCCAAACTACTTCAGTTCACTCTTTCTGAAACTCTCCACACATACAGAGGCTAATGGAACAGTTGGTCAGCACAACCCATGTACCACGAAGTTTCAAAGTCCTCCTTAAGGATCTCCCTCAGAAGGTAGCATGCAACATTACCGGACAACTCGTCTCTCGTGGTCTGGACCAGCAGGATTGGTCGAGCGGAGCCCAACATCACGAAGAGTCTGCGTTGTCCACAGAGAGATGAAACTGGCATCATCTGTATGGTCAGATTCTGAATCGAAATCTTTTGACTAAAGCCGCTTCATCAGCCGCGCCGCTACAGTTTCGACCTCAATGGCCTCTGTAACGCCTCCCACCTGCCGGGGTAGACCTGCGGCATAGCCATCTGATGGTTTGTCCTGCGCTGATGCATGCAGTGAATTGAGGGCAGTCTGTGTAAGGGCCCAGGCGGACGAAGTACCTAGCTCGACCACTCCCGTAAGATGCTCCGTTTCATCGCCGTACCGGCATATGTTCGCGCCGGGCGAGTTCAATGTCCTCAGCATCGAAGTAGCGGTCCAGCCATTCAAAGGCCTCCTGGATTAGGGCAATGCGCACCGACGGGTCTGGATGTCGCCCCGCGAGTCTCATAGCTCTCATGTAGCGGGACCAGCAGTAAGTGCAGTTATTCATCGCACAGGCTTCCCTGAACAAATCCGAATGACTGCTCCTTTCTATTCTGGGATCTCTCGGCTTTCTGTGGCCGAGATCACATTCGTAGTTAGCCCATGCAGCACCGGCTCGGCTTCACGGACCAAAATCTGATGCGCTACAGCCGCTTCATCAGCCGCGCCGCTGCCGCTCCGAGCCTGACTAATGAGCCGAGAGAGCATCAAGCGGAATGGTTTGCACCGCCTGACCTGAGGCATCGACAATCTCCAGCCGCCAGCCCTGCCACTCATCCGAATTGGATGGATCTTGGGCGCGAAGCTCCTCGACGGCTTCCATGGCGGAGATTACAGCCGCCTGGAGGCTGGACGCCGTGATGCCCTCCTCGTCGCGGATCATGCTATCCCCATTGGTGAGATTGAAGTAGTAGCGCGCCAACACCGGGGGGCCAGACGCGGATACATCCACGGAGCTGACCGACAGGTCAATTTCATGGAGGCTGTCAGCCGGTGCCTGCTTGCCGTTGGTGAAAGTTGCCATGGCTGCAACACCTTACTGGATGGCTGGAGAGGAGAGGTTTTCCAGATCCACCCAGCCGGTGCAGGTTGGGATCTCTGGAACGAGATACGCGCGGCTTCCAACGAGCTTCTCAACCCGGCAGGGATAGGTTCTTTTGTCGCCCGGCGGGCTGTACAAAACCAAGCTTCCATCAGAGACAACATCGCCCGAGACAGACACCAGGTTGGCTTTTGTGCTGGGCCTGGGCTGGTCGGCCATGCATGGGCCGGGGGAGATGTCTTGTCTCGCTGCCCAAACCCGCTCAAGGGTAGAAATGGCCAGTCGGGCCCGGTCCCGGTAACGATCCATGACCAGCTTCAGAGGGCCATGCTCCTGCCCTAGATGCCAGGAGACACCACCGGCTTTGGCCAGCTCCGCCGCCACAGCCTCAACTTCCTCGTCGGTCATCATCAGCCCTCCTCATAAGGAGGTAGGGCTCAATTCCTGTACCCGCAGTATATCGCGTGTCAGGTTTAGCGCGACCCACTCTTCCAAATCCCTTTTCCGTGGAGCCGCGCCTTCACCTTTTCACTCATTCGGCCCATCGCAGCAATTTAACGTAAGTTAAGAAATCCTTGCCGTTGTGTTGGCTTCCCGACAGACGGATTACCCCCGAATCAGCATAGTCTCGTCGGACTAAACAAAAGTCTGGGGGCGCTACGTCAACGCCAGCTGAATTGCCAAGCATTTCCTTTTTGGAGGGGCGATGGCATGGCTGCGCACATGAGGGGCGTTATGAAAGCCAAGAAACCGAAACGGGCGCTGGGAACGCGGCGGTCCATTACGCGACTTGAGAGTCAGCTCGCCGCTGTCGAGGCGCAAATCGCACGCCTCGAACAAGATCCACGGTTGGGTCTTGCGGAGCACGATCACTTTCTCCTCTGGAAGCGGCCATCCCTCTTTATGACCGAGCGCCCAGCGGTGCTGCATTAGGCTTCAATCTTTCAGGAGCTAAGCCTGCTCTCGCGCAAATCCTCACTAGAGCCTCGCAGCATACCATCGCGCGCCCGCGATGTTACGGAAGAACAACAAGAATTCGGAGGAACACGATGTCTTTTGCCATGCTCAAACGCCTGTCCTCAGGACCGTCTCGACAGCCCCCAGGAACCTATTCGCCAGACATTCTGCCTTTGCTGCAGTCGTTGCTGGCGGCCCTGGCCGACATCGATTTTGAGCATCAGAAGAACCGGGAGACAATCCTGCAGAGCGCAATTGACGAGCCTCTCAAACAGAGGGCGATGGCCGCACTCGCAAAGCAGCATCACGAGCGGCGTGATCCCTACCTGCGAGAGATTGATAAGTTGGAGAGGCAAATCCAAAGGACGTTTGCATAGAGGTTGCGTGTCTGCCGGTCTGGCCAGTCCTATGAGCCTCGGCTGGAACTAGGGTCCAATCGCGCGGCGTACCTCTGCAAGGGCCTGTTCGCAGCTCCCCTCGTTGCCGCCTCGGTCAGCCTCCCGCGCCCGCTCCAGTGCCGACAATGCCTTTGTGATAGAGGCTCCCTCGCCAAGGCTCTCCTCTGCATGCGCGCTTGAGCCGGGAGTGGGCTCTCGATGGAGCAGTGCCGCTGTGCCTTCGCGCGCCAATGGGCCAGCACCCGCTATAGCCGCAGCTCTAGCGTCAACCTGGGCCTGGACGGCCTCAATCTGGACTGTGCATGGACCAGCATGACTCGCGGCAATAGGCGCAATAAGTCCAACAGCAAGAAGAAGAGCTTGTGGGCTAAGGAAATAGGGCATCGGACGCCCCCTATAAGACTACTGGAAAGCAAATAGGGTCGCCTGCGAAAAGGAGAAACACAATACGCCTCCTGAATATTGCATCGAAATGTCTTGCCTAATGCAGCCTCATCACACCGCCTTAACTTCTTGAAAATTCCAGCCAGCATACCTCTGATTTACAGACTCAATCCGGAGGTCCGTTATGAAGAGGCAGGACCACCCACCGGCCTATGTGCTACAGGTTAAGGGACAGTGGCGGGTCGTCGTTCCTATTCGTGGGAAACTGACGCCGAAGATCTGCTCTAAAGAGTTTCCTTCCCGTGGGGCCGCAGAGGCGTGGCTGCGCAGCGATGAAGGCGAGCATGAGGTGGAGGCGTATCGAACCCGTTTAGTTCCTGCTTAATAATCTTAGCCATGAACCACCGACCCGACCTTCTGATTGCTTGACTGTGCATAGGACCATGCGCTCGAAATCTTTTGACTAACGCTTCATCAGTCGTGCTGCGGCCATGGCCCTGCTGCTGCCGAGGGTCGCATGATTTACCGGAGGCACCACTTAGCATGGGCTGGTCAACCCGGAGGCGTATTGATGGCGGACAAAGCGAGGCAACACAAAAGCACCGTGGCTGTCTCACGACGCAAGACGGCTCGCAGCAGGGGTAAGGTTTTGGAGCAGTTATCGAGCGGAGAACGGGTCAGCCCAACAGGTCAACGTATCCTCGACCTGCTTCTTCAGCCGATGCGCGGGCACGACATTACGGAGCACCTCAACGTCACTCCGCAGCGCGTACGTCAGATGATCCGGAAACTCCTGGCAATCGGGAAAGTGCGTGTAGGCGATCCCGAGCGAATCCTGACGATCATTGCACGAGATGAAGATCCGGCAGTCCTCTTATCGTACCGCGAAGAACGGGTTTTATCCTGCATACCTTTCGGCGAGGAAACCACGGCTCCCCTTATCGCCGCCGCCCTTCACATGCCCCTACCAGATGTAACGGAGTATCTTACTACGCTTAACGGCGATGGCTTTGTACAGGGGGTGGAGGAGTCCAGGAAAGGGGTTCAATGGTGCCTGACCGAAGATGGGGCGGGTCATCCTCAATACCGCCCCGAGGCAAAGAAGGCCCGCCCTGTTCCATTGCCGGTCAGATCTGATCGGGTCGCTGACCTCCTGTCTCTACTGGCAACCCATGGGCCAGCGAGGATGCCTGAGCTTAGAGACGCATTGTGCATTCCGAACGCCTCTGCCAATGCCCTGATGCAGTATCTCAAGCGGAAGGGATTGATCCGGAAGACTGCCAATAGCCTGACAGCTCCATACGTACTGACCGAGCTGGGCCTCAAGACCCAGCAAGCTATGCATCATCGTGACAACCGAGGCGAAGCTCACCTCGCCTGACCAGCCCAATCGGCTGCTCTTGGAGAAGTTTGAAGCCATTCCTCTGAACGGTCTTCAGGAACTTGCCAGATCTACAGACAGCCAGATTTTTAGAACAAACGAAGAACATAATCTCTGTGCATATGCTTAACCCATTTCCAGCTTCGCCCTCGTTGGCGAATCATCGCGGCAGTAGAACGAAAGGGGCAGAGTCATCCTGGCGGCTCTGGGCAGGTGCATGAACCAGATGGTCCGACCCAAGCAGGTGGATAGCGGCCAACCCATCGAGGCGCTCGCAGGTACGGTTGAGCGCGTCACGTTCCACAATGCCGAGAACGGGTTCTGCGTGTTGCGGGTTCAGGCTCGGGGCAAACGCGACCTTGTGACAGTTGTGGGCCATGCCCCAGCCATTGGGGCGGGCGAGTGGGTAACCGCGACCGGGATCTGGTTCAGCGACCGGACGCATGGGCTTCAGTTCAAGGCCAATGTGCTCAAAGCCACGCCTCCCACGGGCGTGGAAGGCATCGAAAAGTACCTTGCCTCAGGCCAGATGCGCGGCATCGGACCCGCGATGGCCAAACGCATCGTCGCTGCCTTCGGGGAGGATACCTTCGAGATCATTGAGGCCAACCCTGAGCGGTTGAAGGAAGTCTCTGGAATCGGGCCATGGCGGGCCTCAAAGATCGTCGCGGGCTGGGCGGAGCAGAAGGCCGTGCGGGAGATCATGATCTTCCTCCATGCGCATGGAGTCGGCACGGCCCGAGCGGTTCGCATCTTCAAGACCTACGGCCATGAGGCCATCAAGATCATGACCGAGAATCCCTACCGTCTGGCCCAAGACGTGCGGGGGATCGGGTTCCGAACAGCCGATGCCATTGCGGCCAAGCTCGGGGTGGAGAAGACCTCTCCGCACCGACTCAGTGTTTGGTAGCGGAACGTTGTTGGGATCAGGTGCGTTACGCCATTGAGGAGTATACTTGGCGCTTTGACGGCCTGCGACGCCGAGCTTCTCACCGCAGGAGGACGTGATGCACTCCCTTCATCCGCAAGCCCGCACCACCCCCGCCGTCCGCCAAGAGATCGCCCGCTCGAGAGAGCCCACCGGCGTGCTGGCCCAGCGCTTCAGCGTGAGCACCGAGACCATCCGCAAGTGGCGCAAGCGCGGAGCCCAGGACTGCCAGGACCATAGCAGCCGGCCGCACAAGCTGCCCTGGAAGGCCACCGAGGAAGAGCGCGCCATCGTCTGTGCCCTGCGCCAGGCCACCGGCTTCCCGCTCGATGACCTCACGTTTGTGGTCAGCCATTTCCTGCCGCATCTCAACCGCGATGCCGTCTACCGCATCCTCAAGGCGGAAGGCTTGGGACGATTGCCCTCGGCGCAGCAGCGCCAGCGCCGGAGCGGCACGTTCAAGGATTACGATCTTGGCTTCATCCACATGGACATCAAGCACCTGCCCAAGCTGCAGACCGCCAACGGCGAGCGCCGCAAGCGCTATTTGTATGTGGCCATCGACCGCTGCTCGCGCTGGGTGCACCTGGCCGTCAAGGACGATGAGCTGGCCACCAGCGCGGTCGCCTTCCTGAAAGAGGCGGTCCGCGCGTTTCCCTTCAAGATCACGCACGTGCTCACCGACAGAGGATCCTGCTTTACCGCCGATGGCTTTGAAGAGGCCTGCCGCCAGCTGAAGCTGGAGCACCGCAGGACCAAGCCGTATACACCGCAAACCAATGGTCTCGTGGAGCGCTTCAACGGGCGGGTGCAGCGCGAGGTGCTCGGCATCACGATCTATAGCCATCGGGATCTCGAGACGCTGCTCAAGGGCTTCAATCAGGCTTACAACAGGAGACGTCAGCGCGTGCTCAAGGGGCGATCCCCGGATGAGGTTGTGCGAAGCCGCCTGGCTGCCGAGCCGAAGCTGGCCAACCGCCGCTACAAGCCGCCCGATTCAGACGCGTTGCCGCCCGCCCTCCAGGTCATCGCTGCCGCCAAGGAGGTCTCGCATCCAGACACATACCCATAGGCCGGGGCCGGGCCTTGCTCCTCTGAGCGATCCTGCTCTCGCCTGGAATGGCCTACCCTGCCCGAAGGAGGTTCTGCGTATCGGGTCTTTCGCCGCTCCCGCTTGGCAGTCCGCGTGGAGGATTTTTGCGGCCCATCTCCCTGGATGACAACCTTGGTGTTCTGAAGGCCCTCGCGTCGGACCAGAGAGAACAGCTTCGCCGCGTTCGAGGGCGTCGTCAATCCGGCGGACAGGGTTCAAATGCGGATGGGGCAGCTGATAAATGCACCGCACTCGAAATGCGGCATACGGGCAACCGTATCGGGAGTTCGAATCTCCCTTCCGCCACTCTTCACCGCTAAATCATTGTTTATCAAAGTAATTTCGCACAAGCGCGAGCGGTCACCCCTCACTGCACCCCACATTTCGCCGTGGGCTATGTTGGCTGTCGCTGTTCAGTCTTGAACACACAGAACCACTGGTCATCGGTTGATAGCGCCCGCAGCCAAAAAATTATAATTGTATCCCGTAGCCATAACCCCTCCTGCACTGGCGGATAACCCGCCTCCTGTGCTCGATGCTGCCCGCGACTCTAGCAGCAGACCCCCAACTGAGGCGGTCGCACTCATTTTAGAACAGAATTCCGCGCGATTGCCCCTTGCGGCCCACCCTGTCTATTCATCCAATTCAGCTCGACAGAATTAAGGTGTGGAACCCCGCACCTCTTAGTAACCCGAGAGCAACCAACCTCTGGCAAAGCTTGGCAACGGCTGGTAGCGTGACTTACGCCCTACCTCACTTAACAAGAGGGAGCAGGCCTGTGCCTGAGGAAATCCTGACGCTTCCTGAAGTTTCGAAATTGCTGAAGGTGGCTGAGAAGACCGTCTATACGATGGCACAGCAACGTGAGATCCCCGCATTCAAAGTTCGCGGCCAGTGGCGCTTCAAGCGTGTAGACATCGATCAATGGATCGAAACCCGAAAAGCTGCTTCGCGGCGCCACTCTTGAACGAACAAAAACCAATGAATCACACTGCGGCACCGATGCATGGCATTCGAGACAATCACGCTCGCGGCAGCGTGGCGGAGTTCCTGACGAGCCGCATCATAGAGGGCAGCCAGCTCTCCATTGTCTCAGCTTATTTTACGATCCATGCGTATCAAGCTCTTCGCACAAGCTTAGACGGTATCGATGGACTGCGCTTTCTGTTCGGCGAGCCCCGGTTTATCGGATCCTTAGACCCGGAGAAAACTGAGCGGAAGCGGTTTGCAATCGAGGAGGACTCAATTGAGCTCGCCAATCGGCTTCAGCAGAGGCGAGTAGCCATCGAGTGTGCAAACTGGCTTCGTACAAAAGTCGAGATCAGATCCGTTAATGATGCGACCCTTCTCCATGGGAAGATGTACCATATCGATGATGGGCGGCGGGAACATGCTATCGTTGGAAGCTCCAACTTCACAAGGCGAGGGTTAGGCCTCTCAAAAACACCTAACATAGAGCTCAATCTTATCGTTGACAGCGACCGTGACCGCTCTGATCTAAAATCCTGGTTTGATGAGATTTGGGCTAACCAGCAGCTGGTCTCGGATGTCAAAGGCGAGGTACTGCGCTATCTAGAGCAGCTCTATGTAGATCACCCACCCGAATTCATATATTTCAAGACGCTTTTTCATGTCTTTGAGCGCTTCATTTCGGGGCAGCAAGCTGATGCGGCGCTGTTTGAGCAGACTGCAATCGTTGATACTGAGATTTGGAGAGCCTTATTCGATTTTCAAAAAGATGGCGTTAAAGGTGCGATCCATAAGATCAACACTCACAACGGCTGCATCCTTGCCGACAGCGTTGGCTTGGGCAAAACGTACTCAGCACTAGCGATTATTAAGTACTTTGAGCTTCGTAACCATCGCGTTCTAGTCCTTTGCCCAAAGAAGCTGCGCGATAACTGGACCGTTTTTCTTGCTAACAACAACAGCGAGCTGAACCCGTTTCTAAAAGACAGATTTAATTATACCGTTCTTTCCCATACAGATCTGTCCCGTGAATCGGGGCGCGTTGACGGCATCAACCTAGAAGCAATCAACTGGGGCAACTTTGACCTCGTTGTCATCGACGAGTCGCACAACTTTCGCAACAACACAAAAGGCAAGCGCGACGATGATGGGGATCTTATCCGCAAAAGCCGCTATGAAAGGCTCATGCAGGATGTTATTCAGCAAGGTGTTAAAACAAAGGTACTCTTACTTTCGGCCACTCCCGTCAACAATGATCTAAGCGATCTTCGCAATCAGGTATATTTCGTAACAGAAGGAAGGGATGCAGCTTTTGCACCCAACTTCGGAATCCACAGTATTAAGGATACACTTGCGACCGCTCAGAAGGCTTTCACCGAATGGGCCCGTCGGACGGGCGAGCGCGATGCGCGGGACTTGATGGATCGATTGCCAGCTGCCTTCTTCACGCTTTTAGATGAACTTACCATCGCTCGCTCACGCAAGCACATCAAGAAATATTATCGCTCTTCTCTTGAGAGAATTGGACGTTTTCCCAAGCGCAGACGCCCCCATTCTGTCTTCGCTGAAATAGACCTGAAGGGCCGCTTTCTGTCGTATGATCGTCTGAATGACGAAATCTCGAACTACAAACTTTCTCTCTTCAATCCTTCATTATATGTGCTGCCTGCTTACAAAGCACAGTACGAGGAAAAGAAGGTCCGCAACTTCTCTCAGGTAGACCGCGAACGCTTTCTAATCGGGATGATGAAGGTCAATTTCCTAAAGCGCCTTGAGAGCTCGGTGCATGCCTTCGCAATCACTATGGAACGGACTGTTGCTAGGATCGAGGACTTGGAGAAGCGGCTCTACGAGTTCAAGCGGCAAAGTCAGGGCACTCGCGATGTAGTTCAACCTGACCTATTCGCTCTAGAGGACGAAGATGACGAGGAATTGAGTGAGGCATTTCAGGTCGGCGCCAAGCTGAAGTTTCAGATGGCGCACCTAGATGTTGACCGTTGGCTGAAAGACCTAGCGACGGATAAGCAGCAGCTTTCCTTGCTCGCCGACACAGCAAAATCGGTTGACGTTGAGCGCGATGCCAAGCTCGCAGAGCTCAAGGCATTGATTGAAGGCAAAGTGCGGCGGCCTGAAATAAACTCGCTTGGTGAGGCAAACCGGAAAGTTATTGTATTCTGCGCATTCGCAGATACGGCGGCTTACCTGTATGACGCGCTGGCCGACTGGGCGCGGAAGACACTACAAGTACACATTGCTCTGATATCGGGCGGCACGAAGCCAAACCGCACTACCTTCGGAAAAGCTGATTTTGCGCAAATTCTGACTAATTTTTCACCTCGCTCAAAGCAACGCGCAAGAATGAAGTCTATGCCTCAGGATGGCGAGATCGACATCTTGATCGCTACGGACTGCATCTCGGAAGGGCAGAACCTTCAGGACTGCGATTATCTCATCAACTACGATATTCACTGGAACCCCGTCCGCATCATCCAAAGGTTTGGGCGGATCGACCGCATTGGGAGCTTCAATAAGGAAATTCAGCTAGTGAATTTCTGGCCCACACCGGATCTCAACAAGTACATCAATCTCAAGAACCGTGTTGAAGCGCGCATGGCGCTAGTAGATGTCGCTGCGACCGCAGAAGATAATATCCTTCAAACTAATGATATCGAAGAGCTCATCCAAGATGACCTCCGTTACAGAGATAAACAGCTTCTTCGACTGAAGGATGAGGTTCTTGACTTGGAGGACTTCAACGAAACTGTTGTGTTGAATGAGTTCACATTAGACGATTTCCGCACCGAGCTTATGGGCTACATCGAAGCGAATCGGGACAAGCTGCAAGATGCTCCATTTGGGTTGTACGCAGTTGCACCTGTCCATCCTGACTATCCCAGTATCCAGCCAGGAACACTCTTCTGCCTAAGGCAGAGGGAGGGCTCACATGACATTGAGCTCGTCAATCCGCTACAGCCGTACTTTCTAGTTTACGTGCGGGATACTGGCGAGATCCGCTACAACTTCACCAGTGCAAAACAAGTGCTTGAAATCTTCCGTGCAGTTTGCCAGGGCAATTCCGAGCCATACGCACAATTATGTGAGCTTTTTAACCAACAGACGCGTGATGGGGCGAACATGGACCACTACGATAAGCTGCTCACCGCCGCCATCTCAGCGATCACAGCACAGACAGAGAAGAAAAACTTCGGCAATCTCTTCGGCGGGCGGGGAGGAAAACTGGTTGACGATAACAAACTCGCAAAATCAGCCGCAGACTTTGATCTTGTCACCTGGCTTGTGATTATGCGCGAGGAAGCCGGACCCAATGTCTGAAGTGAGAGCTAATGTTCTATCCGCCCTTAAAGCGGCTTCGGAGCAACCACTCAAGGAAGCTACCACCGCGCTATTTGAGGCGCTCGGTTACTCCAGCCGGAAAACCGTGAGTCTCGATGGGACCCCCTCGTCTTTCTTGAAATTTGCAGACCCAAGCGGAAAGCTGTCTGCGAAATCCGATGCATATGTCTCGGAGTGGCGTCGCATCGAGGTAGCCTTTCAGCTTACAAATGATGAAATTCCGGTTCTCGCGCAAGGCAACAGCGATCTCTTCGCCGGGCAGCAGGATTACCGAGCTTCTATAATCGAGTCCTTTGTCTTCCTTGCTATTGAGTTGGCTGATCGCCAGTGGAGTCGCGGAGCACTTGCTGGAATAACTCGTGAGATCAACCGCCTTTTCCCGATGCCGGTGATTATCTTCTTCCGGTATGGCAACCTCGCATCTCTAGCGGTTATTGATCGTCGCCCAAATCATCGGGACGCAGCTCGCGACGTTATCGAAAAGCGTATATCAATTATCAAAGATATAGATCTAATAAACCCTCATCGCGCACATCTGGATATCCTGTCAGATATTGCCCTGAATCAGGTGAAGGTGCGTGGTCGCGGAGTGCCGACGAATTTCCGCGATCTCTATAGTGGCTGGATTGAGGCGCTCTCGACACAAGCTCTAAATGCTCGATTCTACCGTGAACTTGCCAACTGGTTCTTCTGGTCAGTCAAGCAAGTGGAATTTCCAAGCGCTATTCATGCGATGGAAATTGAGCAGGATCCAAGGAAGGCTCTGGAGGCCTTCGAAGCCGAGAATCAGATTGCGGTCATCCGCCTTCTTACACGCTTGATTTTCGTATGGTTCATCAAGGAGAAGGGTCTTGTTCCCGACGAATTATTCAGGACGGAACAGTTAGCAGCACTTCTGAAGGATAGTCCGGCGGAACATCCAGATAGTAGCACTTATTATAAGGCCATTCTCCAGAACCTATTTTTCGCGACGCTCAACACCGAGATGTCGGAGGATAGAAAATGGAAGGCGAAACGCGCCGATCTCGGATCTGACATCCAGTACCTAGTTCACACTGTTTATCGATACCGCGACGCGTTCCGCAATCCAGACCGCGCTCTCGATCTCTTTAGGAAGGTGCCGTTCCTGAATGGCGGTTTGTTTGAATGCCTGGACCGCGAAATCTCTGCCAGGGACCTAGAACGCAATCCCAATCTCAAGAAGCGGGTTGTGCAGGAGGATTCGCGCAATGTGATCCGAGTCGACGGTTTCTCGGAGCGCCCTGACAATGGTCTCAAGGTCCCAAACAAGATTTTCTTCGCTCGCAGCGAGAAGGTTGATCTCAACGCAGAGTATGACACTAAGGGCAGAAGCTATGAAGCAGCTGGCCTCGTTGAACTCTTCTCGCGTTATAAGTTCACGATTGAGGAGAACACACCAGTCGAAGAGGAGGTGGCACTCGATCCTGAGTTGCTTGGTAAGGTATTCGAGAATCTCTTAGCAAGCTATAACGCAGACACTCGCACCACCGCTCGAAAGAAGTCAGGCGCATTCTACACTCCACGCGAAGTCGTTGACTACATGGTCGACGAAGCTCTGACTGCGTATTTTGAACGTTGGCTTCCTGCCAAGTTAGCCGAACGACAGCTTCAAAAGCCGGTCACCCGAACCTTTGATTTCGGTTCAGCGCCGGGCGAGCTTGATCTCCAGCGGCCACCAGCCGCGCAGCCCCCGGAAAATGTCCTCAGTGACATCCGAACAAGGCTTCGGAATCTGCTGAACATGGCGATCAAAACGGGAAATCCGTTCTCGCCTGCAGAGACAGATGTTCTAGTTACGGCCATCGAAAACCTGCGAGCCCTCGATCCGGCTTGTGGATCGGGTGCCTTCCCGATGGGACTGCTGCAGAAATTGGTCCACATTCTAGGGAGGTTGGACCCAGATAACGCGCGCTGGAAATCACAGAACCGCAGGCCACTAGAGGATCAACGGCAGGCAGCCGGACGCATCCCGGATCCGGCGCGCCGGGAAGCTGCTATCGACGAAGCGGATATGGCGCTGGCAAAGCTCGATAGGGACTTTGCTGATCCGGAGCGAGCCAATTACGCTCGTAAGCTGTACATAATTGAGAAGTGCCTCTTTGGCGTTGATATTCAGCCGATTGCAGTGCAGATCGCGAAACTGAGATTCTTTATCTCACTTATTGTTAGCCAAAAGATCGACTGCAAAGAAGATAATGCAAATATCACGGCATTACCGAATCTTGAGACCAAGCTGGTCGCTGCAAATACCCTGATCCCTATCGAGCGCTCAGCGCAGGCTGATCTTTTCCGCAACGTGAAAATTGCTGAGAAGGAAGCCGAATTGCGCGCTATGAACGCGCGCTACTTTAGCGCTCGCACCGCTAAATCCAAGCGCGCGCGCCGCAATGATATTGCCCGCCTGCGCGATGAGCTGGCGGAATTGCTCAAATTGGATAGAGGGCTGCCAGAAGCGGATGCAAGCAAGATGGCGGCGTGGGATCCCTTTGATCAAAATGCATTCGCTCCGTTCTTTGATCCTGAATGGATGTTTGGCCTTTCGTCAAACCTTGATATTGTTATCGGCAACCCACCTTATGTCCGGCAGGAGTCTATCAAGGACCAAAAGCCCCTGCTGGAAACGCATTATGGCGGCAAAGATAACCGAGGTGTTCCAAAAGGTGCCTACAGCGGCACCGCAGATCTTTTCGTCTATTTCATCCAACGTGGTATTGAGCTGCTGAACCCTGGCGGAGCATTCGCGTACATCACCTCGAACAAGTGGTATCGCGCGAAGTATGGCGAGCGGCTTCGCGGGTGGATGAACCGTAATTCGGAGCTGCGGCGCATTGTGGATTTCGGCGATGCTGAAGTATTTGATGCACTTGCATACCCAACGATAATCATTGCTACCCGGCGGGACAGGCCTGTACTGGCCCCGAAAAGCAGCGACATTGTTCACGTAATGAACTGGCCTCCTGATCGAGATAGCTCTGAGGTGGTTGCATTTCCCGATTTATTTGATGCGCTGGGCTTTGATGTCCCGCAAAGTACTCTGAGCACAGATGGTTGGCAGCTAGAGCCTCAGCTCCGATGGGAAATGGAACACAGGGAGCCGGGAGAAACTACGTTCAAGATTACTCCCCTCTGACGTACGCTGATCGCAAAATGCCTTATCCGCACCGCGTCAGTCGCTGGCTCGATTAAGCATTTATTAACCATGTTTTCAGGTTTTGCTTGCCAGCCACCTACAATCTGGAGCAGCCTCGTCCTGCCGAATTCGATACGGATTCGGCTGGCCAGGAGGCAGTTTTCCCTTTCCAGAGGGCGGCTGCCAGCGCCGTTCCAGCGGCGCCAGCAGCCTGGCCACCCGTCAACTCCTAACAGCAGTAGGAGAACCCAGGTGGTTATGACCATCGATAGCGGGTTTGCGCCCGCATGCAACCGCCCTGAGCGGCCCGTTGCTCTTCCTCCCGATCATCATCCCCACAATCAAGACCCCGGTGCAGGCCCGGCACATGAACCCGGCCCGCGTCAGCACCCCGGTCTGGTCATGCATCCCTTCGTCTCGCCCGAGGACCAGGTCACGATCCTTGCGGCAGTCGACGAGGCCGTTGTTGCGGAACTGGGCGATCTCATTGAAGCGCTGCCGCATCATCCCCGCCCGATCACGGCCGTCCTTGCCCTGATCGAGGCCGGGTTGCTGGCAGTCGATTTCCACGCCCCCTTCGACAGCAGCGTCAGGATCTGGCGCCCCTGAGGCGTCCTGAACCCTGACCGACTGGCGGGATGCTGCACGCATCCCGTCCCTCCCCTTTTTCCTTCTCATCAGAGCGCCACGCCTCGCGTGAGCGCTGGAGGACAACCCATGTCCCGTTATCAACCGACCAAAACGCATACCGATGGCCTGATCGTGATCGAAGGCCGACCGGGCGACCCGCTCATCGTCATCGCGCCGATGGAGCACTACCGCACGCTGCTGGCCTGCGATTGCCTCAACAGGACGACTGGCGCAGCCTACTATGTCGAGTCCGCCAGCCTCTCCGGGGCACCGATCGTGTATAGCGGCGAGACCCACCGGCCCGCTCCTGTCCGGCTTCGCAGTTATCGTCCGGTGGCCCTCGCCCCGTCGGGCCGCATCATTGTCATCACTCGCGCCGGCAGACCTTTGTCACCCGATGAAGCCCGGGCTCTCGAGCGTTTCGGCTGGAACCAGGTCATTGCCAGTGGGCGTGCCGAGCCTGCCAACGACAAGGATGCCTTCGGGGCGAGCCTCGGCGACGACGGCTACAAGGCTCTGCAAGCCTTCTGGGCCAAGGCGCTGGTTTGGCTGCACCCTCATTGTTCCTGGCTGGCTCCGCAGCTCCTGCCCCCATTCTACCTGGAGGAGCCGCGCTCCTCACGCACTCCCCTCGGTCAGGTCCTGACTCTCCGCCGGGGGCGGCTTACCGCTTCCGTTGAACTGGTCGAGGACGGCTTCGTTCTGCTTCCCGACAGCATCATTCGTCGCCGGGTGGTCGCCACCGCTTCAGTGACGGCCTCGGTCCTGCGCGAGGAACTCTGGGCCTGGGGTGCGCTCGAGGCGGTGGAGGATCCCTCGCTGTGGCGCCTGACCCGACGGGTCCAGTGCCGAACCCTCTCGGCGGCCTTCCTGTTGGTCCTGGGCTATCGCGGGGGCCGCACGGACGCATGGATGAAGGACAGCACCACGCTCGCCCCGTCCAGACCAGCTGCCCGGAACAATATTCTTCTGTTCCCCTCCTGGCGTGTGGAGATGGCCCGATGAGCCGGTGGACCTTTCCGAACCACGCGACCCGCAGCGTGCTGCTCGCGCGCTGCCCGCGTCTGGTGCGCCTGACCCTCGAGCGTCACCTGCCGCAACCACGGCTGGTCGATGACACCATGCAGGCGATCGCCGCCCTAGCGCCGGAGCTTGCTCCGGCCGCCACGGCTTGGGCCACGAGCTGGAAAGCGGCGCGCACGTACGTCGAGCTGCCGTTCCGGGAGACCACCGCGACCCTGCTGTCAGAGTTGGGGGGCTTCGCAGCGACCAAGGACAGTCCTGCCACCGCAGAACTCGGCCATCTCGTCCGCGCACTGAGCCACCTGACCGAGGATCAGGCTGCAGCGTCCAAGCTCGCTGCCTCGGCCTGGAGCGTCCTGCACACCGTCGAGAGCCTCGCCCTGAGCCTGCGCTGCCTCGAGCCGGACGAGGCCCAAGTCTCCATCTCTGAGGCTGCCTCGCCGTATGCCGAAATCGACGTAGATTTCGACTTGTCAGGCCTCGCCCTCCCGGCGGATGCAGATGCTGTCCGGCAGGCGTGGTGGCGCGATCTCAGCCAAGCCTACGACGAACTGCGGCAGGACACGCGGGCGCTCGCCGTCGGCCTAAGCGCTCTCGCGGTCGGGCTGGTGCCGCACCAGCACGAGCGGGAACTCCTGGCGAGCGCAGCCCTGCCCCTGGGTCGGGAGCTCCTGCGGCCGGTCGCCCGTCATGCGACCCAGGTGGAGCGGGCGGGTGGCGGCCGAGCGTGAGGCCGCCGAGCGGCAGGAGCGCCGCGCAGCGGAGAACTCCCCCTCCCCGCTCAAGGCTGTCGAGGACCCGGCCCTTCCTGAGGGCCATGTCCTCGTCTGCCCGAAGTTCCGCCTGGACGGGCGAATGCGCGAGATTGCCCGCAGCGTGGAAAAGATCCTTGGTGTTCCTGTGCCCCTTATCAGAACACCTGACCTCAGGGCTGTGCGGGCTGCCCTGCTGCAGGAGTACCCTTACGCCCAGGCGCTCATCGATCGCATCCTGCGGCCGCTGGCATCGCAGCCTTATGTCCGCCTGCCGCCCATGCTGCTGCTCGGGCCGCCCGGCACCGGCAAGAGCCGGCTCGCGCGCCGGATCGGCGAACTCCTGGGTCTCGGTGTGTGGCGGATCGATGCCCCGCGGGACACCGGCGGCGCGGTCGGTGGGCTCGAGCGGCGCTGGAGCTCGTCCGAGCCCAGCCATGTACTGGCCGCCATCGCGCGGCATGGCCATGCCAATCCCGTGATCTTCATCGATGAGATTGAGAAGGCGCAGACCAGAACGGACCAGGGCCGGCTCTGGGACACGCTCCTCGGCCTGCTGGAGGGTGAGACCAGCCGGTGCTTCATGGACACAGCCCTGCAGGTGGAATGCGACCTCTCGCATGCTGTCTACATGGCAACGGCCAACGCGGTTGGTGATATCCCGACGCCGCTGCTCGACCGGATGCTGGTGTTACAGATGCCGGAGCCTGCAGCAGAGCACCTCGAGGCGCTGTTGCCGTCGCTCTGCCTCGCGATGGCCCATGAGCAAGGACTGGATGCGCGCTTCGTGCCGCCGATGACGGCCGCCGAAATTGCAGATGTCCGCCGGCATTGGGACGGCGGCTCTGTCCGCCGCTTGCGGCAGGTCGTCGACGTGGTGTTGGGGACCCGCGACCACTTCGAGATGAAGCACTGACCATCAAAGAAATACAAAACCGGTGCCGCGGATCCGCGGCACCGCGATCCCGCATAGCGTCCGGACACGCTGCTTGCTCTCCCTCGCCACTCCTCCGACCGGTGTGCCGCGCCAGGAGCAGAAGCCGCATCATTGACCCGGATAACTCGTCAATCCGATTCTAGAGCGGGTTCTGCCGAACCAAATCGGCTTCGATACCTGCAGATCTCGCG
The DNA here is from genome assembly GCF_009296175.1 of Microvirga tunisiensis. Taxonomy (GTDB): domain Bacteria; phylum Pseudomonadota; class Alphaproteobacteria; order Rhizobiales; family Beijerinckiaceae; genus Microvirga; species Microvirga tunisiensis. The sequence continues at coordinate 5,967 of NZ_VOSK01000083.1, read as the reverse complement.
CCACTCCATTCCTGCACCTGCTGGTCCTGGCGCAGTCGCAGACGCCGCCACTCGAGGGCTGCAAATATGTCCTCGGACGATGAACCGGTATTCACAGGGAGCGCAGCCACGGCCTCGCGCTCGAAACGGGAGCCAAGCGCCGGATCGCTCCGCCAGGCTACCTCCCACCAACCCAGGATCTCCTCGCGTACTGCGGCAAGGGCTGCCGCGGACGGCAAACGATCTCGCTTGAGATGCTGGTTCACACGCGGGCTTGCCGGCAGCAGATTCCACAGATCACCACAGGGCCAGGCCGACCATGGCAGGCAATGATCAATGTCGAGCCTGTTCCTGCCTGCCTCGAGTCGAGCTCCTGTCCAGACACAGGTGATCGTGTGTCTGCGGTCCAGAAGGCGTTTTGCGACGGAGCGGGCCAGAAGGGTGTCCCGCGCAGGATCGAGCCAGGCGAGCTGCGCCTCGACCTCTCCCAGGGCAACAGGCTGGCTCATCCGTTCACCATAGGCTCGGACGAGCCGCGCCCATTCGGCGACAAGGACCGGCTCCACCCATGCTCCCAATCTCTGCAGCGTACGCCAGACATGGCCGGGAACCGTCAGGGTGCCGAAGGCCCTGAGGACTTCACCGTCAAGCGTCAGCTCGCCGCGAAGCCGCGGCGGAGCAGTCGCAGCTGCAGCGAACACCGGCATGTCCGAATTGGGAAAGCGGGTAAAGGTCGCCGGCATGTCGACAATTATGCGCCTCGCCTCGACGAGTGCCCGAGCAATGGCAGTCGCACGATCACCAGTGAAGCGGGCTCCGATCCTGAGACCCTGGGCGGCGACATTTCCGGCGAGGAGGTCTCGAAAACCGGCTTTCACGAACCCGAGCCCGTCCGGCCCTGTGTTGCCTGGCATCTGGGGCAGGCCTGCCGCGACAAGCGGAAGATACATGCGAATCCAATTCAGGGCGACAAGGCCGAGGGGCACATCAACGGCATCCTCGTCAGGCCGCGGCACGGCAAGCGCCGGAGCCGCGTCGGCGATACGGGCGACGGCCCGCAGGAGCCCGAGTTTGTAGGTGGATGATTTTTCATCGTTGAGAATGACGCCCCGCAGCAACGGCAAGGCACCCGCACCGTCGTCGGGAAGGCGCAGGCACATGGCAGTCCAGCGGACATCGGGCCGGCCGAGCCGATCATCGCTTGTCACTGACCGGAGAACCGCAAGACCGTGACTGCGTGCGAATGCCTCGACCTCCCCGGCCGGAGCGGGCCACATTGCGCGTCCCGGCTCTGGCGGTCCCTCGCGCAAGCTCATCAGCATCACCCCACCGGGCTTGAGCAGGGTAGCGAGCTTCCGGAACGCACGGGCCCGCGCTGGCGGCGGTATATGCATCCATACCGCGCTCAACAGGATCAGGTTATAAGCAATGCCGAGCCCATGGACGACATTCAGGTCCGGAAGACGGTCGTCGAGCCAGCGGATGCGAGGATCAGGATGACGCCGCTGCGCCTCGGCCCGCATGCCAGCCGCCGGTTCGACCGCCACAACCTCATGCCCGAGGGATGCAAGCCATGCGGCATCCCGGCCTGATCCGGCTCCGACATCCAGCGAGAGGAGACCTGAACCACGCGGGATATAATCCGCGATTGACGCGTGCACGGTTTCAGCCGGCACGCTTTCGTACCTGGCCGCCAAGTCTGCGCTTTGAAGGTCGTAGGCCGAAATCGTGTTCGCCATTCAAGGAACCATAAGCTGGATGCCTGCCGAACCGAGCCATTCATCCATTGGGCCAACCGGCAAACAGTCTCAGGCGGACGTTTGTACCAGTAGCAGTGATGCGCCCGGAATACCACCTGAACGGGTTATCTTCCCTAAGAGCTTGATCGATCCAGCCTTCCGCAAGGACGAAGTCCGACCGGCGGGCTTCCTCCCGGGACTGCTCAGCGATGCGGGTTGGCGACGCTCGCCTTCCTCAACTCACCAAGCACCCTGGCGTGCGCGACGCGCCCGATCTTGATCTCGCGGGTGGTGCTCACGGCCTTGAGCGCCCGGCGGCCTGTAGCATGCTCATAGCGGCCATAGCGGGACTGATTGGTATCGTTTTTATGGTTTGCCATGATCGCCACCATCTCGCCTGCGCCCCACTGAGCCTTGGCATCGGCGATAGCCTGGGCACGATAAACGTAGGGCGTGATGGCCTCCTCACGGTCAGGAAAGACGCTCTGCCCGAGCCTCTCGACAGCCTTGCGGACAGCATCGGACGACTGGATCGCGATGGTCATCCAACCACCGCTAGCCCTGCACTGTGCCACGAGATCGTGGGCGACAGCTCCGCAACCCTCGACATCGACGACATACCGGGTCACGACCAATTCATCGGTCTTGGCGGGGCAGATATAGATGACGAGTTCGTCCTCCTCGAAGCAGGCCACGGCTCCCGCATACGCGAACCCGCACCGGTCGCCGGCTACAAGGTCCGCCGTTCGGCACCCGGTAACGTCTATCACAGCGAGCGCGCTCCGGTGAGAGCTGTTGGCAGGGACCTGCACCCAGATCTTGTCCCGCCAATCATCGGGCAGGGTCGGGAGAACATACCGCTTGCTCCCAGCCCCACGCCTCGCGCGATCCTCCGACACAGCCCGCCAGCGAGCCGAGGCCGATCCCTCCCCATCACTAGCGCCTCCCACCCCACCGTCACGGATCACAGCCGCGGCGACAGATTTAATCAAACCATCGAGCTCCCGGGCGACACGGTCGACCAAAGCCGGGTCCGCGCTGTCCAGCATCTGCTCGAGCTTCTGCCTTATCTGGTCGATGACGTACCGTCCTCCATACCGGAGAGCGGACCGGCGTTTGCAATAGGTGTCATAAGCGTCCTGCGGGCGCAGAGGATCGAACACTCCTTCCTTATACATGATGCGGAAAATCTTGAGGTAGGTGCGACACGTCTTGCGATTTCTACGGCCTTCGGGCACCGCGGACATAAATTCACGGGCCTTCTGAAGCACACGGATATGGGTGGGGGTTGCTTGTGCCATGCTCAGTCCTCCTTTCCCTCGAAAAGAGCACAGGGCCTGGCAAGGAACGAATGGTTTGTCCGATCCCATTCCAGGCTCCCGTTGACCAGTTTTTTGGCATGCCCCCTATATTCTCGGACACGAACTGAACCTTCGAAACTGGATCCGAAGACGGATGATCTCAACCTGCTTTCTGTGATCAGGACGATCCAACTAAGCGCATGGGTGACGGTACTGTGCCCGGCCCGAAGCCCAGTTGAAAGAGGCTCTCGGCCCAGATTAAGCCCTGCTTTTCCGCAATGCTGGTGGCATGTCCCAGACAGATCTCACCCGCCGCGAAATGTACGATCTCGTGTGGTCGATGCCGACGGAGCGGGTAGCCGAGAATTTCGGGCTGTCCGAGGCTTCGCTCAGGAAAGTCTACGACCGCTATCGCGTTCCGGTTCCATCACGCAGTTACTGGACGCAGAAAGCCAACGGCAAGGACGTCAAGCAGACCCGCCTTTATCGGACGGACAAACCGCAAGACGAATGGGTTTACCTCTCACTCTCGTACGCCCAGCCTCCCGCGACGCCACCTCAGGCGAATGCCTCGGAGCGTGGCCAGCGTCTGATCCGTTCCAGGTCATCTGTGGAATCCATGATAGAGCCGGTCGAGCCGCTTCATGATATCCATCCCACAGTCATGGCGACGGCCCGAACGCTCCGCGGGGCCACTCCCGACGCAGATGGCACCGTGCGCGCTACTGGAAGCGGTGAATGTGGAGTTGTGATCGGGATCGCGAACGTCGAGCGCAGCATACGAGTCGTTGATGGCCTTGCCCGGGCTCTTGAGAGCCGAGGTCTTGCTCTGCATGGCTGAGGCCAGTCGATGCAGGTTACCTCGGGCGAGGACCAGGTCACCTTTTCCCTCACTGAAAGAACGGAAATCGACTCGCATGTCCCGGCATTGCGGGAACTGGCCGGCGCGGAGCGCGGGCGGACGGACGGCACTCTTAATCCCCTCGCGGATCTTCGGAGAACCGGATATAGATGCGCTGAGCCGGCCCCCGTGATACGGTTTACCGGATTCCTGATGATAAGGATTGCCGATCAGCATGTCCGAGGAACGCGCCTGATCTGGCGGGACGGCAATACCCGGAGGCTTGAAAACACTACCGGGGACGTAGCCGATGGCATCGTTGCTTATTTGGCCGGAATCCGAGCGCGCCGGGAGGAACTTGAACGCTTCACGCGGGAATGGCGCTTAAGCGAAACTCTCCGCGCTCTTGCGCAGGCCCGGGAAGAACGGGAGAAGCGGCGGCGTGATTTCGTCAGCCGCTACACCGCGATCCTGGCCGAGATCACCGAACTCGAGACCTTTCTCGAATTGGTGCAACGCCGCAATTCCGCGAACGGCTGGGGCGAGCTTGCCCGGATCGTCATCTGGGTCAACGCTCGCCTGACCACCCTGCGTCGGCAGACGGAGCCCGACAGGATTGCGGCAGCCCTTACCGCAGAGGATCTCTTTCCGGAGATCGACGATCTGGCGAGTTCGTCTCCAGACATTCTCGTTACTCCTGACGACGGGGCGAGCGGCTCTTAAGGTCAAGTACGCGACCTGCTCAAGCACCGCACACGCAAGAATGGTTCGAAGTCGAGCGCGATACCCCGCAAGATTGATCGTGTCTCAGCTGAGAGCCATTTTCGTCCAATGTCCAAGACGCCCGACCACAAAGAGCGACGACCAAACCTGTTCGCTATCCATTGCGCCCGCAGCTTTCCCGGGCTCCGGAGTTCCCGTGTGTGAGGCGGTCCTGCCGTGCGTCGGTCACAGGGCGCGCAGCAGCCGTCGCCAATGACAAATTGACAAAATGCCAAAACTCGTCGCATAGCCGTCTTGGCGCGTTCATCCGCCGCTCGGCCCGAGCTTCCACATGATCCGCCAGAAACATGCTGGCCCGCCGAGCGCAGCAGGAGATGTGGGTGAATCAGATCTTTGAAGGGCTGCCTTTGGAAAGGGCAATACGTCCCAGAAATGCTCCAGGTTGTGGTGTTTCCAGAGACAAGCGCGATCACGTTGGCCCGGATCCGCAATCCAGAAAAGCCGACTTGGATCGTGCGGCTCGTGCAGACTGCTACAGCAGCATGTCCTCACCAGTACTGTTCGTCGTTAAACGAAAAGGGGCTCCTCCGGAGAGGAACCCCTTTCGTGACGTGACCCGCTCGCGATGTGGAGCGGATGTGGGCCCGAACGGCGTCGGGAAGACAACGCTTGGGTTGCCCGCACGCGTCAGGTGCGGATTTGCTAATCCTAGCGACCGGCCGCTCCAGGAGCAAGGCGCGCCAGCAACAAATATGCGTTGCCTTAGATTATGGTTACCTGCGGGTTAAAATATCCAAAGAGCTTGGTGGGATACTTCGGTTAGACCGCCCCGTGATCAATCCTGCCGATCCGTTCGCCCATAAAATGAAGCCGAGCACCTTTCGATCCTACAGCAGCAGTGACCTTCCTGGACGATCATCCCTGCTCACCCAGTTGCGCCGAGGTCTGGGCTGTCGGGGGTGTTCAAGACCTTGATGACAAAATGACAAAATGCCAAAACCTGCCGCACGGCTCATGCGAAGATCGCAACGTGTTGACATGAGCGCTTATCCCAACCGGCGGATCACTCTCGACAGCCCCCGCGGGCGAGTCAGGCGCAGGGATTCACACAGCGCCGGAATCGCCTCATGCTAGTGTTGTGACTCTAACGCTTGTTTCGCACGGGCGACCTTTTCCAGGATAGCTGAGGCCGAGGCGGTCCAGACAAAGGGTCTCGGGTCGGCATTGTGGTGCTCCAGGTAGTCCATGATAGCACTCTCCAGATCGGGCACGCTCGTGAAGGCGCCCCGCCGAATGCGCTCCTGGGTGATCAGGGCAAAGAAGCGCTCAACCTGGTTGAGCCATGAGGCCGAGGTCGGCGTGAAGTGCAGGTGGAAGCGCGGAT
>NZ_VOSK01000838.1 GCF_009296175.1 Microvirga tunisiensis | reverse complement strand
CGAGATCGAAGCAGTGCACGTCACCAAAGGGAGACAAAAAGGTCTACGCGTCAAAGTGATAGACCATCAGCGGGGGCTCTTCGAGCAGACCTCATGAACCAGGGGGCATTATGAAGCGGGATCCAAGAATCCCTCGACATCAACATCGACAAGCCACTTGGTGGCTCCCCATCGCTTCGAGAACGATTCGAGAGCTGTGTGGCACGACCGCTTCTTCCGGAATCCATGTGAGTTCGGTGAGAACACCGGCTCATAGATTCGGTTGAGGATCGATCTCACGACTTCTTGGACCAGACGGTCTTGAGCGGTCGGGATGCCGAGAGGTCGTAGTTTGCCGTTCGCTTTCGGAATGTAGACGCGCTTTACGGGCTTAGGACGGTAGGTCCCATCCACGAGCATCTGGATAATTGTCTCGATGTCGGTTTCACCGAGTGTCGAGATAGTCGATCCGTCTACTCCTGGCGTTCCGGCTCCCTTGTTGCGCTTGATGCGCTCCAATCCTTCCGTCCAGAGTGGGCGGTAAGTGAGAAGACGGAACAGTCCGTTTATGCGTTTACCTGCCTGAGCGAGATCAGGTAGTGCTTCCAGACGTCTTAACGCCGTATCAGCATGCATCAGCAGTACCTATTCGTTGCGACCGTCTGGTCTTGATAGAAAGCTGCCGCACTTCCCCCGGATCGGGCCGCTTTCAGCACAGTCACCTGTGCCTTATACGGTGATCCGTCCTTGGCAGGGCTCTTCACAGAGGCTGCTTTTGGCTGTCCCAGGCATTACCCTGGGCATTTGAGTAATATTGCGGCTCCGTCACCATGCAGGTCAGCATGTGGCCTGTTTAGGTGATCCCGTAGTTACGCAAAGTAAGAGATCCAGCAGGTTTAGGTGGCTCACTCATCCATCAATCCTCTTATGGAGGCCGTGCTGATCATATTGGGCAGACACTCTAAGAAACAGCGCCCGTGGAAGCGTCAACAGCGACCTCCTGCAGCACAAAGCCGAAGGCCTTGGCGCGGCGGTGCAGATTATCGATCACCCGCTTCCGATATCGCTCCTCGTAATAGGACGCTCCC
>NZ_VOSK01000837.1 GCF_009296175.1 Microvirga tunisiensis | reverse complement strand
GTTATTGATCCGGTCTTCATTGTCTTGAGCATGCAGCGTAGCGGACGGACTTGTGGCTGAAATAGCTTCGGACGCGCGCGGGCGATTTCGACAGTCGGCGCATGTGGCGGACAGTTGCCCGCTTGAGTTGCTGTTTGCTGCGCGCGGGCGCCTGGCGGGTGACAACCTGCTTCAGGTCGGCGTTCAGGCCCTCCTCCGGGTTCAGCTCCGGACTGTAGGCCGGCAGGTAGAAAACCTCGATCTTCGACCGATGCGCGGTGAGCCAGTCGCGGACCCGGGCGGCCCGATGCACCCGCAGCCGGTCCAGGATCAGGAGCACCTTGCGCTTTGCATCGCGGATCAGGCGTTGCAGGAAGCGGATCAAGGTTGCGGCGTTCACCGCCGCGTCGACAATCATCCAGCGCAATGCGCCGCGATTGCTCACCGCCGCAATCAGGCTCAGCCCGGCGCGCCGGTGGCAGACCCGGATCACCGGCGTCCGGCCCCGGGGCGCATAGCCGCGGCCGCGCACGTCGTCCGCGCGCAAACCGGTTTCGTCACCCCAGAAGATGGTGCCCCGCGCCTGCCGGGCCGCCGCGACGATGGCCGGATACTCCCGCCGCAGCCAGTGCCGCACCGCGGCCGGGTTCTGCTCGTAAGCACGCCGGAGCGGCTTCTGCGCGGTGAAGCCCCAGCGCGCCAGATACTTGCCCACGGTTCGCACGGCCAGCGCAATCCCACAGCGCTGCCAGATCACCGCACGCACCGCCTTTCGGCTCCACAGGGCGAACGGCAGGTCCAGTTCGTCCGGGGTGTGCCGGCAGATCAGGCGCCGAATCTCGGCCTCCTGAGCGGCATCCAGCAGTCGCTGCTCATCCGGCTTGCGCCCGCGTGGCTTGCTCACCAGCCCCGGCGCGCCCTCGGCCGCAAACCGCCGGCAAATGTCGAACACCCCGGTTGGCGACAGCCCAACCTGGGCCGCGATCGCCCGGTAAGTCAGCCCGCGCTCCCGGAGCCCAATGACTTGCCGCCGGCGCTCCTCTTGAGCCGCGGCGGGCAGCTTGCGCATGTCCACGTGCTTCATGCCGA
>NZ_VOSK01000836.1 GCF_009296175.1 Microvirga tunisiensis | reverse complement strand
TTGGGATCAGGTGCGTTACGCCATTGAGGAGTATACTTGGCGCTTTGACGGCCTGCGACGCCGAGCTTCTCACCGCAGGAGGACGTGATGCACTCCCTTCATCCGCAAGCCCGCACCACCCCCGCCGTCCGCCAAGAGATCGCCCGCTCGAGAGAGCCCACCGGCGTGCTGGCCCAGCGCTTCAGCGTGAGCACCGAGACCATCCGCAAGTGGCGCAAGCGCGGCGCACAGGACTGCCAGGACCATAGCAGCCGGCCGCACAAGCTGCCCTGGAAGGCCACCGAGGAAGAGCGCGCCATCGTCTGTGCCCTGCGCCAGGCCACCGGCTTCCCGCTCGATGACCTCACGTTTGTGGTCAGCCATTTCCTGCCGCATCTCAACCGCGATGCCGTCTACCGCATCCTCAAGGCCGAGGGTCTGGGACGATTGCCCCCGGCGCAGCAGCGCCAGCGCCGGAGCGGCACGTTCAAGGATTACGATCTTGGCTTCATCCACATGGACATCAAGCACCTGCCCAAGCTGCAGACCGCCAACGGGGAGCGCCGCAAGCGCTATTTGTATGTGGCCATCGACCGCTGCTCACGGTGGGTGCATCTGGCCGTCAAGGACGATGAGCTGGCCACCAGCGCGGTCGCCTTCCTGAAAGAGGCGGTCCGCGCGTTTCCCTTCAAGATCACGCACGTGCTCACCGACAGAGGATCCTGCTTTACCGCCGATGGCTTTGAAGAGGCCTGCCGCCAGCTGAAGCTGGAGCACCGCAGGACCAAGCCGTATACACCGCAAACCAATGGTCTCGTGGAGCGCTTCAACGGGCGGGTGCAGCGCGAGGTGCTCGGCATCACGATCTATAGCCATCGGGATCTCGAGACGCTGCTCAAGGGCTTCAATCAGGCTTACAACAGGAGACGTCAGCGCGTGCTGAAGGGGCGAGCACCGGATGAGGTGGTGCGCAGCCGCCTGGCCGCCGAGCCGAAGCTGGCCAACCGCCGCTACAAGCCGCCCGATTCAGACGCGTTGCCGCCCGCCCTCCAGGTCATCGCTGCCGCCAAGGAGGTCTCGCATCCAGACA
>NZ_VOSK01000835.1 GCF_009296175.1 Microvirga tunisiensis | reverse complement strand
TGGTATCTCCATCACCCTTAACTCCTCAGACAGGCAGCGCCTTGAGGCTGTTATCAGCAACCGGAACACGGCCCAGAAGCATGTCTGGCGGGCCGCCATCGTGCTGCTGAGCGCCGATGGTGTCGGCACGGCCGAGATCATGCGCCAGACCGGCACCTCCAAAACCTGCGTCTGGCGCTGGCAGGAGCGCTTCATGCATGAGGGCGTCGACGGCTTGCTGCGCGACAAAACGCGCCCGCCCCGGATCAAGCCGCTTAGCCCTGACATGGCCGAGCGGGTGATCAACCTGACGCTGTCCGACCCACCGGCCGAGGCGACCCATTGGACCGCCGCCATGATGGCCGAGCAGACCGGGATCAGCGCCAGTGCCGTACGCCGCATCTGGCGAGCTCATGGCCTCCAGCCGCATCGCTATCGTCAGTTCAAGCTCTCCAACGATCCCAAGTTCGCCGAGAAGCTCAGAGACGTAGTCGGGCTCTACGTCGACCCACCGGCGCATGCCATCGTGCTTTCGGTCGACGAGAAGAGCCAGATCCAGGCGCTCGACCGCACTCAGCCCGGTCTGCCGCTCAAGAGGGGCCGGCTTGGGACCATGACCCACGACTACAAGCGCCATGGCACCACGACACTGTTTGCCGCCCTGAATGTCCTGGACGGCACCGTGATTGGCCGCAACATGCAGCGCCACCGGCATCAGGAATTCATCCGCTTCCTGAACACCATCGAGGCTCAGGTGCCGGCGGGTCAGACGGTGCACGTGATCCTCGACAACTACGCGGCTCACAAGCATGCGAAGGTCCGCGCCTGGCTGGATCGCCATGAGCGCTTCACCTTCCACTTCATCCCAACTTCATGCTCGTGGCTCAACGCGGTGGAGGGCTTCTTCGCTAAGCTCACGCGCCAGAGGCTCAAGCGCGGCGTGTTCCGTTCGGTGGTCGATCTTCAGGAGGCCATCAACCGCTACGTGGCTGAAACCAATGCACGTCCCAAGCCCTTCACCTGGACGGCCAACCCAGATGAGATCATCGCTGCCGTCCGGCGAGGGCACCAAGTGTTAGATTCCGTCCACTAG
>NZ_VOSK01000834.1 GCF_009296175.1 Microvirga tunisiensis | reverse complement strand
GTTGGAGCAGGCCATTGATCGCGGGATGATCGCAAAGCCAGGCACCAGCTCTGGGGCTCGACCGGTTCAGGTTTGTCGGCAAGCTTGGTGAGAACTAATCAGGCCGTTCGCCATCCTCGCGAATCAAGCAGGGACAATCTTCATCAGCGCGCGGGCGCCCTTATCGAGTGCGGCGTTCTTGCATTACTGAGACGCCTTGGGTGCAGTTGAAAGATTGGCGATCATAGATCGAGCTGGATAGCCAGCCAAGGCTCTCGCACAGTTCAAGATCACCCAAGCCGTCAGGCTTGATATTGAGCAATATGGGAGCTCTCTTGGCTTTGGCCTCCAGGAACGAAGACGGGTTCTGTTACAATTTCTGATGTTCCTCATGTGACGACCGGACACGAGCTTAGGTTAGGCAGCAGCGTTGAACAGACCAGCAATGAAATCACTCCGGGCCTCCCTATCATTCGCTGGTACGCTGACGACTTGGCCTTTGCGGACCATCATCATGACGTCATAGCCGGCAATCGTCTGGACGACCGTCACGAAGCTCTTGAAGCCCAGACTGGTCGAACCAGCCGCTTGATGCGCCGGTGATCCGTCTCGGCGATGTTGTTCAGGAACTTCGCCCACCGGAGTTTGGCAATGCGCCAGCGCTGTCCAGGCTCTTCACCGCCTCCAAGCCATGGCGGCATGGAGAGCCGCGGCAGGTGCTGTGGCTTGAACTCTTATACTGTCCTCTAAGGCTCCTGGCGCTCAACGGCGGTTTACGAAGCAAGCCCGTTTGCAGAACCAGCACGACATCACGGGCTGCTTTCTGCCTGATGGGTGAGGCAACCATACCTTGATATGATTGCTGCGGCGCCTAGAGGCCGCATACATTCTGCCGTGCGAGATGGCAATGGACTCGCTGTCCCGCTCCCTTTGTGAGCGTTTCCTCCCTGAACTTGGGCTGCTGGCGCCAGCAGCCCCTTTTCGGGATCCGGCCGTGTTGGACGCGGACGATGATAGCGCATCGCAACTCGGCATCCTTGACCCTCCGTGATCGCATTCAGGACGCCGCCGAGGAGCTGATTGGCACCAAAGGC
>NZ_VOSK01000833.1 GCF_009296175.1 Microvirga tunisiensis | reverse complement strand
TGTCCGGCGAGCATTGGGGCTTGAGGGCACAGGCTGAACAGGCGGTCAGGTTGCGGTCATGATCGATATTGTCCCGGCGGTCTGAGCGCACCTTGCCCTTCGTCAGATGCTGACCCGCCGGGCAGGTGTAGTGGTCATGCTCGGCGTCATAGACGACGTCCTGCCCGGTAAACAGGCCGCGCTTGGTGTTGCCGGAGGTCAGCGTCTTGGGAACGCAGGGCAGCACGCCGGTTCCTTCGCAGGCCAGCACCTCGTCACCATTGAAAGAGCCGCGATCGGCCAGCGCCGTGACTTCCTCGCACGTCATCACGTCTTGGGCTTGCCGTCCCATCGCGAGCAGTTGGGTGCGGTCGTTGCCGACATTGGTCACCTCGTGCGCCACGATGAGGTGGTGCTCGGCCTCCACCGCCATCTGGACGTTGTAGCCAACAATGCCGGTGCCCTTGCCGCTGGTGGCCATTGAACGGGCATCCGGATCGGTGAGGGAGATCTGCTGGTCGGGCGCGGCCTCCACCTGCTGCTGCATCTCCTTCAGAGACTGCATCGACCGGCGCAGGCCTTCGATCTTCTCCTTCAGGCGGGCCGTCTTGGCCTCGGCCACATCGTTGTCCTGCCGGTCGGCCCGATCGAGCGCCGCCAGGTAGCGGGCGATGCTGGCCTCGACCTGCTCGATGCGCTTGGCCACCTTGGCCACGGTGAAGTTCTTGTCCCGATTGTTGACGGCCTTGAACTTGGAGCCGTCGATGGCCACCACCGCCCGGGTGAACAGGTTGAGCTTGCGGCACAGCACGACGAACTGCGCACACGCCGCGCGGATGGCCGGGCCATTGTCGCGGCGGAAGTCGGCGATGGTCTTGAAGTCGGGCATCAGCCGGCCGGTCAGCCAGATCAGCTCGAGGTTGCGCTGGGTCTCGCGTTCCAGCCTCCGGCTCGACTGAATGCGGTTGAGATAGCCGTAGATGTAGATCTTGAGCAGGGTGGCGGGATGATACGCTGGGCGGCCCGTCACCTCCGGCACGATGCCGGCAAAGCCCAGGGCCGCGAGGTCCAACTCGTCGATGAATGCCTCAACAA
>NZ_VOSK01000832.1 GCF_009296175.1 Microvirga tunisiensis | reverse complement strand
AGCGTCGTTTGCGCCTCAACGAAGTCCGTCATCGAGCGACAGCGGGCAAGCGACTGTAGACCATCGATGTTGTGTTGCAGGCGCTTCTGACTGCGGTCGACCACTTCCCGCGAGACCTCCTGCAGGCCACGAGCGAGAGCGGTGCTGGACTGGGCCACAGCGCGCAAGTTGTGCGCTGCCTCTTCGCTCAGCCCTAAGGCAACTGCATCGGTTCGGTCGGCTGTCGGCAAGCCGTGGCCGATCGAGCGGCGGGACAACTCCGAGAAGGCGCCGAAGCTAGTCTGGACTGCTTCCTGCATCGCTTGAACCAGGGTCCGGGCGCTTTCCACGCCAGCCTGCAGCGTATCGGCCACTTCCTCGGTTACCCGCTGCACGGCCTCACCCTGCTCACGGGCACGGCGGGCCTCGAACCGTTTGGTGTCGTCAATGCTTGCCATTTCATCCTCCACTGTCTCGACGATGGCGATGGCTTCCTCGTCGCTCAGCACTTTGAGCACCGCGGGAAGCAGTTCCTTTCGGTCGTCGCGGATGTGCTGCTGGAACGCCCTCCGCAACTCCGTCACCTGGCTGATGAACTCAGCACTGTTCTTGGGCCTGCGCTCCAGCTCACTGAGGAGCGCAGCCGTTTCGTCATTGTCATTGATAGCCTCCTGCAGGAGATCGAGCATTCCGTGCCGTCTCAGCACGGGAAACAGGTGCTCCTCCTGAAGGCTGGCGAGGAGTTCTAACTCGTCCTTCAGGTCTGCGAACAGGCGCTCACGGGTTTTGACTGCGTTGTCGGACGTGGCGAGGAGCTTCTCGAAAAGTTCATTCGCTTTGTCCGGTGGTGCCTGGCTGAATTGTCCATTCGTCATTGTTCCTCGCAAATCATCAAGGTGACGGCCTCAAGCCCTGCAGCTTGGACCACATGCTGTGACACTCATATGTCGACTGAACTGAATGCGTTACGCGCGGCTCACGTCTGGCGGGCAATCCACCGCGCCCGCCAGCTGACTTCGCTGCCGTTGACTTGCTACTGACCTTCGAGGGCGCTTGTCCCTGAGTTCGGCCCGCAGGGGCCAAATTTTTGATTTGCTTTTTTAA
>NZ_VOSK01000831.1 GCF_009296175.1 Microvirga tunisiensis | reverse complement strand
CCCAACAGCTCCAGCACCAACCGCTTCAGATCGGCGTTCGACAGGCCATCAAGATCCGGGGCCGGTGACATGCAGGGGATTGAATCAGAATTGTCGCTGCGCCGGAACCCCGACCCGCCAGCTCAGCGTTGTGGTCCCGATCATGCGCGAGACCACATTCGCTGCACACCCACTGCCTGACCGCAAGACCCTCTCGGCCTTTGGGACCGCTGAGCGCATGGCACCCAGAACAGGTTTGCGTTGTGAAGGCCTCATTCACCTCGGCAAACACAACTCCCGCGTGATCGCTCTTGTACTCAAGGAAGTTGCGCAGCATGGACCAGCTCACGTCCAGGGTCGCCTTGGCGTTCCCGGATGCAATCTGCCAGGTGGATGAGATGTTGCCGACGAAGATGGCTCCCGCCCGATCGACCACGGCACGGGAGAACTTGTGCAGAGCGTCCTTTCTGCGGTTGGCGATCTTGGCATGGATCGTCTGGACCTGGCACTTGCGGCCCCGCCGCTGCGCCTCAGCCAGGGTTTCTTCGAGTTCGCGATAGAATGTGGCCTGTGCCAGTTCTTCGCCATCGGAGCATTTGGCCGCCGTCGTATCAGATCGCGCCTTGTATCCTCGCCCTCAAGGGCGAGGATACAAGGCGCGTTCACAGGATTGCCAGGCTTTACCGTTCCACGTATGTTCCCCTGATGCAGGTGCACAAGGCGTACAGGTTCAGGATTTACCCGACCGACGAGCAGCGTGTCCTGCTCGCCAAGGTCGTGGGACTGTGCCGCCTCGTCTACAACCTTGCCCTGGAGCAGCGTTGTCTGGATGCGAGACCTCCTTGGCATGAGCGATGACCTGGAGGGCTGGCGGCAACGCGTCTGCATCGGGTGGCTTGTAGCGGCGGTTGGCGAGCTTCGGCTCGGCAGCCAGGCGGCTTCGCACAACCTCATCCGGGGATCGCCCCTTGAGCACGCGTTGACGTCTTCTGTTATAGGCCTGATTGAAGCCCTTGAGCAGCGTCTCGAGGTCCCGATGGCTGTAGATGGTGATGCCCAGCACCTCGCGCTGCACCCGCCCGTTGAAGCGCTCCACGAGACCATTGG
>NZ_VOSK01000830.1 GCF_009296175.1 Microvirga tunisiensis | reverse complement strand
GGCACACCAGTTTGGGGTTTGGCGGTGCCAAACTCGCACGCGTTGACGCGGGGTGGAGCAGCCCGGTAGCTCGTCAGGCTCATAACCTGAAGGTCACAGGTTCAAATCCTGTCCCCGCAACCAACACGACACCAAGCCCTCGTGAGCCCAGCGCTCCGAGGGCTTCGTCGTCTCTGAACCCCGAGCAACACCCGACCCCGCCACACCCCAACCGCGCATCTCGCTGTTCAGCCTGTACAGAAGCTCAGAACACGCACCCGACCGCCACCCAGCGCCGCCGCCATGGAGGGATCCAAACTTCAGGCAATCTGTTGTGCCTAGGAAACCTCATCCGGCAAAGCACTGATTGCATATGGAGATCGTATCCGCCTTCCAGGTCCTGCCCTCCGAGGATGACGAGAGGCCGGGCGCCTATGCGGTGTTCCCCTATGACCGCGACCTAGTGCGTCGGTTCCGCGACAGCTTCCCGCGCGCGCGTTGGCGGGCAGGGGAGGAGCGCTGGTTCGTGCCGGGAAAGACGGCCGTGCAGCGGCTCAACACCTGGATGGGGCAGGAATTAGAAACCCTGGATCGGCATGCCGACGCCAAGGGGCGGGACGCCTTCATCTTCGAACCTCTCGAGAGTCCGTACCTCACGATCGCCGACGACCTGAAGGTACGCACCCCCTATTCGCGCACCATTGTGGACGCTCTGCGATCGATCCCGTGGGCGCATTGGGATTCCGAGGAGAGGATCTGGCGGGTGCCGTTCCGGTCCTATGAAGAACTGAAGCTGCGCTGGCCCGAAATCGAGGAGGCGGCGCGGCGCAACGAGCCCGAGGCCCGAAGGAAGCGCCGGGAGGAGCAGAAGGCGCAGGCCTCCGAGGAGACGAGTCGGATCCAGGCGGAGCGGCGGCGCAGCCGCTATCCCGTGCTGGAGGACGACCTGCTGTAGCGCGACGCGCGAATGTGTGAGTAAGGCGACGGCCAGATTTACGAGATGTCGCCTCCGGTTGAAGTCGACCTACCGTGTCACGGGACGACACGGAGGAGCGCATGAGCCGGCTCGATCAGGAGGCTCGCATGACTATCAAGGCATTGGCGGCGCGGGGAG
>NZ_VOSK01000829.1 GCF_009296175.1 Microvirga tunisiensis | reverse complement strand
ATGGCGGGTGTGGCACAGTGCAATCGGTGGCAGGGGTTGGTCTCAGCAACCAAATCCTACGCTGCTTCAAGCGCTTAAGCTACATCCGCCAGCCCTCTCCAGCCCTCTCGTGCATAAGAACGGCTAAGGGCCTCCTGCCTTCTGAGCACTTCGTGGACTCAGCCTACGTTGATGCGGCCTTGTTGGTCAGCAGCCGGCGGGACTACGGCATCTCGCTCGAGGGACCGGTGCGGGGCGTATCGAGCTGGCAATCCCGCATGAGCCAAGGATACGACATGCCCCGATTTGCCGTTGACTGGGAGAACGAACAGGTGACCTGTCCGCAGGGCAAGATCTCCGTAACCTGGCGCGTTGCGCGTAGCGAGGACGGAAGCCCGCGTATCCATGCTCGCTGCAGCCGCTCGGATTGTGGGGCCTGCGCCGCCAGAGCGTTGTGCACACCAGCCAAGGACGCGCGTCGCTCCGTCTACTTCCACCTGCGCGAGGAATACGAAGCGCTGAGCGCCGCACGGGCCCGCATGCGCGACCCCGACTGGAAAAAGCGATATCATGTCCGCGCCGGGGTCGAGGGCACGCTCTCACAGGGCGTGCGGGCGTTCGGGATGCGACGGAGCCGGTATATCGGGTTGCTGAAGACCGGCCTCCAAGAGGTGTGTTCGGCGGCTGCGATGAACGTCTCGCGGATTGTGCACTGGCTGGATGGATCACCCCGGGCCACAACGCGCGTGACCCGCTTTGCCGCCTTGGCGCCGATTGCCTGAATTCGCCGACAGTATCTACGTAATGTCCATGGCCCACACCTGATTGGGGCGCGTCACCGACAGCTTGCGCAGCAGATAAGGATAGATCTGATGTCCTGGCGCCGGTTTGGAGGTGTTGGGTTTGCGATAGAGCGCCTCGATGCCCATCCGCTTCATCAGGGTGGCAACATGCAGGCGTCCGACCGTGAAGCCCTCCGCGACCAGCTGTCATAGGGCGGTGAATACTGCCTGATTGTGGGCCTCGAAAATTCCCTAGCTGATGCCCTGCCGTCGCGGCCTGAGCCACGCTCTCGCCGTGCAGGCGCTCCCGCCATCGTCGATGATTCTCTCCG
>NZ_VOSK01000082.1 GCF_009296175.1 Microvirga tunisiensis | reverse complement strand
AGATCCGCTGCACGCTGGTGTGGGACAGGCCTGTGACAGCGGCCATCGAGCGCACGCTCCACTGCGTCGCTCGCGGCGGCTTCTCATGCAGGGTCATGTCGACAACCCGCTGGATCACCGCGGCCGTCAGGGGCTTGCGCCCTGGCGGGCGGGTGGCGTCCTTGAGAAGCCCGTCGACGCCCGCCTGCGCATAGCGGCGGCGCCAGCGCCTCACCGTCAGAGTGCTCGTGCCGACGCGGCCGGCGACCTCGGTAGCGCGCAGGCCCTCACCAGCCAGCAGAACAATCCGAGCCCGCCAGACGACCTTCTGGGATGTGTTGCGGTCACCGACCAAGCTCTCCAAGCGATCTCGATCAGCGGCGGGAACCTCAATGCGTTCGATCTTGCCCATCAGAGCAGGATCGCACGTCGGATCGGATTTCGGAATCACTCGTCAGTGACAGAACACTAGCTGGCGGCCAGTACCTCTGAGAGGTACTGGCCCATCCAGGTTGACCCGAAGCCTTGAAATCTTGACCGTTCACGGCCATCTCGTCGCCTGCCGGAGCAACAAGGTTCATCTCACGCCATGACGACTGCTGACACCACGCCCGCCCCTGAGAACCACACGTTCGAGGCCGATGTCGCCAAGCTGCTGCACCTGATGGTGCACTCGGTCTACTCCGACAAGGACGTCTTCCTGCGCGAGTTGATCTCGAACGCGGCCGATGCCTGCGAGAAGCTGCGCTACGAGGCGATCGCCAACCCTGCCCTGTTCGGCGATGATCCCAAGGCCCGGATCACGCTGCTGATCGATGCCGATAACCGCCGCCTGACGGTCGAGGACAACGGCATCGGCATGAGCCGGGACGAGATGATCGAGGCGCTCGGCACCATTGCGCGCTCGGGCACCAAGGCCTTCATGGACCGGATCCAGGCCGCCCAGGGCGGCGAAGGGGCTCAGCTCATCGGGCAGTTCGGCGTTGGCTTCTACTCGGCCTTCATGGTGGCCGACCGGGTCGATGTCGTCTCGCGCCGCGCCGGCAGTGAGGAGGCCACGATCTGGTCGTCCGACGGCAAGGGATCCTACACAGTCGCGCCCGCAGCCGTCGACGAGGCCCCGGCCCGCGGCACCCGGGTGATCCTCCACCTGATGGAGGACACAGCATCCTACACGGAGCGCTACCGGCTCGAGCGCATCGTCAAGGAGCAGTCGGGCCATGTTCCGGTGCCGATCTCCCTTGTCGAGAAGCCAGGCGCGGAGCCGCAGGAGATTGCTGATGGTGCCGCCCTCTGGGTCAAGCCGCGCTCCGAAATCACGCCGGAGGACTACACCGACTTCTACCGCAGCGTCGCCGGCCAGTTCGACGAGCCGGCCCTGACGGTGCATTTCCGGGCCGAGGGCCGCCACGAGTACACGGCCCTGGCCTTCGTGCCGGGCTCCACGCCGTTCGACCTGTTCGATCCCGACCGCCACGGGCGGATGAAGCTCTACGTGAAGCGGGTCTTCATCACCGACGAGGCCGAGCTCCTGCCGCGCTACCTGCGCTTCGTGCGCGGACTGGTCGACTCGGCCGACCTGCCACTCAACGTCTCGCGCGAGATGATCCAGGAGAGCCCGCTTCTCGCCGCCATCAAGAAGGGCGTGACCAGCCGCGTGCTCAGCGAGCTCGAGAAGCTCGCGCAGAACGATGCTGAGGCCTACACCAAGGTGTGGGAGACCTTCGGCCCGGTGCTAAAGGAAGGGCTTTACGAAGATTTCGAGCGTCGCTCGACATTGCTGGGACTGGGCCGGTTCAAGACCACCGCGTCCGGTGGCGGGTGGCGCTCGCTCAAGGATTATGTCGGCTCGCTTAAGGAGAATCAGACGGCTATCTACTACGTGACGGGCACGGACCTCGCCCGGCTCGAGGCCTCGCCGCAGCTCGAAGGATTCCGGGCCCGCAGCATTGAGGTGCTGCTGCTGCCTGATCCGGTCGACAGTTTCTGGGTCACGGCCGGCGTCGATTACGAGGGCAAGCCATTCAAGTCGGTGACCCAGGGCGGTGCCGACCTGGCGCAGATTCCGCTGCTCGAGGCCCAGGAGAATACGGGCGCGCCGGCAACGGAGGCGGTGACGGGCTTCATCCAATCTGTGAAGACCACCCTGGGCGAGGCCGTGGCCGATGTCCGCGCCTCCGAGCGGCTGACGGAGAGCGCCGTCTGCCTCGTGGCGTCCGAGACCGGCATGGACCGCCAGCTCGAGCGGCTTCTCGCCCGCGCGGGTCAGCTGACGTCCGCGGCCAAACCCGTTCTGGAGATCAATCCGCGCCATGACCTCGTCGTGGCCCTGGCCAACCTGGGCGAGGATCAGCAGGCTCTGCGCGAGGACGCTGCTCACCTGCTGCTGGACGAGGCGCGGATCCTGGACGGGGAATTGCCGGCCGACGCGAAGGCGTTCTCGCAGCGTCTTGCGCGGGTGATGCGGCGGTGCGTCCCTTAAGGTTGTCCTGACGCGGCTTCCGGTGGCTGGCGGGATGCGGCCGGTGATCGCCGCATCCTGTCACGGATCTGACCGATGGTATCGCTCCTGGTCCGTCAGGGTGATCGCTGAGAGGATTTCGGGTCCGGGACCGGCTCATGGTTCAGGACCAAGAGTGCCGGGCAGTCGAACTGCCATGGTCCGGAGATCGCTGCGGATCAAGACGACGGTTTGTACAAGAGCCGTTTGAGCTTGGCGAGAGCCTGTTCAAGGAGCTCAGGTGGGATGGGGAGAGCGCCGCTCATGAGGCTGGCGCTGTTCGCAGGACCAGCTTGCCCGTGGTCGCGCCTGATTCCAGAGCGCGATGAGCCTGAGCCACGTCCGCCAGCGCGAAGGAACGGATCTTGGGCACGGCAATCTTGCCTTTTTCCACCCAGGCTGTCAGGTCGTTCACGGCAGCCCGCAGGAGGTCGGTGCGACCAAACAGAAACGACAGATTGAACGCCACCACACCTTTGTTCTCGGTTGTCATCATCAAGGGATTGAGCCGTGGCATCCTCAGCAGGCCGAGAGCGGCCTTGAGATAATTGATGCGCCCGCCCTGCTTGGGCAGCAGGGTGTGAAAGCCGTAGACCAGCAGCTTCCCGGTCGGGCGCAAATGCGCATAGCTCTGCGCCAGGGTTTCGGGGCCGTTCGCGTCGAAGACCAGGTCATAGCCATCGGGGCATAGGCGTCGGGCTTCATCCCAGAGCGATTGCGTGGACTTGTCGATGACGGCGTCAGCGCCGAGTTGGCGCACATGCTCGACCTTGTGGCTGGCTCCCACCACGCCGGTCACGTGCAGATCGTGCAGCTTGCATAACTGAACGAGTGCCGACCCGACTCCGCCGGCGGCCGAATGCACGAGCACCCTCATGCCGGGCCGGATCACCACGTTCTGCAGCAGGCCATGATAGGCTGTGAGATGGACCGCCAGGAAACCCGCGGCGGCTTCGAAGTCCAGCGCTTCGGGCTTGGGCCAGACGAGATCGGCCGGGGCACAGACATGGGTGGAATAGCCGTCGAAGAAGGTCAACCCGAACACCGGATCGCCCGGCTTCACATGAGCGACCCCGCGGCCAACCTCCTCCACCCGACCGGCATATTCGAAGCCCGGTGTGATCGGCCAGCCCACGAACCGGCGCGCAGACTCGTACACGCCCCAACGCACGCAGATATCGGCGTAGTTCACGCCCACCGCCTCGGTGCGGATCAGGACCTGACGATCGCCCGGTTTCGGCACGGGGTGGGTTTCGAGCTTCAGTTGCTCGTAACCGCCAGCTTTGTGAATGACCACCTTGTGCATCGACTCTGAATGTCTCTCTCTGCGAGGACCGAAATATGAGAACTCCGGACCCAGACGATCGAGCTTGATTGATGCATGGCTCGGATGACCGCCTGATCAGGAGAGCCGCCCACGAATCCTGTCACCCTGAGGCGACTGCCTTGCGAACTTCCGGCGCAACCTTCGTCCCCAGGATTTCGATTGCTCGCATCAGCTTGACGTGGTCCATCACGCCGATGGCCATCTGGAGCAGGAAGCGGTCGAACCGGAAGATCTCATGCGCGGCAAGAATCTTGTCCGTGACCTCGGCAGGGCTTCCGACGAACAGCGCACCGCGCGGTCCCCTGGCCGCGTCGAACTGCTGGCGGCTCGTCGGCGGCCAGCCGCGCTCCCGCCCAATCCGGTTCATCACCTCCGCCTGCGGGGCATAGAAGGTGTCGGCAGCCTCCTGGGTGGTGTCGGCGACGAAGCCGTGCACGTTGATGGATGTCTTCAGGGTTGCGGGATCGTGGCCGGCCCGCTGGGCTGCCTGCCGGTACAGGTCGAAAAGGGGTGCAAAACGGGCCGGCTCGCCGCCGATGATGGCCAGGGCAAGCGGCAGCGCGAGCACCCCGGCCCGTGCGACGGACTGAGGCGTGCCGCCCACGGCGATCCAGATCGGCAGCTTGTCCTGACAGGGGCGTGGGTAAACACCACGATCCGTGATCGGGGGCGTATGCTGCCCGCCGGGCCAGGTGATGCGCTCGCCCTCGTTGAGCTGCATGAGAAGCTGCAGCTTCTCGGCAAAGAGCGTGTCGTAATCGTCGAGGTCGTAGCCGAAGAGCGGAAACGACTCGATGAAGGAGCCGCAGCCGGCCATGATCTCGGCCCGACCGTGGCTGAGATTGTCGAGGGTAGCAAACTGTTGGAACACCCGGACCGGGTCGTCGGAGCTCAGCACCGTGACGGCACTTGTCAGGCGAATGTGCTTGGTCTGCGTCGCCGCCGCGGCCAGCGCGACGGCTGGCGCTGAGACGGCATAGTCGGGCCGGTGGTGCTCACCGAGGCCGAACACGTCGAGCCCCACTTGATCGGCAAGGACGATCTCCTCCACGAGGTTGCGCAGGCGCTCGGCCGGTCCGATCCGGTGTCCCGTCACGGGATCGGCGCCCACGTCACCGAAGGTGTAGAGTCCGATTTCCATCAGAATTGTCCTTCTGCAAAGTCTTCGGTTACGCCATCATCCCGCTAACATGAACCCGGCCGCCCCTCAAACTGCAACGCACCTGCTGCCCTGTGCGAATGCCTTCGCATGAAGATATGGCTGGTGCCGGGCTCCGCCCGGTCGCGAGGGAGATGATCGGCCTGTGGCCCGTGGTCGGGACGGTACGCATCGCACCGCCCACGCCGCGGCAAGGCGCCTCCATCCTGTTGAGCGAGCTTGTGCCTGCGTAGCGTGAGCAGTTCGGCCTGAAGGTCGATCTCAGCGTTCTTGATCAGGCGCACCATCGACCGGAAGTATCCTCCGGGATTTCGAATGCTGTTTCTGCCGCTTCTGACATCGTCTTCGTGGCGTTGCAGGACATAGATCACGGCCGTTGCGGCGCGGATAGCACCAAGCTCCTCCACCGCTTCCGTCCAGGCGCTCGGGTGTGTCCCCAGGCATGCGCGCAGGAAGCTTCCAGCCGCCACGAGATCAGCCGTATCCCGGATGGGATGGGTATAACCATCGATGACGGGGCAGGCTTCGACGACCAGGGCCGGCAGCGGCAGATGAGACGGCGGCGTATCGTAGGCGGCTGGTTCAGCGTCGTTCTGGTCGCCGTTGTAACAAGTCTCACTAGAGGATTCTTTCTCTGCCTCAATGTGCCGGAATGTCGTGCCGTCACAGCTTGCCTGATAAAACGCTTCCTCAGCGAGTTGTCTCATCTCGCTCCAGGCATCGGCGAGCCCGGCCGGTAGCGTGGTCCCGGAGCGTTTCGGGGTGCGAGCTTTCAACCCAGCGAGACGCTTCTCGAGATCGGCGCAATCGACGGATGGATGGTGTCGAACAAGGGCATGCAGCGCCTCTTCCGTGGCGCGACGGCAGATTGTGATTTCGTCGAAGGAGCGTTTCAGGAACTCTTTCGCCTGCCGTTGCGCAGCGGTGGTGGCAGCCCACTCGCCCCGGCGCGCATAAAGCGGCGTCACATCGAAGCCGAAGGCATCAATGACATTTCCGTGCTTGTCCCGGACGGCGTAGCGCTTGCCATTCGGGGAGTCCTTCGGGAGCAGCAGCTGGAGTTCGATCAGGGCGCGGACGGCATTGCGGATCGACCGCTCGGATAATCCGGTGGCTGTTGTCAGCCGCTGGTTGGACGGCCAGACGAGCAGCCGGTCGATGTCATGCTCGCCCCAGCAGACGACAAGCTGGCTCAGGACCAGCCGTTGTGGCGCGCTCAGACGGAGTGCCTTCTCGGCATCGCGAGCCGCCGCCGAGAGCTCTTTTCGTGTCACGGTTCGTCCGGATTCCAGCACGAACTTTCTCGCGGCCAGAGCGGCATGTCTCAGCCGCCGGCCTCCTGACGATGCAAGTTGCATCGCACCCTCCATGTTGAGGGCAAAACGGGAGCGTTCACCGAAACCGATGTTCTTGACACACAGCTTGTCGGGATGGCATAAGGAAGTCGCTCAAAACATTCCTGTCGCCGATCCCTCGGTGACTCCAAAGGCCCTCGAAGTTTCCAGCTTCGTGGGCCTTTTGTTTTGCCTGGCCTTAGTTCACGGTCTTCTCCTGTTCGAAGAGGGTTGCGCCGTCGCGGATGATCACAGCCCAACGAGACCGAAGGCGCTCTCTTGCGCCGTCACCGATCCCGTCACCGATGGTCCTGAGCACCAACACGGCAACCTTCCGGGGGCCGGTCTTGCGAGGACCCGTCGGAAGCGCTGATGGTCTGGCGGCTCAAGCTGTCGGTCGTTGTGAACACCACTGTGTCGCAACATCCGAGTGATGGCCGATTCGGTGTTGCGTGTGGAGTCGGTCAGTAAGAAATGATTAATGCTAATCCCGCTTTCCACCGGCCGCTCGGGCTAGGCGAATCGGAAAGCCAAGCAAATTGAGTCAAGCCGCAGAGCGAATATTTATTTTTCGCCGCCGTGACGACTCACGCTTGACTCCAGTCTGGCCGAGGCCAGGCGACGAATTCGCTCTATACTGGCAAGACGATCTGCAAACTATACTCCACAACCGTGAGACTTCTTGCAGATGTCCCTATGAATCTTGATGGTTGTTTGCCGGGCCAGCGCAAGCCGCGCACCTCGGAATTGCCCCGGCTACCAGGAGCGGGGCCTATCGCCTGCATGACGTTACAGGACATAGACGTCACCCCGCTCCTTCCATCCGGCGGTCAAGTGCATCAGCGCTCCTGCCGGTTCAGCATGACCTGTCCCAGGATACATCCCATACCCAGGATCCGTTCGCTCGCCGACCGAAGGCGGTGACAGTCAGTCCGCCGGTTCCGTCGTCTTCGCCGCACCGAACCAGCTCTTGATCTTGGCGAACATGGGATGGTCGGCCACTGAGGTGGGTGTTGCTGCGTTCCGCTGAACGGCAGCCATCCGTGTCCTCACCTCCTCAGGCGCCGTCCCATCAGCCTGCCGCCCGATCGCCAGCGCGCGCTCAAGGATTCCGACACGGTCCCGGAATGACCGACGAAATCTCAGGCGCATTGTGATGTAGACTTCCCGCTCCCGCTCGACCTCTGCGGTGTCGGCGCAGGCCAGACGGGTGACGAAGGGCAGCAGGTGCTGGCGCTCCTCATCGGTGGCCTCATCGTTCAGTTGCATCGCCAGCGCACAGATCGGGCGCGAGAAGCAGTCCGGCATGTCCTGCACGGACCTGACGGGACGGTATGGAAAACCCGCTGCGACGATAGCCGCTTCGTTGATGCAGGTGCCGCCGTCCTGGCCAGGGAACGCGTGCGAGCCCTGTTTCAGCTTCCAGTTCAGGATGGGGTCGAAAGTGTCCATGGCAGCCGTCCTTGTGGCGTGCCCCCACCCTCGAAGAGTGATCCCCGGCCAGCCCTGCTGTCAATCGTGATGGCAGCACCCCACACTCCGGGAGCCAAGGTGGACATCTGCCGGAGGCACTCTGGGCAAACCTGTCCTCGGGGAGGATGCGGTCTCAACAGGGGCGCCTGCCGCTCCGGACCTTGCATCGTTCGGGATCAGACCTGCGGATATCGGGGGCGGGCTTTCCGGCCCGCACGACGCCAATGTCAAAATGACAAAAGGCCAGAACGAGCCCCGCCGCAACCGCCGGCCGGCCTATTGCCGGATCCTGCGCCTGTCGTTCGAGGGCGCTTTCTTGTTGGATGTGCTGATCCTCCGGGATCCCAAGCGTTGTTTGGAAATTAGGGGAGGATCTTCCCCTCTCCGTTTGAGGCCGCCCTAATCACTGACCTCCCCAAACCGTGAGAGTTGGGTGGATCCCAAAGTAGGAACCAAGCCAAACATCTGGTCCGACGAAAGCAGGCTGTGGCGCAACAGTTTTCTCGCCAATATTAAAGGCAGAATGCAAGTCCTGTTCTTGGTGCGTTTTTCTAGCCCCTTAAACGCCCCCGTTACTCGGACATTCAATAACGATTAATGGGAGATTTGTAACGCTTTATGGGATCAGGCACATTTCCCATAAAGCGTTACAAATCTCCCATAAAACGTGACGTAGTGCCTGTTGGACGTTACATCCTTGGCGGACTTTTGCTGTGCGCCGCGCATTGTTCACCCGCTTGAAGCATGCGGTCCCACTCATTCCTGCAGTTCATGGAAGTGCGATCACCAGTCAAGAAACGCCATGCTGCGCTCCGGTTCATTGCACCTCCAAGCCACGGGCCGTCGTTGAAGAAGCTCCGTTTCGTCAGATGGGATGTCGTTCGAACCAGCCCGCGCGACATCGGGGTGCGGCACGGCTTGGCAGGAGAGTACAGTTGCGCCTTGAAGACTGATCGAAGACGCTGCGGGCGGCCTGGCCTGCAGATGCTGGCGTCCACGTCCCTGGCAGGAGCGGCATCCAGCCCTCATGGCAAACCTTGCGGCCGCATCAATTGAGAACTGAAGCTTCATCACCTGATCGGGCCTATCCTGGACAAGGCGGGTCCCGGCGAAATTTCACCCACGACTTGACGCCGGCGGCTCGAATTGTACATCATCATGTAGTCAACCAGGGCCGCAAAGGCGGAGAAACCTTGGATTTCAAGGCATTCGGACAGTATTGGCAGAGTGTCCCGCTACATCTACTTCAAAAGTGATGGATGACTGAAGCAGGAAGACTGGGGATCTCCTTGCTGGGACATGTTCTCCCTAGGAGCGCGGTCGGCATGGACCGTCTGCTCCGTGAAACATTTCAGTGCGTTATGATGGAAGTGGTGGGCCTATCTAACTGGCCCATTCCCGTCAACAGACTGTAGCCCCGAGGCGCGGGGTCTTAAGCTATTCGTCCGTAATAATCAGATCATTTGCCTCCAGATACCGCCGTCGGCGCTCAGTCGGCTCCAACTTCTGCGCACGAAGATCACGAGCTAACCAGTGGCCTACCCGACGTTTGCGTGGCCCCTCCGCGGGCAAGCTAGGCGCAGGGATTCACACGGGGCCGGAAACGCCTCATGTTGGGGCTGGTGATTTGCCCCTGGACCGCTCTCGATGGTCACGTCTCACAGGCCCCCACTGCGAGCCCACCAATCCACTCTGGCAACCCTTATTGCCGCAATGGCGCGTGGGGAAGCGTCAGAGGTCACCGACATCCTCGCTGCCGTGACACCTGGCGGCGGCAAGTCCCTCCTCCCGGTGATTGCTGCGGCTCACCTGATCAAGGCCGGCCAAGTCGAGCGGATCTGCTGGGTCGTGCCCCGCGACAGCCTTCGTCTCCAAGCGGAAGAGGCGTTTGCTGATCGGGCGTGGCGAACTGTGCTCGGCCACGCCCTGTCGGTTCGCGTTGCCGGGAATGAGCCGGATCCCAGCCGGGGCCTAGCGGGATACGTCACCACGTACCAGGCCATTGCGGCGGCACCGGAACTGCATCTGGCTGAGTTCCGCCGCCATCGCACCCTGCTCGTGGTGGATGAGGTACATCATCTGCCCACCCTCGGCGAGTATGAGCCGACGGCGCATCTATCATCCGGTCAGGCTCCCGCTTCGAGCGAGGATACCTCGGCCTGGAGTCGGGCGCTGCTGCCGCTTCTCGAATCCGCAGCCCTGCGCCTGCTCCTGTCCGGGACCCTGGAACGGGCGGATGGCCGACGCATCCTGTGGCTGCCCTACCGCACGGGTCCTGCGGCCGATACCCAGGAGGATTCCGCATGCTCGCCAGCTCTCCTTGCTGTTTCCTCTTGGACAGTCGCGTCTATCGAGGCCCTCTTTGCGGGGCACCGCTGCTGCCTGATGGCCGATAGGATCTTTTGGGAACTGTCTTGTCCAAAACTTTCTGGCTTGGCCTGTCCAAAGTTTTTTATGCCGGAGCCCTTGTGAACGACCTGAGATGGACCGCTTCCACAGTTCCCAGGGACGTTGGATCACTCTGAGATTGACGGCATCCGCCAGCCTGCCCTCCTCCGGGCTAAGCGCCGCAATCGGCCCGCCTTGGCTCAGGATGGTCGCCTGGCTTTGAAGCTTGGCGTTCGTTTCCGTCATTATGGCCCGAAAAACCGCAGCCTCAAGGCTCGGCCCGACCGCGACACTGCCATGTCCTCGCATCAGCACGACGGATTTGGCGCCGAGGGATCGCGCCAGCGCCGCTCCCTTTTGCCAGCTGCCGACCAGCATGTCCGTAGCGCCGAACTCCTCCGCGATGTCGAATACCGGCACGCCCTCCGCCAGAAAATCGGCGTTGTGATACATCGCGCGCATGGGTGTCTCGACCAGGCCAAATGGGATCACCGAGGGCGAGTGGCTGTGCACCACGGAGGCGACATCGGCGCGCGCCCGATAGATCGCGCCATGGATGAAGCGCTCCAAGAAGACGCCTCGACCCTGCGGATCGCAGGCCTCGCCATCGAGATTGAACTCCATGATGTCGCCCGCTGTCACGAGCGCCGGCGCAAGCGAGCGCGACATCAGGAACCGATCCGGCGCCGTTGGATGGCGCATTGACACATGTCCAAAGGCATCCAGCACGCTCTGGACCGCGAGGATGCGGCTCGCCGAGGCAATCTCCTCGAAGATAGATGGATCAACGGGACCACCCGATGCCGGCGGCTCCGAGCCGGACCGCAACGCGTCTGGCGGACCTGCCGCTGCTCCTGTCCAGTAGGAGAAGCCGGAGTGGCAGGCGCATCGGATGAGCGGCATGAACTGTTCCTCGAATGCGAGCGGTAGAATGAAGGGGGGATCCCATTGGAGGCGGAGCGCCTTATCCATGCCCGAGACTGCGAGCATGTCGAGTCCGACTTATTTCTCAGACCAGGGTAAACGCTTCATGGACGGCTGACTGCACTGAGCTGACCGATCCGTTTCGACCGAGAGACATGCGGAGGTGACCAACCAGCTCTTCTTGGAGAGGAGATGCGACAGCGTTTCGCAAAAGCCGGCAAGATTGATCTGCCGTGGTGGCGATCGTAGGGGATCTTCGGCACGAATAGCCGATCTGCCTGCTATCGTGTCGAATCAACTGAAGGCATTTGCATAGGACCGCCTCATGAAGAAGATCGGCTTTCTCTCATTCGGGCACTGGTCACCCTCACCGCAGTCACAGGCGCGCTCGGCCCGTGATGCCCTCCTCCAATCCATCGACCTTGCCGTGGCAGCCGAGGAGCTTGGCGCGGACGGGGCCTACTACCGCGTCCATCACTTCGCGCGCCAGCTCGCCTCGCCTTTCCCGCTGCTGGCGGCGGTCGGAGCGAAGACGAGCCGCGTCGAAATCGGCACCGCCGTCATCGACATGCGCTACGAGAACCCTCTCTACATGGCCGAGGATGCGGGTGCTGCCGATCTGATCAGCGACGGGCGGCTCCAGCTCGGCGTCAGCCGTGGCTCGCCTGAGCAGGTGATCGATGGCTGGCGCTATTTCGGCTACGTGCCTCAAGAGGGCCAAAGCGACGCCGACATGGGCCGCCACCACGCAGAAGTGCTCCTGAACGTCCTTAAGGGCGAGGGCTTTGCTGAGCCGAACCCACGCCCGATGTTCCCCAACCCTCCTGGCTTGCTGCGCCTCGAGCCGCATTCGGAGGGCCTGCGCGAGCGCATCTGGTGGGGGTCTGCCTCCAACGCGACTGCGGTGTGGGCCGCGCAGCAGGGCATGAATCTCCAGAGCTCGACCCTGAAGGAGGACGAGACCGGCGAGCCCTTCCACGTCCAGCAGGCCAAGCAAATCCGCCGCTACAGGGAAGCGTGGGAGGAGGCGGGGCATGCCCGCAGACCTCGCGTCTCGGTCTCGCGCTCGATCTTCGCACTCGTGGACGACCGCGACCGCGCCTATTTCGGGCGCGGCAACGACAACGACCAGATCGGTATCATCGACAACATGCGCGCGATCTTCGGCCGCTCCTACGCCGCAGAGCCGGACAAGCTCGTGGAGGAACTCAAGGCGGACGAGGCGATTGCAGAGGCCGACACGCTGCTTCTGACCGTGCCGAACCAGCTCGGCGTCGATTACAACGCCCATGTCATCGAGGTTATCCTGAAGCATGTCGCTCCGGCGCTGGGCTGGCGATGACGATCAGGTCGTGGATCAAGTCCGCAACCTGATCGGCGCGATTTTGGGACCGACGCTGGAGGTCTTGAAGAACGGCGGGTGTTTTGCGGGAAAGCAATAATGTCGCCTGCGGGTCAGGCAGTGACGTTCGCCGAATTTTCTGAATGTCTGGTTGGCTGAGGATTGCGGCCCTCCGGCTTAGGTCTCAGGCGTGCCAGGAGAAGACATTCCTGGTGGCACTCTAGAGCTGACACTGAACGAGAGGCATTTGACTCTGGACGGCAGGCAAAACTTGGTCGGGAGTT
Source organism: Microvirga tunisiensis (assembly GCF_009296175.1). Taxonomy (GTDB): domain Bacteria; phylum Pseudomonadota; class Alphaproteobacteria; order Rhizobiales; family Beijerinckiaceae; genus Microvirga; species Microvirga tunisiensis. Next base: position 10,940 of record NZ_VOSK01000082.1, on the reverse strand, counting down.
CGCAAATCCGACGCCATTTGCGAACTCCGCCACGCGTACATTATGATTGATCTCCGCCTTATGGTGCCAAAATAGTATTATTGTCTGCCATGAATCGTGCTGGCACTCATCTGCGGCGATAGGTACCGTAATGCGTATATGAGAGCCGAAACGAAAACCAGCCGACTGGGAGCGAGGGTCATTGCGGGATGCTCGCAGACGACCCGGAGGAAACGGACATGGAGCCGGATCTCGAAGTCGTTCAGATAAGGCCTGGCGAGTCATTTTCCGCCTGGTCCCACGGGTATCCCTACCGCACGGTGCGCTGGCACTTTCATCCCGAATACGAACTGCACCAAGTGGCGGCCACCACCGGCAGGTACTTCGTCGGCGATTTCATCGGCGAGTTCAAGCCTGACAACCTGGTGCTGACAGGACCGAACCTTCCGCACAACTGGGTCAGCGATATCCCAAGGGATGCGAGCGTTCCGCTGCGCTGCCGTATCATCCAGTTCAACGAGGAGTTCATCAGCGGAGCCATGAAGACCTTTCCGGAACTCGCCGCTCTGGCGCCCATGCTGGAATCGTCACGGCGCGGAGTGCTTTTCAACCAAGAGACCAGCCGCCGGCTGACGCCACTCATGGAAGAGATGATGCATGCCCAGGGCGTGCGCCGCATCGAGCTGTTCATGTTGATCGCCGGCTTGCTGAGCCGGGCACAGGGATCGCGGATGCTGGCCAGCGCCAGCTATCTGCCCGATCCTTCCGGCTACATGTCGGCGGGCATCAACAAGGCGCTTGCCTATCTTCGCGATAATCTGACGCGACCCTTCAATGAGGTTGATCTCGCCACGATAGCGGGCCAGTCGACGAGCGCCTTCTCGCGCGCTTTCCGCCAGCATACCGGCATGTCCTTGGTGCAATATGTGAAGCGGATGCGCATCAATCTTGCCTGCCAAATTCTCATGAGCGATGAGCAGGCTTCGATTACCAGCATCTGTTACGAAGTTGGCTACAACAATCTGTCCAACTTTAACCGGCAGTTCCTGGCCGAGAAGGGTATGACGCCCTCTCGGTTCCGGCGACTTCTGCTCGACAACATCACCACGGCCAAGGCGGCAAACGGAGGGCCTCGGGAGAAACGTAACGATTATCAAGAAGATTACGGGAACGCGCACGCGCGCTCACGAGAGAAAGCGTTTTACTCTGAAATTGGCCATACCAAGGAGCAATACCACAAACGGCCCTAAGCGCCTGGCGTTCTTGTCCGCCGACCTTCGCGGGCGAACGCAGCACAATGCCATAGATAATATTCATCAGAGGGAGAAACACGAATGACGAAGTCTTCATGGAGATTCATCGGCTTGGGGGTGCTGGCTCTTTCGCTGCTCGCTGATACGGGCGACGCCATGGCCCAAAATGCGAAGGTTTCCAATGCCACTGTCGCATTCCTCATGCCCGACCAAGCCTCCACCCGCTACGAGGAGCACGACTACCCCGGCTTTAAGGCCGAGATGGAAAAGCTCTGCCCGACCTGCAAGGTGCTGTACCAGAATGCGGACGCCAACGTGTCGCGCCAGCAGCAACAATTCAACTCCGCGATCTCGCAGGGCGCGAAAGTGATTGTGATCGATCCGGTCGACTCGGCCGCTGCCGCCTCGCTGGTCAAGCAGGCGCAGAGCCAGGGCATCAAGGTGATCGCGTATGACCGACCAGTGCCCGATGCCAAGGCCGACTTCTACGTCTCGTTCGACAATGAAGCGATTGGCAAGGCGATAGCGGATTCGCTGGTGCAGCATCTGAAGGCTTCCAACGTGACCGCCGCCAGCGGAACGGGTGTTCTGCAGATCAACGGCTCGCCGACGGACGCCGCAGCCGGTCTCATCAAGAAGGGCATCCATGCCGGGCTCGACAGCAGTGGATATCCGATCCTGGCGGAATTCGACACGCCGGAATGGGCACCGCCAAAGGCCCAGCAATGGGCAAGCGGACAGATCACCCGCTTCGGCAAGAACATCCTGGGTGTCGTAGCGGCCAATGACGGCACCGCCGGCGGCGCGATTGCTGCCTTCAAGGCAGCTGGGGTCAATCCGGTTCCGACAGTCACCGGCAACGACGCGACGATCGCGGCACTGCAACTTATCATCGCCGGTGACCAGTACAACACGATCTCCAAGCCAAGTGAGATCGTGGCCGCAGCCGCGGCCAATGTGGCGATCCAGTTCCTGATGGGTGAAACGCCGAAGGCGGAGACGACGCTCTTCAACACGTCCTCGCGGCTGTTTGTCCCGGCAGTGATCACGGCCCAGAACCTGAAGGCCGAGATCATTGACAAGAAGATCAACACAGCCGAACAGCTCTGCGGCGGCCGCTACGCCGAAGGCTGCAAGAAGCTGGGCATCAACTAGCCGGCAAAGTCCGGTCCGGCCGCCTTCCCGCGGCCGGACACTCTCATGGCGTCGGACAGATGCCTTTTGGGTAGGCCACATGACGAACACCAATCAACAGCAAAGCGATGGGCGCGAACGGGTGCTCAGCCTGCGCGGTATCTCGAAGAATTTCGGCGCTGTATCCGCCTTGACCGATATCGATCTGGACGTGCACACCGGCGAAGTGGTGGCGCTGGTCGGCGACAACGGCGCCGGCAAATCCACGCTAGTCAAGATACTGGCCGGGGTGCACCAGCCGAGTTCCGGGTCGATCACCTTCCGCGGCAACCCGGTGACGCTCGACGACCCGAGCGCCGCTCTCCGCCTCGGCATCGCGACCGTGTTTCAGGATCTCGCCCTGTGCGAGAACCTCGATGTGGTCGCCAACATTTTTCTCGGTAAGGAACTCAGCCCGTTCCGACTCGACGAAGTGTCCATGGAGGTTAAGGCCTGGACCCTGCTCAACGAGCTGTCCGCACGCATTCCCAGCGTGCGCGAACCGGTCGCATCGCTTTCCGGCGGGCAACGCCAGACCGTCGCCATTGCGCGCTCGCTGCTGCTTGAACCGAAGCTCATTCTCCTCGACGAGCCGACCGCCGCCCTTGGTGTCGCCCAGACGGCCGAGGTGCTGGATCTGATTGAGCGCGTGCGCGACCGCGGTCTCGGCGTGATCATGATCAGCCACAATATGGAAGACGTGCGCGCCGTCGCGGACCGCATCGTCGTGCTCAGACTCGGCAGGAACAACGGTGTCTTCGATCCCGACGCATCCAACCAGGAATTGGTCAGCGCCATCACCGGCGCTTCCAACAATTCGGTTTCGCGCCGCGCCAGCCGGCGTCAGGCTCAGAACGTGCAAGCCCAAGCGCCACAAGGTCAAGCACCAGAGGCACGCCGATGACCAAGAGCGTGGATCAGAACTCGCCGGTTGCTCCGATGCTCGACCGCAGAGATGAGCGCGTCAAGCATGCCCAGGGGATCGGCGGCGCAGTCAGCGCCTTCCTAGACAGGATCCGATCGGGCGACCTGGGCTCGCTTCCTGTCGTGGTTGGCCTAGTGATTATCTGGACGGTCTTCCAGAGTCTCAACCCGGTATTTCTGGCGCCGAACAATCTCGTCAATCTGCTGTTCGATTGCTCGACGGTCGGAGTGATCGCACTGGGCGTCGTCTGCATTCTGATCGTGGGCGAGATCGATCTGTCGGTTGGCTCTGTCAGCGGCTTCGCGTCGGCGCTCGTCGGCGTACTATGGGTGAACCAAGGTTGGCCGGTTGCTGTCGCGATCATCGCTGCACTCGCGTTCGGTGCCCTGATAGGCGCAATCTACGCTTTCCTGTTCAACCGCTTCGGCATGCCGAGTTTCGTATCAACGCTGGCGGGTCTTTTGTCCATTCTCGGCCTGCAGCTTTATCTCCTCGGCTCGACCGGCTCGATCAATCTTCCCTACGACTCGCCGCTGGTCAATTTCGGCCAGATGCTCGTCATGCCGGACGTCGTCGCCTACGTCCTTGCGGCGCTCCCCGGCATCGTCTTTTTCGTGCTGGAGTTCCGAACCGCGGCTCGTCGACGTCAGGCCGGGCTGTCCTCGCCGTTTCTGGGCAGCCTTCTTTTACGCGCCGTCTTCGTTACAGTCGTCCTGGAGTTCATCGTCTACTATCTGAACCTCGACCGCGGCATACCATGGATGTTTGGCCTGTTCGTCGGGCTCGTGGTGGCGATGAATTATGCGCTGACGCGGACCAAGTGGGGCCGCTCGATGATCGCGGTGGGCGGCAACCGCGAGGCCGCACGCCGGGCGGGTATCAATGTCCGCTATATCTATACGACTGCTTTCATGCTGTGTTCCGCACTTGCTGCCACTGGCGGCATTCTGTCCGCCGCGCGCTTGGCCTCAGCCAGTCAGCAAGCCGGGACCGGTGACGTCAATCTCAACGCCATTGCGGCTGCCGTCATCGGCGGAACGAGCCTGTTCGGGGGGCGTGGCAGCGCCTATTCGGCACTGCTCGGCATCATCGTCATTCAATCGATCGCCAGCGGCCTGACGCTGCTCGATCTCTCCTCATCGCTTCGGTACATGATCACCGGCGCCGTGCTGGCTATCGCGGTCATCGTCGACTCGCTGGCACGCCGTTCGCGCGTATCCCACGGCCGAGCTTGAGCCGATTCCAACAAGAGAGAAAGCTATGGGCGCACAATTATCCGGGAAGGCCGCCGCAATCACCGGAGCGGCATCTGGCATCGGGCTCGAATGCGCCAGGCTTCTGCTGTCCGAGGGCGCACGCGTGGTGCTTGTCGATCGCGACGAGGGAGCATTGAAGACCGTCTGCGCGGACCTCGGCCCCCAGGCGATCCCCTTGAAGATCGACGTCACCGATCCGGAGAGCGTCACCCGCATGATGCCGCAGATCCTGGAGCAAACCAGACAGCTTGACATCTTTCACGCGAATGCCGGTTCCTACATCGGCGGCGAGATCCTGAACGGCGATCCCGATGCCTGGGACCGCATGCTCAACCTCAACATCAATGCCGTCTTTCGGTCTGTTCATGCCGTGCTGCCGCACATGGTGGAGCGTAAGACCGGCGATATCATCGTCACCAGCTCGATCGCTGGTCTCGTTCCAGTGGTCTGGGAGCCGATCTACACGGCCTCCAAGCATGCCGTGCAGGCCTTTGTGCATACGGTCCGGCGACAGGTATCGAAACACGGGCTGCGCGTCGGCGCCGTAGCCCCAGGCCCGGTGGTCACCGCCTTGATCAAGGACTGGCCCAAGGAAAAGCTCGAGGAAGAATTAGCGGCGGGAGGCCTCTTGCAGCCCACGGAAGTTGCCGAAGCTGTTCTGTTCATGCTGACGAGACCGAGAAACGTCACCATTCGCGACCTCGTCATCCTGCCGCAGAGCAATGACTTGTAACATCCGTCGGATGCGCCACCTGCGACCTCTCTGGATACAACTGGATGTCTGAACGATCATGGCAAGCCATTTTCTCGGCATCGACGTCGGCACCGGCAGCGCACGCGCTGGAATTTTCGACGAGCGTGGCACCCTGCTGGCCTCGGCCAAGGCCGACATCGCGCTACGGCACGAGGGTTGCAGTCGTCCCTGAGTTCCTCGGCAGGAGAAAGACCTAGCCCGTCGTGAGGAAAAGTGGATCCGGTTTTCCGCCCGAACGATGCGCCAGCCAAGAGGGAGAGCATCGGATTTGCCCCCAGAAGTGGGTACACTTTCGGGTCCGATGCTCTAGTCGTTGGCTGAGCCGCGTACTCGGTGCCTCGGGATCACACAGCTATTTCACGAAGCCGCGCGATAGTCCCACGCTCCTTTGTACGACGAGCACGACGGCAAGCGTGATGCCAATCAGCAGAACGGATACCGCAGCGATCATCGGATCGGATCATGAATCGAGACGCCGGAAACGTGTTGAGACGTAATGTTATTACTTCATTCTTGACACTGTGTATCATCTGGGCTCGACCCGTGCTCATCCCGGTCCACGGGGCGCACTCACGAGGCGTCGCAGATGTGGGGCGGGGAGCGGTCCTGCAGCAGGCCTCGCACGCCGGTTGGCGGGAGGCCCTTGGCAGCCCTGTGCTGGTCCAAGTCGAAACGCCTAACAGTCCCGCGTGCGAAGAGGCATCCTGGCTCTTCCATTCCACCATACCCATCGAGCCGGGCTGCCCGTCGCACCACCCTCGATCGCCCCCACGGCTCAGGGCTCCCAAGCCCTGGGCCTACGGGTGCTGGCTCTGTGACAGGAGACACAACGACCACGCGCTCCCGTCATCACATCCTCCTCGTCATGGCCGGCATTGTGCCGGCCATCTCGATGCGGAAAAGCGCAGCGCTTCAAGCAATCGAGATCACCGGCACAAGGCCGGTGATGACGTTGAGGGTGTGAGGGCCCAATGAAACCGCTAGTGGAACCAAGCGCTGGCTATCCATCGGGATCACCGGCACCGATCCCAGGATCAAGTCCGGGGAGGTGATGACGCTGGGGAGCGCGAGGGCCGAACGTATCCACCGATCCGGGCTTTCAGACACAGCCCTCATCCTGAGAAGCCGCTGCGAGTGGGATCCCGAAGGAGACTCCAGAATGGACCGGAAACGTCCTGACCTTTCGGGACAGAGCCCCAGTGCTGCTTCCCCTAGCGGGGAATCATCTCTGTTCTGGATTGGCCGCATTTTTGACGGCCAACCGGATTCGCCTCGCCTCGAAACGATCCTTTCCAACCGGCGCATCGCTCGGGGCGAAAAACCGCGTCCCCTTTTCAGCACGATGCGCTAGAGAAGCCCTCGCCATATCCAAACAGCGGTCAGGACAGAAGAGATGGGGTCTAAGGGCTGGGCGGCCTTCCGCCACAGGGACTTTCGACTGTTCTGCGCGGCTCGGTTCGCCATGGCGCTTGCCGTCCAGGTCCAAACCGTTGCCGTCGCCTGGCTCGTCTACGATTCCAGCGGAAGCGCGCTGAACCTCGGACTGGTCGGGCTCGCCTCGTTCCTGCCCACGATGGCCCTCGTGCTCCTGACCGGCCTCGTCGCGGACCGGTACAGCCGGCGATGGATCCTCATTCTGGTCTTCTCGGCGATGACGCTGACCTCGCTCGGCCTTCTCGCGCAGGTCCATGCGGGCGTGCCGAGCCTCCTGCCGATCTACGGCCTTCTGGTGGCATTCGGCGCCGCCCGGGCCTTCGGCAACCCCGCCGCACAGGCCATCGTGCCGACCCTCGTGCCTCCGGGCGACCTTGCGAACGCCATCGCGTGGAACTCCTCCGTCCAGCAGGTTGCCACCATCAGCGGCCCCGCGGTCGGAGGCATTCTGTACGCCGTGCACCCGACGGCGCCATTCCTAGGATCGGCCGTGAGCTTCGGACTGGCCGCCCTGCTCATCGCCGCATTGCGCCTGCGCCCTGCCGAGGTCAAACGGGAGCCGGTGACCTGGTCCCGCGTCATCGCAGGCCTCGTCTTCCTGCGGACGAAGCCGCTTCTGCTCGGCGCCATCTCCCTGGATCTCTTTGCCGTCCTGCTTGGAGGGGCGACGGCTTTGATGCCGATCTTCGCCCGCGACGTGTTCCATGTCGGGCCGTGGGGGCTCGGCCTCCTGCGCTCCATGCCGGCCGTCGGCGCCGTCACCATGGCCATCGTCCTGGCGCACTCGTCGCTCCTCGCCCGCCGGGCCGGTCTGCGCATGCTGCAGGCCGTGGGCGTCTTCGGGCTGGCGACGGTGGGGTTTGGATTGTCCACGAGTTTCGGCCTGACGCTGGTGCTGCTCGCCATCCTCGGCGCGGCCGACATGGTGAGCGTCGTCGTGCGTCAAACTCTCGTTCAGGCGGAGACGCCGGACGATTTGCGGGGACGTGTGGCGGCGGTGAATACGGTGTTCATCGGTGCTTCCAATGAACTCGGCGAATTCGAGTCGGGAACGCTGGCCTGGCTGGTGGGGGCCTCCCCGGCCGTCGTGATCGGCGGCATCGGGACGATCATGCTCGCGGCCCTATGGCGGTTCTGGTTTCCGGATCTCGCCCAGCGGGATCAGCTCATCCGAAGCGAAGTGACGCGGAGCGGCGAACTTCAGAAGACATAAATCCTTGCGGGATCGTGCCCGTGTCACTTGGATGACGCCGAGGCATCGGCCTGGTGGCGGATCCGCTGAATATAGGAATCGTAGTAATCGTCGAGCCCGAAATCCTTGCCCGCCTCCCGACACAGAAGGATCATCTCAAGGGCCTGCGACCACTCCCGGCATCGATAAGCCACAAGCATGGCTTCGTTCCGTTCCAACAGCTCGCCGAAGTCAGGGTCGGAGGCCCTGTCTGCGCGTCCGAGCAACGCGAAGATGCGTTCAGGATCCTGCTTGCCCCTGACCTGCAGATGGTCAAGCTCAAGAACGGCGAATTGGGGACCGACGGCCTGAGCGGTCTTCTCCCCGATGATGATCGGAACGCCATACTCCTTCGTCAACCCTTCCAGTCGGGACGCCAGATTGACCGTATCCCCCAGGACAGAATAGTTGAAATGCAGGTCGGAGCCGAAGTTGCCGACGACGCAGACGCCCGTGTTCAAACCAATTCCGATCCGAAGAGGCGTCACCAAGTGCCCGTCTTCGGCCTCCTGCTGGCGTTGCGCATTGAGAGCCTCGAGACTCTGCTGCATCGCGAGAGCTGCTTCGCAGGCATTCGCTTCATGGGAAGAATCGGTGAGCGGTGCATTCCAGAAGGCCATGATCGCATCGCCCATGTATTTGTCGATCGTTCCATGATGCTTCACGATGTCCTTGGTCAGCGGCGTGAAAAGGCGATTGATGAGAGCGGTCAATCCCTGCGGGTCGTCCTTGTACGATTCCGAGATGGCCGTGAACCCACGGATGTCCGAGAACAAAACGGTCAGCTCTCTTTGCTCTCCGCCCAGGGTTAGCTTCTCGGGAGAATGCGCCAGCTGCTCGATGAGATCGGGTGAGAGATACTGGCTGAAAGCCGATCTGATCCAGCGGCGGTCCGCAGACACCGTCATATAATTGGTGCAGATCAAGACCGCGTAAACGAGGAAGCTTGAGGTCAGCGGGAAGGTGTAGTCGATCAGAAGATCGAGATACGCGAAGGAATACCAAGACAGGCTCAAGGTGAGAGCGGCGATCATGCCGCCGAGCAGAAAGAGCGGCCCCGCATTCACCCTAGGGGCCAACGCGATGACGATCAGGCTCAGCAGCGCTGCCAATATGATCTCGGCGAAGGCCGTGTAGCTAGGTCGGCTCAGGGTCGACCTCGTAAGAGCGCTTTCGAGGAGTTGAGCGTGGAGTTCGACTCCGGGAAGAGCCGCATGAATCGGAGTGACCTTGAGATCGAGAAGCCCGGCGGCAGAGGTCCCGATCAACACCATCTTTCCAGCAATACGGTCGGCGGGAACCCGGCCCTGCAAGAGATCGATGGCGGAGATGTACTTGCTCAGATCAGGGGCTGAGAAATGGATCCAGATTCGCCCCTTGCCATCTGTCGGAATTTCGAAATCCTGCACGCTGACGCTGCGAACACCGCTCACATCCGTCTTGATGAGAATGACACCTGCCCCGGTGGCCACGCGGAGCATCTCGAGAGACAGCGACGGGACCACCGTTTGGTTTGCCACCGCCACGACCGGGATGCGGCGGACAGTACCGTCTCCTTCAGGGGTGATCGAAAAAAGGCCGTGCCCCTGAGCTGCCTCGTCCAAAACGGGAAGATTCCGCAGCAGATGCGGGAAATCGACCAGAAAAGAGCGAGGATCCGGACCGAGGGTGGCGATGGGTGCCTGAGCCGCTGGCCGTGTCATCGGCGCCGTTCCTGACACGCGATAGCCGGATTGTCCGAGTACGACCTTGGAAGCCTGAATGGCATCGGCGAAGACGGCATCGTTGCCGGGAAGACGTTGGAGCCTCTCCTTCGTGGCATCATCTAATCCTCGGAAGGTCGTGGCGGCAACCTCCGGGGAACTGCGATCCGGTTCCGGAAAAAGCACGTCGAAGCCGATGACCGTGCCGCCAAGCTCAGTGATCTTCGAGACCATGTCCGCCATGACCGTGCGCGGCCACGGCCATTGCCCTAGAGCCAATAGGCACCGCTCGTCGATATCCACGATGGCGACGAGATCCTGGCGCTCGGCGCGCGGATACATGAGCTGATAAATGTCGAAGGACTTCTGGCGAAGGGCTTCGATAGGCCTGGGGTCCCAGACGCGCAACGCGAGAAGGCTGACGAGAAGCAGGAGACCGACGATCCGTCCGATCCCGAAACGTCGCAGCCTTTTCAGTAGAGCGATCACAACGATGGTTCCGCTGGGCCGCCTGCCCATGCAGTGGCACCTGCTTCCTCAATCGCCAGGATCCTCAATCGCTTCTCTCGAGGGCGATGACACTCGTAGCGAGAAACGAAACCATTCGATGAGTGAAGCATCGTTCCCTCACAGGATGAAGTGTGTCGAGCGGGGCAGAGCGCCTGCGATGGTCAGCTCCGTCGTAAGAACCTCTCCGCTCGCGAAGGTCACAGTCGCCAATACGGTATTGCTATCGCCCACAAGTCTTCTCAGGCCGCCGACAGACCCATCAAGGGCAAGTCCGTTGGGCGTCGAGACAAGATCCTCTGGGCCGATCTTGAGGATTTCAGTACCGTTTACGAAGATGTCGAGATCGGCGACCGTACCGCCTGGAAGCGGTGTTCCGAGCACGGCGATATCGATCTGATCGGGGGAGGTCAGAAGCGAGGATCCGCCCGTGGTATCGATGTCATCGAGCTGAGAAAGGCTCGCATTCTCGCCGACGCCGAGAGCGGTGATCTTCGCTTCATAGACATCGTTCAGTGTCGCGAGCTCGGCATCGATCAGGCCTTGTCCGTTCCCGTCTGAAAGGAAATACAGGAAGTTCTTCTCCCCTCCCTGATACGTACGCATCCGAGGTGGGCCGCCTTGTAGGAATTGTCGGATTTGGCACTGACTGTCCTTATTGACGTCAAAAAGGACAGTGCGGCTATGGATCGAGTTGAGATTGTCGATACGGGTCGGCGTCGTCG
>NZ_VOSK01000828.1 GCF_009296175.1 Microvirga tunisiensis | reverse complement strand
AGTACGATGCCGAAGACCGATCCGGCATGTTTGCCGAGCGCGCGGCCGATATCACTGAGCGACCAGCCCTCCTTCCACCGGGTCCAGAGTTCCCGCTTCTGCTCTGCCGATAAGCCTGGACGACCCATACGCGCCATAGATAGTTCTCCCGAAGCCAACGAAATCAATCATGATGCGCTGACCGGTTGAACCCACCGTGGCTTTCTATCTACTTGGCGTTGCTTTGTGCAACAGGTCTTTAGACAGAGTTGTACGTCCGACAGCAGGATGATTGTCGCAGGCTTAGGATTGCATGCTGACGATGGAAGTTGTGTGCTTGCCTGAGCTGCCCGGAATCATCAACGGTGGCTTTTCATAGGTTGGCAACTTATCGTTGTTCTGTAGGGCTTTGCGCAACCACTGGTTCCATAAATAAGCTTATGCGAATCCGTTTTTGTAGGCAGTGGATCCTATTCTGGGGTGCGAATTCCTTTACAAGCAAAGGGTTTGCACTCGAAGGCTGAATGACCCTGCCCTACACCCACCTGAGCCTGGCTGACCGGCGCGAGATCGCCCGCATGGATGAGTTCTCTGGATCCCCGAAACTACCAGGGCTGTGCAACCCTGATCAGCTCCGCCCCGGCAGTCCCTTGACCGACTGGCGACCAAAGACCCGCGAACCGTCGCACTTCGGTTATTGCGTCAGGTCACAGAATTGAAGTGCCCTGGTTCTGCAAAGTAAGCGCGGTCGGCCGCGCAATCGGCGTTTAGGGTCTGATCCCCGACCCTGCAAAACGGGCGTAATGGAATACTTGGGTTAGGTTGTCCCCGTGCTGCACATTGATTTTTTCCTTGCAATTCTGGATCACGACTCCATAAAAGCAAGGATGATTGAGCGCCGTATAGCCCGTAAACTCGAAGAGCTCCTTGACAGCAGCCCCGCCGTTGCGCTGATCGGCCCTCGGCAGGTCGGCAAGACAACGCTCGCGCTTAGCCCACCCTATTCATGAGGCATGTTGATATTTGCCGTTCTGGCCTGCAATCGCGGCGGCTCGTTGCGTCTGTTTCATCGCGATGAGATTTGGAACATGGCGAACGCGTTGGCAGGAATTGGATGG
>NZ_VOSK01000827.1 GCF_009296175.1 Microvirga tunisiensis | reverse complement strand
GCCGTGGCAGCCGCCCTCAATGCAAGGCCGAGAAAGACGCTGGGCTGGAGATCCCCTGCCGAGGTGCTTGACGAGTGGCTGCGGCAGGTCAACAGAATACGTGTTGCGACGACTGCTTGAATCCGTCTTGACTGCCGCGATCCGAATGGTGAATGAGGCCACGACCTGGTCGTTGCCGCTGGGCTGCCATGATCAGGGCTCCAAGGGTCAGCTCCGTTCGCATGTGATCGCGCATCGCCCACCCCACCACCTTGCGGGTGGCCAGGTCCAGCACGGCCGCCAAGTAGAGCCAGCCCTCACCGGTTGGACTGTACGTGATATCGGCCAGCCAGACCCGGTTTGGCACAGATGCCGTGAACTTCTGCTGCAGCAGGTTGGGCGCGATCGGCAGCTGATGACGACTGTCGGTCGTCGTCGGCCGGAAGCGGCGCCTGGCCAGAGCGCGAATGCCATGCCGGCGCATCAGCCGCTCGACCCGGCCGCGGCTGACCTGGCAGCCTTCTGCTCTCAAGGCTGCGTGCATGCGTGGGCTGCCATAGCGACCCTGATGCTGGGCATGGAGCCGATGCACCTCCTGCAGCAGGCGCCGATTCGCTATCGCCCTATGGCTCTCCGGCCGGGATCGCCAGGCGTAATAGCCGCTGGGCGAGACCTGGAGCACGCGGCACATGAGCCGCACCGGATAGGCGCGGGCATGCTGCTCAATGAAGCCAAACCTCATTTCGGCACCTCCGCGAAGATGCCGATGGCTTCCTAAGAAACAGCGCCCGTGGAAGCGTCAACAGCGACCTCCTGCAGCACAAAGCCGAAGGCCTTGGCGCGGCGGTGCAGATTATCGATCACCCGCTTCCGATATCGCTCCTCGTAATAGGACGCTCCCGGATCAGCGTAATCCATGCCGTGGCGCAGGGCGTTGTAGAACAGCACCGCTATCTTGCGGGCGGTTGCCGTGACAGCTTTGGCCTTGCCAATCCGCGTCGACAGGCGCCGGTAAAAGGCGCCCAGCGCCGTCTCCGTCTTGCCAATTGTCACGGCCGCCAGCCGCAGAAGTGCCGCCGCCCGACTGCCTGACCGGCGCGTTCGGGAGGACAGCACCT
>NZ_VOSK01000826.1 GCF_009296175.1 Microvirga tunisiensis | reverse complement strand
GGTCATCGACCGCATCATCGTTCACGACGGCAGCTTGGAGATCCGTCATGTCATTCCCTTGCGCAGCCCTCCGCCGGGACGTGAGAGCACTGCTGACCCAGTTGCTCGATTGCGTTCGGATCGTATGAACCGCACGCCCTTGCTGAGGATTTCCCCGATCTCCTCAGCTGGAGCCCTTCTGTTTCTGGACTACTCCCGAAGCCGAGGGTTAAGCATTGCAGGAATAAAGGCTCACTCCGATTGCTCAGTTGAGCCTCCACCAGAACAGCGTAGCTTATCGGGTGTGGCTCTATTGTTTTGCCTCTACGGATGCCACGGCGCCTTGGCTGAGATTTCCTGAGATCCGTGCCGGCTAGGGCGCTTCCATTTGCTGTGATCGGCGAGGATGACAGAGTAAAGTTAGAGCGGGACTGCAGACGGTCTCTCGCCCAATCACAATGATTGCATCTGTGCGCCTGACGATCATTTGGCACGTAGCGAAAGACCATGAACCAAATTAATCCGCCGGACCTCGATCTAACCAGCATCACCGCCGACATCGTTTCCTCATATGTCGCAAACAACGCAGTTCATCGGGCCGATCTGCCGGCCGTGATCGCGTCCGTCCACGCTGCGCTCCAGGGTTTGGTTGCTGCCAAGCAAGCAGAGCCAGCGAAGCAGCTGCAGCCATCCATTGCGATCCGCAAGTCTGTCACCCCTGATTTCCTGGTTAGTCTCGAGGACGGCAAGAAGTACAAGACGCTCAAGCGCCACCTTGGAAAGCTGGGTCTAACCCCCGCGCAGTACCGTGCAAAGTGGGGACTGCCCGATGACTATCCGATGGTCGCGCCGAACTATGCTCTGCGGCGTTCTGAACTCGCCAGAAGTAGCGGCCTTGGTCAGCAAAGGAGGAAGACGGCTGCGAAATCAGTTGCCATGTCGGATGAGGCTGTCACAGCCCCGGCTGAGGTCTCAAAGCCCCAGCGTCGCACACCTTCTAGATCCTCGGCACAGTGATTATGACCCTTTGGCGAGTGGCTCGAGAGGGGCGAGTTTAGGATAGGCGCGGCTCATTTTGGCCCGGGCCTTTTCGGTCGTGAACATCCAGGTGATGCGTGCGCCGC
>NZ_VOSK01000825.1 GCF_009296175.1 Microvirga tunisiensis | reverse complement strand
AACCGCAATCTTCTGCGCCAAAGTCTCAACCATTCCGGTTAGACACTCCTGTTCCTGAAAGGCGCTGAGATGCCCACATAGCCGCCTGGGTGCGATTAGCTGCACCGATCTTGCGCAGGATGGCTTTCACATGAACCTTCACCGTCGCCTCGGTCACATCGAGCTTGCGGGCAATCACCTTGTTGGGTTCACCTTGCGTCAAGCAACCCAGGATTTCCGCTTCCCGTGTGGAGAGCTTGCAGGCCGTCAGTTCAGGCCGCTTCTGTTCTGCCATGCTCCCCTGGAGCGGATGCTCCCGGTTCTGGCAAGCCCCATCCATGAAAGGTCGCAGAACCTCGAAGGGCAGAATGCTCTCCCCGAGTGTGACGAGTTCCAAGGATTTGATCAGAACCTCAGGGCCACTGGCGGTCAGGCAGAAGCCGGTCACACCAGCCTCATGGGCCGTCCGCACGAAGCCGAGGTCGAACTGATCCGCTAGAACAACGATCCGGACCTCCGGAGATCGCTCCCGCACTTGCCTGACGATCTCAAGCACGCGACCGGTGTTCTGGCTGACTTCGATGATCACCAGGGCAGTATGATGGGCACAGTGGTAGAGCCGTTTTGGACCGGTGACAGACGCGGCCTCAGCAATCGCAAACGGCGTGTCCCGCAGGATGTGCTGAAGTCCCGAGTGGAGAAGAGCGCTGTCCGAGATCAGAGCCGTAGGGATCGCTGACGCAAGTCTCTCGGGTTGATGGTCCGCCCAGTCCGACTGGCTGGATACGAACGGGATCGTTTGCGCAGTCATCCGTGCCCCCCTGTTTAGTCTTCCGAGTTAATCAAAAGTAAACAAGCAGCAGGAACTCTGTCTGTCTGAATCCCGACATATCGTGCTCAGTTAAAAGTCCTATGCTGTACTTTTGATCACATCTGCGTGATTAATCGGGGCAAACAATCATCAGTGAAGCGCTTCTCGGTGCGGCGACAATACTAAGACCTATGCTGGATTTTGGGTGATGGGGCCGATCAGGCGACGTTGTGTGTTGGCGTCGTTGCGATCTCGGTGCCGTCCTGGAATCTGACACCCGCGATTACTTTCGGCAACTGGTTTTCGCCCATCA
>NZ_VOSK01000824.1 GCF_009296175.1 Microvirga tunisiensis | reverse complement strand
TAATGATCCTCACGAAAGCGATGTAACATAGGGCGGTGTCGGTCCTTGCGGGGAGGTTCGCGATGGATGGCAACGTTTGGCGGCCGGCGCATCTGACGCTGGAGCAGATGGAGGAGCGCCGTTTGGCGGCAGCGACGCTGTTGCGACAGGGACAGCTCCCCCAGGCCGAGATCGCCCGGCAGCTGGGGGTCAGTCGCGCCAGTGTCTGCCGCTGGGCCGCCACGCTCGCCCAAGAGGGCCGGCGCGGCCTGCAAGCGCGACCGATCACAGGCCGCCCACCGCGACTGGATGAGAAGGCCTGGACCCGCCTCGAGCGGCTCCTGGATCGGGGCGCCATGGCGGCGGGCTTTGCCACCGAGCGCTGGACGCTCAAACGCATTGCGGCCCTGATCGAGCGCGAGTTCGGCGTGAACTATCATCCGCGCGACCTGGAGCGACCTCTCAAGGCGCATGGCTTCAGCGTGCAGCGCCCCGCCACGCGAGCACGAGAGCGCGATGAGCTGGTGATCGCGGTCTGGCCCAAGCGCGAATGGGTGGCTTTGAAAAAAGGCGCAGCGGGAACATCGCACGCTTCTCCTCTGGGATGAGACCGGCCACAGCTTCCGCGCCCGGCCGGGCACGACCTGGGCGCGGCGCGGGATCACCCCGGTGCTGCGGCGGCTGAGCAAGTGGCGGGAGGTCTCGAGCATCGTGGCGATCACGCCCGATGGCCGACTGTATGCTCGCCACTTCCGCACGAGCATCTCAAGCGATGCTGTGATCTCGGCTCTGCGCTCGTTCCGGAGACAGATTGGCGCGCCGCTGCTGGTGGTCTAAGACCGGCTCAACGCACACCGGTCAAAGCTCACCACCGCCTTCATCGCGGCCCGCCCGCAGGACCTTGCAGTGGCCTACCTGCCGGCCTATGCACCCGAGCTCAATCCGGAGGAGCAGTGCAATGCGTTCGTCAAGCGAGCCATGGAGAATGCGCTGCCTGGATCAGTCGCCGATCTCCACCGCCTGGCGCGCCGCGAGTTCAGTCGCCTGCAGCGCCGACCCGAGATGGTTGTCAGCTTCTTTCGGCATGCAGGTCTCTCAGTTGCAGGCCTTTCGTGAAGATCATTAGA
>NZ_VOSK01000823.1 GCF_009296175.1 Microvirga tunisiensis | reverse complement strand
GTCGTACACAGCTCCTTCAGGGCACACCGCTCGCAGCAGGTGGTCCAGTACACGTGCAGAGCCATGCCGTTCTCAATCGACGTAAACCGCCGCGTCAGGCGCTCCCCGGCTGGGCAGCGATAGGTGTCGTCCTCGGGATGATAGACGAAATCCTGCTTGCCGAAGCGACCATCGGCCTTGGCGTTCGACGTGAGGGACTTAGGCACATAGGGTGTGATCCCAGCCCTTTCGCAGGCCAGGATATCCTCGCCCTTGTAGTAGCCCCTGTCCGCCAAAGCCTCCAGGCTCGGCGTGCCCATGGCACCCTGTGCCTGCTGGGCCATCCCCGATAACTGGCCCCGATCCGAGCCGCTGTTGGTCACCTCATGCGCGACGATCAGATGGTGCTGGACATCCACCGCGGCCTGCACGTTGTAGCCAACGATGCCCGTGCCGATGCCGCGGTTGGTCAGGGCCCGCGCATCCGGATCGGTGAGTGAGATCTGCTGGTCAGGAGCCGCGAGCACCTGCTGCTCCAGTTCCCGGAACTGCTGCATCTGCTCCCTGAGCGCCGCGATCTTGTCCTTGATCCGCCCGGCCTTCTCCTGCGCCAGCTCGCTCTCCTGCCGGTCGGCGGTGTCGAGGGCGGAGAGGTAGTGGGCAATGCTGGCCTCCACCTGCTCGATGCGCTTGGCGAGCTTGGCTGGGGTGAAGTTCTTATCGCGGGTGTTGACCGCCTTGAACTTGGAACCGTCGATGGCCACCACCGCCTGCGAGAACAGGTTGAGCTTGCGGCACAGCCCGACGAACTGACGGCACACCGCCCGGATGGCGGGTCCGTTGTCCTTGCGGAAGCGGGCAATGGTCTTGTGATCCGGCTGGAACTGGCCGGTGAGCCACATCAGCTCGAGATTGCGGCCGGTCTCCTGCTCGAGACGGCGGCTGGACGGAATGCGGTTGAGATAGCCGTAGATGTAGATCTTGAGCAGGGCCGCCGGATGGTAGGCGGGGCGGCCTGTGGCGTGCGGGATGACCCTCTCGAACCCCAGAGCGCGCAGGTCGAGCTCCTCGACAAAGACGTCGATCACCCGCACTGGATTCTCGTCACTGACGTACTCGTCGAGGCAGG
>NZ_VOSK01000822.1 GCF_009296175.1 Microvirga tunisiensis | reverse complement strand
GACTGGGTCGCCGATCAAGCCCTTCTTGTGAAGCCGATCCGTCGTTGCCCAGTCGAAGCCCTTCCAGGCACAACGCTCGTTATGCAGCGTCAGCCATAACAGCGCCAAAACGGCATCGTCGATCTTGTCCTCATCGATCTCCATGAACCGACGTTACCACGCGCGGCACCCAAAATCCCGCGGCCCCGCTCGGATGGATACGATTGTCCTGCGTGAAGGTCTTGAACGGCTCGAACTCCGGAGTAGAGGGGGCTGAAACGCCCAACGCGTTGAGCACCATCGCGAGGCTCGCAACACCGCAGTAGGCCTGGTTCTTCTGGGTCACGAATTGGATGCTCAGCGGCCAGTAGGCGCGGTTCGCCTCGCTCTCCAGCAGCAGACGGGAACCACGGTCACTGTTCAGGCTGATCAGGGGTTCTGGCAGCGGGAGTGGCTGGGCGGAAACGGGCCCGATGGTCAAGCAGAGGCTGAGACAAACTACCTTCAGGATCAAGGTGAGCACGCGCATGGCGGATCTCCTGGCTCAGGGATCAGGGTCGTCGGTTGCGGAGGCGGGGAGAAACTGTTCGTCGGAGGCGGTGGCTTCGCTTGGTCCTGCAATATCCAGTCGGAACTTTGCGAGAAAAGCCTCCATCATCTCCTGCGGGTTGGAGACCTGCATCACAAACGAGCCAGGACCGCCGACCACGTGTGTGCGGTAATATTCGACATCGGAGGCAAGGCCGTAGCCGACAACAAGGCCATTGACGATCTGTCCTGCCTCCTGAGCCGCGTCACGTGCTTTGGCAGGCTCCATTCCACTGTTGCTCGGACCATTACCGACAATGTTGATGACAGAGCGCGGGCTCCTGGACGGCGCCGAGTTGAGAAGGGCTGATGCGGAGCGGATTGCAAGGGCGATGTCCGTCTGGAGCTGGCTTCTGGAAGCCTCGTAATGATCGGTCGGAAGGTCGCGATCCAAGAGCTGGCCTTCTTCGATGAGAGTACGCATCCGAGGTGGGCCGCCTTGTAGGAATTGTCGGATTTGGCACTGACTGTCCTTATTGACGTCAAAAAGGACAGTGCGGCTATGGATCGAGTTGAGATTGTCGATACGGGTCGGCGTCGTCG
>NZ_VOSK01000821.1 GCF_009296175.1 Microvirga tunisiensis | reverse complement strand
TGCGGATGAAGGGAGTGCATCACGTCCTCCTGCGGTGAGAAGCTCGGCGTCGCAGGCCGTCAAAGCGCCAAGTGTACTCCTCAATGGCGTAACGCACCCGATCCCAACAACGTTCCGCTACCAAACATTTAGTACTACAGCCGGGCCTTGCGTCGGTGTCGGGTGCGTTTGCGCCAGTGGCATTCTCGCGCCCGCTGCTGATGACGCCGACGCCAGACGGACCAATGCTCGACGGCCTTAACCGAAGGCGGCCGCTCCCACACCAGATGCCAGAGCAAGCGGCGCACTTCCGGCACCGTGAGCGGCAACAGCCCCGCGGCCTGCCCGACGGGGGCCTCTCCCCCCGATGGCGTGCCGGCGCACGACGGTGAGATAGGGTAAGCGGTGTTCTGAACCCACCTTACGTTCGCATGTCTGAGGGGCGAGACTGACGATCTCTGCTTGGGGATCGTTTTGTATCGATGGTTGACCATATGCTTGAGCCGCCCCGACCCGTGCGGCGCCTGGAAGTGATCACAGGAGCCGGCGGACGCCGGCGCTGGCCGACGGATGAGAAGGCGCGGATCGTGGAAGAGACGATGCAGCCGGGTGTGACGGTGACCGAAGTGGCCCGCCGCCATGGTCTCGCGCCCAGCGTCGTCTTCACCTGGCGCCGGCTGGCCCGCGAAGGGCGACTTGGCGACGCCGGTCCGAGCTTCATGCCGGTCGAGATCACACCCGTCCCAGCCCAGGCCCCGTCGGCTGCATCACCACCGCGGCGCATCGGATTGATCGAGATCGTCCTGGGCCGCGGGCGCTGCATTCGCGTGGACCGCGACGTCGATGCCGAGGCGCTGCGGCGGGTGCTGCAGGTGATGGAGAGCCTGGCATGATCCCGGTGCCGACCGGTGTGCGCGTGTGGCTCGCCACCGGCCACACCGACATGCGCAAAGGCTTCGGCGGCCTCTCCCTGCTGGTGCAGGAGACGCTCAAGCGCGATCCGCATTTATGCGTCGTGAGAGATTATGTGGCGGCGGGATCGCTGACGGTGGAGTTCCAGCGCTTTGCGGTTCCTGGCCGCTACATAATTATAGGCTCTCGAGCAGTTGAAGCACCGCGTCCTTTGCCTTGAA
>NZ_VOSK01000820.1 GCF_009296175.1 Microvirga tunisiensis | reverse complement strand
TGGGTCGTCCAGGCTTATCGGCAGAGCAGAAGCGGGAACTCTGGACCCGGTGGAAGGAGGGCTGGTCGCTCAGTGATATCGGCCGCGCGCTCGGCAAACATGCCGGATCGGTCTTCGGCATCGTACTGGCCAAGGGAGGCATCGCTCCGCCCCTGAGGAAGCGGTCGAGGCTGTCATTGAGGCCAGAAGAGCGGGAGGAAATCTCGCGCGGCCTCATGGCCGGCTGGTCGTGTCATCAGATTGCGGCCCAACTCGGTCGATCTGCTTCGACCATCAGCCGGGAAGTCAGTCGGAACGGGGGCAGAAGAAAGTATCGTGCCACCAGCGCCGACGAGCGCGCCTGGCAACAAGGCTTGCGACCAAAGCCTTGCCTGCTCTCCCTTCACCCATCGCTTCAGCTACTGGTCGCCGATAAGCTGCAGAACGAGTGGTCCCCTGAGCAGATCGCAGGTTGGCTCAAGACCGAATATCACGACGACAGAGCCATGCGGGTGTCCCACGAGACGATCTATAAGAGCTTGTTCATCCAGGCCCGCGGTGTCCTGAAGAAGGAGCTGACCCGCCATCTGCGCAGCCGGCGGATCATGCGACGCTCCAAGACGGCCAGCACCATCGGCCAACCGAGGGGACAGATCATCGACGCCATCTCGATCCGGGAGCGTCCGGCTGAAGTCGAGGATCGGGCCGTGCCTGGTCACTGGGAAGGCGACCTGCTCTCAGGCGGCAAGAACACCCACATTGCCACCTTGGTCGAGCGACAATCCCGGTTCGTGATGCTCGTTCGAGTTGATGGCAAAGATAGCGAGAGCGTGGTGAAGGCTCTTGTGCGGCAGGTTCAACGTCTGCCTCAGGGATTGATGGCCTCGCTAACCTGGGATCGCGGGATGGAGCTTGCTTATCACAAGCACTTCAGCGTCGCGACTGACGTTGACGTCTACTTCTGCGATCCCCAGAGCCCATGGCAACGGGGAAGCAACGAGAACACCAATGGCTTGCTGCGGCAGTACTTCCCGAAGGGCTCAGACCTGTCCGTGCATAGCCAGAGCGACTTGGATGCGATCGCGCTCAGGCTCAATACTCGGCCAAGAAAAACCCTTGGCTTTCAAACGCCAGGAGC
>NZ_VOSK01000819.1 GCF_009296175.1 Microvirga tunisiensis | reverse complement strand
TCTCCTGATCAGTAGACGATGACCGAGCGGATCGACTTGCCTTCGTGCATGAGGTCGAAGGCGGTGTTGATCTCCTCGAGCGGCATCGTGTGGGTGATCAGATCGTCGATGTTGATCTTGCCCTCCATGTACCAGTCGACGATCTTCGGCACGTCCGTGCGGCCGCGCGCCCCGCCAAACGCCGTGCCCTTCCAGACGCGGCCGGTGACGAGCTGGAACGGACGGGTGGCGATCTCCTTGCCGGCTTCCGCCACCCCGATGATGATGCTCTCGCCCCAGCCGCGATGGCAGCATTCGAGCGCCTGACGCATCACGTTCACGTTGCCCGTGGCGTCGAACGAGAAATCCGCCCCGCCGCCGGTGAGATCGACGATGGCCTGCACCACCTTGTCGGTGCCGACCTCGTTGGGGTTGATGAAGTCGGTCATGCCGAATTTCTTCGCCATCTCGACCTTGGCCGGGTTGATGTCGACGCCGATGATCTTGTCGGCACCCACCATGCGCGCGCCCTGGATCACGTTGAGCCCGATGCCGCCGAGGCCGAACACCACCACGTTCGCGCCGGGCCACACCTTCGCCGTGTAGATCACCGCGCCGATGCCCGTGGTGACGCCGCAGCCGATGTAGCAGATCTTGTCGAAGGGCGCGTCCTCGCGCACCTTGGCGAGCGCGATCTCCGGCAGCACGGTGAAGTTCGCGAAGGTCGAGCAGCCCATGTAGTGGAACACGGTCTCGCCGTCGCAGCGGAAGCGGCTGGTGCCGTCGGGCATGACACCCTGGCCTTGCGTGGAGCGGATCGCGGTGCAGAGATTGGTGCGGCGCGACAGGCAGGATTTGCAGTTGCGGCACTCGGGCGTGTACAGCGGGATCACGTGATCGCCGACTTTCAGCGTCGTGACGCCGGGGCCGACCTCGCGCACGATGCCGGCGCCCTCATGGCCCAGGATCGCCGGGAACTTGCCCTCGGAATCGAGACCCGACAGGGTGTAGGCATCCGTGTGGCAGACGCCCGTCGCCATCACCTCCACGAGCACCTCACCCGCCTTCGGGCCGTCGATGCGGATGGTCTCGATGGTGAGCGGCTTGCCAGCCTCCCACGCGACTGCGGCCCTCGTTTCCATG
>NZ_VOSK01000081.1 GCF_009296175.1 Microvirga tunisiensis | reverse complement strand
AGTGTCATTCTGGAGCTATCTTGGCGATAGACTGGGAATTGCTGATGCGCCAGCCGTCCCGCGCCTGGCAGATCTGGTCAGCGACCGCTGCTCCTTAGCGTGATCGCCAACGGTTTTGCCCCTATTACCAGAATATGGGGGTTCCTGGCAAGCCCGAAGGTGTTTCACCCATGCTCATCACGATTGCGGACGTCCTGCCCCCGGCCGAACTCGACGAGGTTCGTGCGATGCTGGGATCGATGCGCTTCGAGGACGGTCGCGCAACGGCCGGGTGGAGCGCCAGGCTCGTCAAGGACAACGAGCAGGCCCGCGAGGGCGCCGCTCTCGCCCTGCTTCGGGACAAGGTGTCGAAGGCGATTCTCGGCCATGAGGTCTTCAGCCTCGCCGCGCGTCCGAAGGTGCTGACGCCACTGACCTTTGCCCGTTACGGCGAGGGAAAGGCATACGGCTCCCATGTGGACAATCCGCTGATGAACGGCATCCGCACGGATGTGTCCTTCACCCTCTTCCTGGCCGATCCGGAAACCTATGACGGCGGTGAACTCGTCATCGTGTCGGTGTCCGGCGAGGAGGAGGTGAAGCTCCCGGCGGGTCATCTCGTCGCCTATGATTCGACCAGCCTGCACCGGGTCGCGCCCGTCACGCGGGGAGAGCGCGTGGTGGCCGTGGGCTGGGCGCAGAGCTACGTGCGCGACAGCGCCCGGCGCGAACTCCTCTTCGATCTCGAGACGGCCAAGCGCAACCTGTTCGCCCAATCCGGCAAGACGCCGGAATTCGACCTGCTGGCGAAGAGCAGCGCCAATCTCTTCCGCATGTGGGCCGATGTTTGAGAGGTTCTCGAGGTCTCCTCCGAGCCCTCGTGTCCGATTCCCGGCCGACCTCTCGGGATGAGCCGTTGGGCTTTGGCTGACCGGGCCTGCCCAGTCCTACTGCCAGGAGTAGTTGAAGCTCACGCTGATACGCTCGCTCTCGGCCTCGTTGAGAGGCACCTCGTGGCGCAGCCAGCTTTCCCAGAGCAGGACCGTGCCGGGCACCGGCTTCACATAGGCGAATTGCCGGTTCTCCGGCTTGGCCTTGGCCTTGCGCGGCGGGGCGGCCATCATGAAGCCGAGACGCGGATCCTCTAGCTTGAGCGCGCTCGCGCCTTCCGGGATCGTCACGTAATAGGTGCCGCTGATCACCGAATGCGGGTGAATATGGGAGGTGTGGATGCCTCCTGGCGGGAGAATGTTGATCCACAGGCTGTCGAGCACGAGCTTGCGGCCCTGGAGATCGAATTCCAGCTCCTTGGCAAAGGCCGCCACGTGCTTGTCGAGTTCCTTCAGGAGCTCGCCGAAAACGGGCACCCGCCAGGGCAGGTCGTTCAGGGAGGCGTAGGACGTGTAGCCCGGATAGCCATGCTTGGCGCACCAGCGTTGGCCGGCCTCGTCATCCTCGGCGATGGACAGGCAGGCCGTCTCGAGCTCTGCGTTGCGGCGCTCGGCCTTGGCACCCGTCATCTCGGCGCGGTAGACTTTGGTGACGAAAAGCGTATCGATGCTTGCCATGGCTTGGCTCTATTCCGGCGACCGGCTTCTGTCAAAGCCATTGCTCTTTCCGGAAAGGCATCCCAGCTTTCATGTCGGAAAGTTTCCTCATGGGTTGAAGGATCCGCGAGGGCAACACACCTTGGCCTTATGATGTCACCCTCCCTCTCTTCGACCGCCTCGGACGATCCGTTGACCATGGCTCGAAGCCTCGATGCCGAAAGCCTCGCGCGGGTCATCGCTTTGCGGGACTGGCTGGTCACGGCTGCAGGCCAGATGGAGGATTCGAACGAGGTCCTGTCGAGCTTTCTCGACCGGTTGATCGAGCTTGGCCTGCCCATCGACCGGGCCGTCTCGGCCATCGAGGCGCTGCATTCGGAATACGCCGGCATCGGACGATTCTGGACCCGGGAGGAGGGGACCGTCGTGCGCTACCTGCCGCACGGGGACCGCCGCGAGACGATCTATCAGACGAGCCCCTTCGCCCATGTCAGCCGAACCGGCGAGTGGCTCATCCTCGATCTCTCGAACACCCCTGACGATCTCTTTCCGATCATTCCGGAGTTGAAGGAAGCGGGCTACCGTCATTACGTCACCGTCCCAATCCGGTTCACCAATGGGGCCGAGAACGCGATCTCGTTCGCGACGAGATCGCCGGAAGGATTCGGCACGCGCGCGCTGACCATCCTGCGCATGGTGATCCCATCCTTTGCCCTCGTGACCGAGCTGCGCGCAACGAGCAACCGGCTCGATCAAGTACTGCGCATCTATGTGGGTGACGAACCTCACAGGGCGATTCTGTCGGGCGCCATTCAGCGCGGACAGGTGACCCGCATCCGTTCGGCCATCCTGTTCGCCGACATGCGCGACTACACGCATATCTCATCCACGCTGAGCCCCGAAAGTGCGGTCGAACTGTTGAACAACTATTTCGACTGCCTCGTGCCGCCCATCGAGGACGAGGGTGGAGAGGTGTTGAAATATCTCGGCGACGGTCTTCTCGCCATCGTGCGCGACAAGGGCGACGACACGGGCGGGGCGGCGCAATCGGCTCTCACCGCCGCCACCAAGGCCCTTCGCCGCATCGAGATCGCCAACAACGAGGGCCGCTTCCCCGTGCCGATCAACGTGGGCTTCGCGCTCCACCACGGTGATGCGGCCTACGGCAATGTGGGCTCCGGCCAGCGCCTGGATTTCACGGTGATCGGCCGGGACGTGAATCTCGCAAGCCGCATCGCGGAGCTGAACAAGAGCCTGGGCGAACCGCTGCTGATGTCGAAACCCTTCGTCGAGCATCTCTGGGGCAATCCCTCGCCCCTCGGCGCTCATGATGTTGAAGGTTTCGAGGAGGCCATCGAGGTCTACAAGCCCTAAATCTTATCGCGCCCATGCGGCGCATTGAGATCCAGGATCGGCCCGAGCGGCACGACGCCGGTGGGATTGATGGTCCTGTGGCTCTCGTAGTAATGCCCCTTGATGTGGGCCATGTTCACGGTCTCGGCGATGCCGCCCGTCTGGTAGAGATCGCTCAGATAGCCTGAGAGATTCGGGTAATCCGCAATGCGGCGCAGGTTGCACTTGAAGTGGCCGACATAGACCGGATCGAAGCGCACCAGCGTGGTGAAAAGCCGGATATCGGCCTCGGTCAACCGGTCGCCGCAGAGATAGCGGCGTGAGGATAGACGCTCGTCGAGAAAATCCAGCGCTTCGAAAAGCGGACGAACCGCCTCTTCGTAAGCCTGCTGCGTCGTCGCGAAGCCTGCCTTGTACACCCCGTTGTTGACATTGTCGTAGATGCGCGCGTTCAAGGCGTCGATGTCAGCGTGCAGATCCTCCGGACAGTAATCGCCCGGGTTGGCGCCGATCCCGTCGAACGCGGAATTCATCATGCGGATGATCTCGGCGGATTCGTTGTTCACGATGGTGCCGGTCGCCTTGTCCCAGAGCACGGGAACCGTTACGCGACCCGTATAATCGGGCGCTGCCGCCGTATAGACCTGGTAGAGATAGTGGGCCTGGTTGATGGGATCCGGAACGACGCCCGGCCCCTCCTCGAAGGTCCAGCCATGCTCCAGCATGCGCCAGTGCACGACGGAGATGTCGATCATCCTCTCCAGCCCTTTGAGCTTGCGCATGATCAGCGTGCGATGCGCCCAGGGGCAGGCGAGCGAGACATAGAGATGATAGCGCCCGGGCTCCGCCTTGAACCCGCCTTCTCCCGTCGGGCCGGGGGACCCGTCGGCGGTGACCCAGTTCCGGAAAGCCGATGCCTTGCGGACGAAGCGCCCACCGGTGCTCCTGGTGTCGTACCATTGATCCTGCCAGACGCCGTCGATCAGCAGCCCCATCCCATCCTCCCTGTCCGGTCTCGCCCGGGAGACCCGATTCGACCGTGAGAGCAGACAGATGGGCGAACCCGGCAGGGGTCAAGAGGGGTCGTGGATCTCCGATGCGTCGGGATGCATGCGACAGCCGGCTCGAACCGGACAAGCAAAACCGGCTTGACGGAATTTGAGATGTGTTACAGGAACATGAAGGGTCCCGGTTCGTCCAGGACCATGCCTTTTTCTGAGCTCGGTTCTTGGAAAAGGGCAAGGCCTTGCGCCACGACAAGGGGTGACGAAAGGCTTTCCCTCCGTTAGACGTTTCCTTGCCTTCCTCGGAAGGGCCTGTAGCTCAATGGTTAGAGCCGGCCGCTCATAACGGTCTGGTTGCAGGTTCGAGTCCTGCCGGGCCCACCATCTCCTAATTTGCTGATACTTATAGTCAAATTAGCCTGCGTATGATGCGCTAGGGCGCGAGGTTGAACGCCTGCTTGATGCCGAGGACAATGCCGTTCACGGCCAGGCTGGCGAGAATGAGTCCCATGACCCGGCTGATGACGCTGGCGCCGGCATCGCCGATGACCTTGATGATCCGGGATGCCAGAAGCATGAGGACCAGCGTGACAAGCAGAACGAGCGCCATCTGAGCCACGGTTTCAGCCTGCTGTGAGATGCTAAACTTGGTGTTGTCCGTGAGCGAGACGACGGCCAGCATGGCACCGGGGCTTGCTATGGAGGGAATGGCAAGCGGGTAAATCGATCGGTCGACATCGGAGGTTTCGATATCCTTCTCCTCGACCGCGACCTTTGGCTCTCCGAAAATCATCGTCAGCGCAAACAGGAAGAGAACAACGCTGCCGGCGATCTGGAAGGCGTCGAGATCGATGTCCATGGCCTGAAGCAGCGCCTGTCCTGCAACGATGAAAAACAAGAGGACGAAGAAGGCGGCCACCGTTGCCCGTAGAGCTGTTCGCCGGGCGGCAACGGCACTCATGCCCGCTGTGACGGCCAGAAACACCGGAAGCGTTCCAATCGGGTCGATCACAACCCATAAGGTGATCAGGTCTGTGAAATACTGGCTCATCGGCGGCAGCCCTTGGCTCTACGTCACAAATAAAGCGCGCTCTGGAGATAAAGCCAAGCTTAACCTGCGCCCCTTGGAGCGGGATGATCGCGTTCCGCATCGTATTCAAAGTGTAGTGTCGCGACTTGCGTTCCGGAGCTTTGGTCATGGTAATCTGCCAATCGACAACGGGAGCCCAGAATGACCGGTCGAGGCGAAAGCCGTAAAAGCCCTGTGCGCGGGCTGCAGTGTCCCAATGCCGAGAAATCCGTCTCACTGGCGCTGCAGGGCGGCGGCGCGCATGGCGCCTTCACCTGGGGTGTGCTCGATTACCTCCTCGAGGACGGCCGGCTGACCATCGAGGCGATCACGGGCGCGAGCGCCGGATCGATGAACGCGGTCGTTCTCTTCGAGGGCTGGCTCGAAGGAGGACGCGACGGTGCGCGCGAGCAATTACGCAAGTTCTGGAAACGCGTGAGCCTCGACGGCGTGCTCTCGCCGCTCCAGCGTTCGCTGTTCGACCGTCTGTTGAGCTATTGGAGCATGAACGAATCCTCGCATCTCTGGTTCGATGCGTGGTCGCGGGTCGCTAGCCCCTATGACTTGAACCCTCTCGACATCAACCCGCTGCGCGATGCCCTCAACGGCCTGATCAATTTCGAGCGGGTGAGGGCCTGCAAGGATGCAAAGCTGTTCATCGCGGCGACCAATGTCTGGTCCGGGAAGATCCGGATCTTTACCGGTCCTGAACTAACCGTGGACCACGTGCTGGCCTCGGCCTGCCTGCCGATGCTCTTCAGGGCCGTCGAGATCGATGGAGAGCCTTATTGGGATGGCGGTTACACCGGAAATCCGGCGCTCTTTCCGCTTTTCTACGAAACACGATCGGACGATATTCTGTTGGTCCAGATCAACCCGATCGAGCGCTGGTCGACGCCGCGGAGCGTGCAGGAAATCCAGAACCGGCTGACCGAGATCACCTTCAATGCCAATCTGCTGCAGCAGTTCAGGTCGGTCGAGTTCGTGACACGGCTGATCGACGAAGGAAAGCTCTCGACGAAGGATTACAAGCGGGTCTTCATGCACCGGATCCATGGCGGACAGGATCTCGATGAGTTCACCGCTGCGTCTCGCCTCAGCGCTCAATGGAGTTTCTTCAAGGAGCTGAAGGATCTCGGCAGAAATGCTGCCCGTTCATGGCTTGCGGAAAACTATCGCTCCATCGGGCACAAAAGCACCCTGGATCTGCGCGACGCCTATACCTGAACACCTAGCCAACCGGCTAGGTGTTCGCCGATGGACGCCATCCCATCATTAGGCAGTGAATGCCGTTTCAATCGAATCTCATGACCAGCTCGATCGGTTCACAAGGTGCAGCCAAGTCCTGCACTTTCCGCGTATCAATGTTGCGTATCTTGTCAGACGCGAACCAATGCGTAGTATTGCATTGCAACAAGAACAAAGCTCTTCCGCGTGCCTCTGCGCACAGGACCATAAGCTGAAATTTGGAAGTATAATGCTGCGTCGATGATGCCGATCAGGAGGTTACGCATGCGCTTTCCTCGGTCCGTGTTTGTTTCCAGCGTCCTGTTCTCGTGGTTTGCGGCGGCTAGCCTGGCCTCCGCCCAGGGCGGCCCCGCGCCGCCACCGCCGCCGCAGGTGACAGTCGCCAAGCCCCTCGTGAAGGATATCGTCGAGCGGACCGACTTCATCGGACGTTTCGAGGCCATCGATCAGGTGGATATCCGAGCCCGGGTCTCCGGCTATCTCGACAAAGTCCATTTCCAGGACGGCACCTTTGTCAAGGCGGGAGACCTCCTCTTCACCATCGATCCACGGCCCTATCGCAATGAGCTCGAGCAGGCACAATCGGCCGTCACATCTTCGCAGGTCCGCCTGGAATTTGCGCAGAGCGATCTTGATCGCGCCGAGCAGTTGCGCCGGAGCGGCAACATCACGGACCAAGTCTACGATCAGCGGCGGCAGGCATTCCTGACCGCCAAGGCCGAGCTGGATCGCGCCCAGGCAGCACTGCGGCAGGCACAGCTCGACGTGGAGTTCACGCAGATCAAATCGCCCCTGTCGGGGCGGATCTCACGCAAGCTCGTCTCCGAAGGCAATCTGGTCAATGCCAACGAGACGATCCTGACGAACGTTCTCTCTCTTGATCCGATCCAGTTCTATTTCGATGTCGACGAGCGTTCCTTCCTGGCATTCTCGCGGCAGACCCACGGCGGAACGAATACTTCGGCCAATGGAGAGACCAACGAAGTCGAACTCACATTGACCGATGAGCGGCTCGGAACGCGCAAAGGCCAACTCGACTTCGTCGACAACCGGCTGGATTCGGCCAGCGGCACGATCCGTGTCCGTGCTGTCTTCGAGAACAAGGATCGCTTCCTGACGCCCGGCCTGTTCGGCCGCGTCACGGTGGGCGCCTCCGATCCCTACAAGGGCATCCTCCTGCCCGACGAGGCCATCGGCAGCGACCAGGACCGGCGAGTCGTCTATGTCGTCGGCGAGAACAACATCGTCAATCTCAAGCCCGTGCGCATCGGCCCGAGGATCGACGGCTACAGGGTCATCCGCGACGGGTTGACCGGCAATGAGACGGTGGTCGTGAACGGTCTCGTCCGGGCCCGACCCGGAGCGCCGGTCACGCCCCAGATGACCACGCTTCCCCCGATGCGGGAACGAAACGGCAGCTGATTTCACCCGAGGAGGGCGCTTCCATGCGCTTTGCCCATTTCTTCATCGACCGTCCCATCTTCGCGACGGTCCTGTCGGCGCTCTTCCTGATCATCGGCGGGATCGCCTATACGATCCTGCCGGTCGCCCAGTATCCGGACATCGCGCCGCCCACCGTGGTGGTCAGGGCGAGTTATCCGGGCGCCGATGCGCAGACGGTCGCGGCCACGGTCGCCACGCCGCTGGAGCAGCAGATCAATGGTGTCGAGGACATGCTGTACATGTCCTCCTATTCCACCGGCGACGGCGCCATGGCGCTGACGATCACCTTCAAGCTCGGCACCGATCTCGACAAGGCCCAGGTGCTCGTTCAGAACCGGGTGGCGATTGCAACGCCACGCTTGCCGGAGGAGGTGCGCCGCCTCGGCGTGACGACGCTCAAGAGCTCGCCCGATCTGATGATGGTCGTGCATATGCTCTCCCCGGACGGATCCTACGACCAGCTCTACGTCTCGAACTATGCCCGCAACTACGTGCGCGACATCCTGTTGCGGCTCGATGGTGTGGGTGATCTCATCATCTTCGGCGAGCGGCAATATTCCCTGCGCATCTGGCTCGACCCCGAGAAGCTTGCCTCCTACGGCATGACGTCGAGCGAAGTCGTACGGGCGATCCAGGAGCAGAACGTCCAGGTCTCCGGGGGCGCCCTGGGGCAGGAGCCGACACCGACGGATGCGGCGTTCCAGCTGACGGTGACGACGCAGGGACGGTTCGAGGATCCGCGCCAGTTCCGGCAGATCATCGTCCAGGCCACGCCGCAGGGACGGCTCGTGCGGCTGCAGGATGTGGCCCGCATTGAGCTCGGCGCCCAGGATTACGTGACGAATTCCTATCTCAACGGCAAGCCTGCCGTTGCTCTCGGAATCTTCCAGCGGCCCGGCACCAATGCGCTCGCCGCGTCGGAGCAGATCATCCGGACCATGGAGCAGCTCAAAGGCAATTTCCCGCAAGGCGTTGCGTACGAGATCGTCTACAACCCCACGGAATTCATCGCCGAGAGCGTGAACGAAGTCTACAAGACCCTGTTCGAGGCCACGGCGCTCGTCGTGATCGTGGTGTTCGTGTTCCTGCAGAGCTGGCGCACGGCGATCATTCCCATCGTGGCAATCCCCGTCTCGCTGATCGGCACGTTCGCCTTCATGGCGGCTCTCGGTTTCTCGATCAACACGCTGACCCTTTTCGGCATGGTTCTGGCCATCGGTATCGTGGTCGACGATGCCATCGTGGTGGTGGAGAACGTGGAGCGCAACATCGCGCTTGGCATGTCGCCGCGGGATGCCGCGCACACGACCATGGACGAGGTCGGCACCGCACTTGTGGCCATCGCGCTGGTTCTCGTGGCGGTCTTCGTGCCAACGGCTTTCATTCCCGGCATCTCCGGTCAGTTCTATCGGCAATTCGCCCTGACCATTGCCGTTTCGACCGTCATCTCGGCCTTCAATTCCCTGACGCTCTCGCCGGCTCTGGCCGCATTCCTGCTGAAGCCGCACAGCCATGAGCGTTCCAGGAATCCGATTGCCCGGTTTGGGCGAACATTGGCCAACGGCTTCAATCGGGGCTTCGACGTTACGTCCAACGGCTATGCCAGGGCCGTCGGTACGTTGGCACGGCACAAGCTGATCGTGCTGCCGATATATATCGGGCTTCTGGCCGGCACAGTGTGGATCGCCAATCACGTGCCGCGCGGCTTCATCCCGACGCTGGATCAGGGCTACGCCATCGTCGTGATCCAGCTCCCGGACGGTTCCTCCCTGTCGCGCACCGACGCGGTGGTGCAAAGAGCCTCGAAGATCATCCAGGAAACGCCAGGCGTTCAGAATGCCGTGGCCTTTGCCGGCTTCTCCGGCGCGACCTTCACCAACGCGACCAATGCCGCGGCTATCTTCGCCGCGTTCAAGCCTTTCGACGAGCGCATCGAGGCAGGCGATTCAGGGACCAAGATCATCGGCGATCTCTTCGCCCGCATGCAGCAGATCGAGGAAGCGTTCATCATCGCCATTCCACCGCCGCCTGTTCGCGGCCTCGGCAATTCGGGCGGCTTCAAGGTCCAGATCCAGAATCGAACCGGCGACGATGTGCGCGGCGTTCTCGCGGTCGCCTATCAATTGATGGGGCAGGCGCGCCAGAACCCGAATCTGGCCGGCGTCTTCACGACATTCTCAGCCAATTCACCGCAGGTCTATCTGGAGATCGACCGTCAGAAGGCGAGCATTCTGAACGTGCCGATCCCGAACATCTTCGAGACGCTCCGCATCAATCTCGGTACGGCCTATGTGAACGACTTCAATGCCTTCGGCCGCGTCTATCAGGTTCGGGCGCAGGCCGACCAGCGCTTCCGGATCGACCAGGAGGATATCAACCGGCTGCGCGTCCGCTCGTCAACGGGGGCCCTCGTTCCCTTGGGCACGCTCGTCGAGATGCGCGAGGTCTCCGGCGCCGATCTGATCCAGCGCTACAACATGTTCACCTCGGTGGCCCTGCAGGGCAATGCGGCTCCAGGCATTTCCTCGGGAGCAGCGCTCGATGCCATGGAGGCGCTGGTTCGGCAGAACCTCTCGCCCAGCATGGGCTTCGAGTGGACGGACCTCGCGTTCCAGGAGCGGCAGACCGGGAACACGGCGGTGTTCATCTTCGCCCTGTCGGTGCTCTTCGTGTTCCTCGTGCTCGCGGCCCAGTATGAAAGCTGGTCCCTGCCGATCGCCATCATCCTAATCGTGCCGATGAGCGTGCTCTCCGCGCTGATCGGCGTGATGATCCGGGGGCAGGACAACAACATCCTGACCCAGATCGGCCTCGTGGTCCTGGTCGGACTGGCCGCGAAGAACGCCATTCTCATCGTCGAATTTGCAAGGCAGGCGGAATTTGACGGCAAGACGCCGGTGGAGGCCGTCGTCGAAGCCTGCCGGCTGCGCTTACGTCCCATCCTGATGACGGCTTTCGCCTTCATCCTCGGCGTGCTGCCGCTCGCGATCGCGACCGGGCCCGGCGCCGAGATGAGACAGGCCCTGGGCACGGCCGTGTTCGCCGGCATGCTCGGTGTGACCGTGTTCGGATTGTTCCTGACGCCGGTCTTTTACGTGGCCGTGCGGCTGGTGGTTCTGCGGCTGTTCCGGCGTCCAGACCCGAAACGCGTGGATTCCACGGGAACTCAACCGTCGCCCGCCGAGTAGAAATGGAGGGCAGTCACACCGCTTGGTCGGCGTTCGGCTTTGACCAACCACCCGATGTGCTGTCATGGATGGCCGGCAGAATCGTCATCGTGAAGAGATCCCTATGGACACAGCCCAGGCAGCAGGCATCGCGAAATGGGTCACGGAGGCCGGGCTGACAGGCCTGACGGAGCTTGAGCTCCTGCGTGGCTTCTGTGACCGCCTCGTCGCCGCTGGGCTACCTGTCGCCCGGGTCAATATCGTCATCGACACCCTGCACCCCATCCATGAGGGGCGGGTCTTCCGCTGGCGCCGTGACGATCAGGGCGATCACGATCCGGTCGTCGAATATGGCCGCACCAATGTGGAAGGGCAGGCAGCCGACAACTGGCGCCGGAGCACCTATTATCACCTTCTCCTCAGTGGCGAGGATTTCCTGCGGCGCCGGATCGGTCCCGGTCACCTTGAGGACTTCTCCGTCCTCAGTGATCTACGCAACGAGGGACAGACGGATTATCTGGTCCTGATCCATCGCTTTGCAGCCGAAGGCGCCATCGGCGAAATGGATTCCTTCTATTCATCCTGGACGACGGATGCGGATTCCGGCTTCACCGACGAGCATATTTCGCTTGTGCGCGAGTTGTCATCACCCCTGATGCTGGCTTTGAAATGCGCCTCGCTCGCGCGCATCGCCAAGACCCTTGTCGAGACCTATCTCGGCCGCGACGCCGGCCGCCTCGTCCTGAACGGACGCATCGCCCGGGGCGTGACGGACCGGATACAGGCTGTCCTGTGGTTCAGCGACCTGCATGGTTTCACCCACATTACGGAGACTGCGGACCCCGAACAGATCATCCCGTTTCTGAACGATTATTCGGAAGCGATCATCTCCTCCATCTATGAGGCCGGCGGCGATGTCCTGAAGCTGATCGGGGATGGAGCGCTCGCGATCTTCAAGGAGGAGGATCCGAGCCAAGCCTGCCGGTCCGCTCTCAAGGCCGAGCGTCTGATGCATTCCCGAATTCGCGCCCTGAACGAAGAGCGGCTGTCGTGCAACTTACCGGTCACGAGTGCCTATCTCGGCCTGCATATCGGCGAGGTCTTTTATGGCAACATCGGCAGCCAGGATCGCCTGGACTTCACGGTCGTGGGACCGGCCGTGAACGAGGTGAGCCGGATCGGCGCGTTGTGCCGCTCCGTCGAGCGCGACGTTCTCGTGTCGTCCGCCTTCTTCTCGACAGCCGCGAAGGACGATCAGGACTGCCTGGTGTCAGTCGGCCGTTATGCGCTGCGAGGCGTCGCCCGGCCGCAGGAACTGTTCACGCTCGACCCATCCCGGGTAGGGGAAGAGGATTTCGAGCGGGAGCAGAATGGCGAGACGAAGTCTCATTGCTGAGACATCGCGCGATCAACCC
Source organism: Microvirga tunisiensis (assembly GCF_009296175.1). Lineage (GTDB taxonomy): Bacteria > Pseudomonadota > Alphaproteobacteria > Rhizobiales > Beijerinckiaceae > Microvirga > Microvirga tunisiensis. Next base: position 11,698 of record NZ_VOSK01000081.1, on the reverse strand, counting down.
GGCTCGAAATTCCTTCTCGCCACTCACTCCGAACGTGCGGTTTTCGCCTTGCGCTCGATGGGCGTGATCGTCACGGTGCGCATCTCGCCTTTCTTGAGAAGCACGAGCTCGACGAAGCGTCCAATCCGCTCGCCGTTCAGCAGACGCACCAGATCGTCGACACCACCGACCGGTTCACCGTCGAGCGAGAGGATGACATCGCCCTGTTCGAGCTGCGCGTGGTCTGCGGGACTGCCGGGTTCCACGGCGGCGATGACGACGCCGAATTGTCCGGTCAAACCGGCCGCATAGCTGACGCGCCGCGGCAGGGGGACCGTCTGCCCCGCAATGCCGATCGAGGCTCGGCGGACGCGGCCGTGGCGGATCAGTTCCGACACGACGAACCTCGCCGTGTTGCTTGCGACGGCAAAGCAGATGCCCTGCGCTCCCATGATGACCGCGGTATTGATGCCGATCACCTCGCCGGACGTCGCGACGAGCGGGCCGCCGGAATTGCCCGGATTCAGGGCCGCGTCCGTCTGGATCACGTCGTCGATGAGCCGTCCCGACTTCGCCCGCAGGCTTCGTCCGAGGGCGGAGACCACGCCGGCTGTGACGGTCGATTCAAAGCCGAGGGGATTGCCGATGGCGATTGCGATCTGGCCCCGCTTCAGCCGCTTGGAATCGCCCAGGGTGGCGAAGGGAAGCCTGTCGCCATTGGCGCGCAGCAGGGCAAGGTCCGTATCCGGATCGTCGCCGATCACCCGCGCCTCGATGGTGCGCCCGTCGGAGCCGGTGAGCTTCGCATCCCGTGCGCCCTGCATGACATGGCTGTTGGTGAGCAGGAGCCCATCGGGCGAGATGATGACGCCGGAACCCATCCCTGCCGTTCGGCCCGAAACCTGCGGCTCGATCCGCACCACCGCGGGACCGATACGGTCCACGACGCTGGTCACGGCATGCGAGTAGGAATCGAGCAGGATATCGTCATCGCGGGAATCGGAGACTTGTTGCGATGATGAATTTTCCGTGTTGAGGAGAAAGTCTGGAGTGCGATCGAGCATGTAGCCCTCCAAAGGATAACGCTATTTCACATCATGTGGTGATGGTAAGGGCGGGAACCAAGAGCCCGCGCCGCGGTGTCGTTCATCATAGCATGATGAGGCCGAGACGGATCGCCTGCGCAACCGCATCCGTTCGACCTGTCGCGTCGAGTTTCGCCGCAATGGAGGCGACGTGAAATTTCGCGGTGTGGAATGAAATCCCGAGCCTGCGCGCGATGAGCTTGTTCGAGGCGCCTTCCGCCAGCAGGCGCAGGACTTCGAGTTCGCGCGCGGTGAGCAGATCGTCTCGTGGCGGATCGGACGGATCGTGCGAAGCCTGATCCCGGATGATCCCGGCAGCGCCTCGAGGCATGATGACGAAGCCCCTGTCGACGGCCTCCAGCGCCAGCAGAAGATCCGAGACGGCGACATCGCGGGGGAGAATCCCGCTTCCTCCAGCCTTCAGCGCCTCGGTCCCGCTCAGGCTGTCGCCCAAGAGGATCGTCGGGACCTTCTCAGAAAAGGGCAGGTGATCCGTGATCACCACGTCGGGGCTGCCGGGGTGCAGGGCACCGATGCCGTCCTCCTCGGCCAGGATCGTGGCGATGCGGTCGAGCAGGCTCGCATCGTCGATTTGAAGAGCCACCTTCCGCAAGGCTTCACCCTATCGGCGCCCACTCGCTACTGAGGCTTCGGGCGCTCCTTGATCTCAACCGCAAGAGTCATATGCGCACCCGCCCTCACAATTCCTAGATCGACGGATTGGCCCACGCTCTCGGGTCCGAGAAGCGTATAGACGCGGCGGACCGAGGGCAGAGCGTCCGCGTTCCACCGGATGAGGATATCGCCTTGGCGAATGCCGGCCGTTTGTCCCGGACCTTCCTCGTCCACACTGATCACGATCAGGCCCCGCGTTTCCGCAAGTCCTGCCGCGTCGGCCACGGCCTTGTCGATGCGGACCGGCTGGAGCCCGAGGCCCAGATAGCCGCGGGCGACACGACCCTTGTCGAGAAGCTGCGGGGCCACCCGCTCGATGGTTTCGGATGGAATGACGAGTGCGCGACCCCGGGGACCGAGCACCGTCATTCCGATAATCCGCCCGCTCGTGTCGAGGGCAACGCCGCCTTCCGACTGGAAATCGAACCTGTGATCGAGATGGATTCTGCGGTCGATATGGCCGCCGCGCAGGCTCCTCCAGGGTCCGCCTGCAAGAGCGACGATGCCCAGCGCCGCGCTCAGGCCCTCCGGCTGCCGCCCTGCGGCAAGGATGAGATGCCCCGCCCGAACTCCGTCTGTCGGATAGAACGCGATCTCCTCCAGCGACTGCTCCTCGATGCGGAGAAGGGCGATATCCGTGCTCGGGGCACGACCGACGAGGCTTGCTGTGACCTGGCTCCCATCGGGACGTGTGACCGTCACGTCCTCGTCAGCCTCCAGCGCTTCCTCCGCCGTCACGACGAGGCCAGTGCGCCAGAGGAACCCGCTTGACGTCCCGCGCCTGCGGCCGTGGATCGTCACGAGCCGTGGCGCAATGCCATCGAGCAGATCGGCGGCAAGATCCGAGATCACATTGAGGGAAAAGCCGGTTGATGGATCTGGCATGACAAACCTCTTCGGTCATCGTCCAGGCGATCCTGCCGGCAAACGGCTTTCTTCGATACTGACCGGGCGGCTAGGTGGTGCGCGCCTCCTCACATGAAAAAGCCCCGCCCTTGTGGGGCGGGGCCTGTCTCGGTCAGCTGCGCTTCGGCGGGGAAGCGGGCCAGCTCTTGATGAGCGTGTCGTAATCCACCGTCTCACCCTTCGGCTTCTCGTTCGCGAGCTTGCGTTGGGGCGCGATGGTGCCGGCGGCTTCCGCTTTCTTGAACCATTCTTCGGCGGAGGTCTTCGGATTCAGCTTCGGGCCGCATTCGCCCTGCACATTGGCGCGCTCGAGACGTCCGAGCACGTCGTCCTGTGCATTGGCGAGCGACGTCATGGCTTCTTGCGGCGTCTTGGCGCCGGAAGCTGCGTCACCGATGTTCTGCCACCAGAGCTGTGCGAGCTTCGGATAATCCGGCACGTTGTTGCCGGTCGGTGTCCATTGCACGCGGGCGGGCGAGCGGTAGAACTCGACGAGACCGCCGAGCTTCGGTGCGCGATCCGTCATCGACGGATGCCAGATGTCGCTTTCGCGGATGAAGGTGAGACCCACATGGCTCTTCTTCAGCGAGACCGTCTTGGAGGTCACGAACTGCGCATAGAGCCAGGCCGCCTTGCGGCGGTCTACAGGCGTGGATTTCAGCAGCGTCCACGAGCCTGCATCCTGGTAGCCGAGCTTCATGCCGTCCTTCCAGTACGAGCCGTGCGGCGAGGGCGCCATGCGCCATTTCGGCGTGCCGTCCTGGTTCACCACGGGGAGACCGGGCTTCACCATGTCGGCGGTGAAAGCCGTGTACCAGAAGATCTGCTGGGCGATGTTGCCCTGCGCCGGCACCGGCCCCGACTCGGAGAAGTTCATGCCGTTCGCCTGCGGCGGAGCATATTTCTTCATCCAGTCGAGATATTTGGTGATGGCGTAGACGGCGGCCGGGCCGTTGGTGTCGCCGCCGCGCTCGACGGACGAGCCGACCGGGCGGCACCCCTCCATGCGGATGCCCCATTCATCGACAGGCAGACCGTTCGGGATGCCCTTGTCGCCGTTGCCGGCCATGGAGAGCCAGGCGTCGGTGAAGCGCCAGCCGAGCGACGGATCCTTCCGGCCGTAATCCATGTGGCCGAAAACCTTGACGCCATCGACCTCCTTTACGTCGTTGGTGAAGAATTCGGCGATGTCCTCATAGGCCGACCAGTTCACCGGCACGCCGAGATCGTAGCCGTACTTGGCCTTGAACTTCTCCTTTATGTCTGGCCGCTGGAACCAATCGTAGCGGAACCAGTACACATTGGCGAACTGCTGATCCGGCAGCTGGTACATCTTGCCGTCCGGCGCCGTCGTGAAGGACTTGCCGATGAAGTCGTTGATGTCGAGGGTCGGCGAGGTTACGTCCTTGCCTTCGCCCGCCATCCAGTCGTCGAGCGCGATAGCCTGCTTGTAGCGGAAGTGGGTGCCGATGAGATCGGAATCGTTGACCCAGGCATCGTAGATGTTGCGCCCGGACTGCATCTGGGTCTGGATTTTCTCCACCACGTCGCCTTCCTGAATCAGGTCGTGGGTGAGCTTGATTCCGGTGATCTCCGAGAAGGCCTTGGCGAGAGTCCGCGCCTCGTATTCATGGGTCGTGATGGTCTCGGAGACCACGTTGATCTCCTGGCCCGCGAAGGGCTTGGCCGCATTCACGAACCATTCCATCTCCTTCAGCTGCTCGTCCTTGGAGAGAGTGGAAGGCTGGAATTCGCTATCGATCCAGCGACGGGCCTCCTCCATGCCCGCGAGAGCTGCGCTGGAGCCAAGCGCCATGGCGAGGACGCTTGTCGAGATGAACAGTTTCAAGTGCCGGTGAGATTGGGTGAGTTTCATTCGTTCCTCCCAAGTTATGCCCTGGCCGGCTTGTGCGCTGGTCTTATTCCCTCCGGTCCGGGCAAACCGCAGGGTACTCTTGAGCCATTCCCTCCTAGACGTAGCGAAACACGGCGGCTGCGTAGAGTAGGGACAGGCCGGAGGCCCACCACAGACCTGGGCCGACGAGCCCAAGCCATGCGAGGTGAATGAAGGCCGCACCGAGCAGCGAGATGAAGAGGCGGTCGCCGCGCGTCGTTGGAATGCGCAGCACGCCGACACGTTCGGTCTCGGGGCGATAGATCGCGAGCAATGTCATAATCAGCAGCAGGCTTGCGATTCCTGCGAAGAAAAGCCCCGTCTGCCAGGTCCAGGCCATCCAGGCGAGATCAGGCATGTAAGCCTCCTTAGACCCGGCCCAGGGCGAAGCCCTTGGCGATGTAGTTGCGGACGAACCAGATCACGAGCGCGCCCGGCACGATGGTGAGCATGCCGGCGGCGGCGAGCAGGCCCCAATCCATACCGGAAGCCGAGATGGTGCGAGTCATGGTGGCGGCGATGGGCTTGGCATTGACCGAGGTCAACGTGCGCGCCAGCAGCAGCTCGACCCAGGAGAACATGAAGCAGAAGAAGGCGGCCACGCCGATGCCGGAGGCGATGAGCGGCATGAAGATCTTTACGAAGAAACGCGGGAAGGAATAGCCGTCGATCGCGGCGGTCTCGTCGATCTCCCGCGGCACGCCCGACATGAAGCCCTCCAGAATCCACACCGCCAGCGGCACGTTGAAGAGGCAATGCGCCAGGGCGACCGCCCAGGGCGTGTCGAAGAGACCGATAGCCGAGTAAAGGTTGAAGAAGGGCAGGGCGAAGACCGCCGGCGGCGCCATGCGGTTGGTGAGCAGCCAGAAAAACAGGTGCTTTTCACCGAGAAACTTGTACCGGGAAAAGGCATAGGCGGCGGGAAGCGCAAAGGAGATCGACAGCACCGTGTTGATGACGACGTAGGTCAGCGAGTTGATATAGCCCGAGTACCAGCTCTGGTCGGTGAAGATCTTGATGTAGTTGTCGAAGGTGATCTCCCGAGGCCAGAGCGTGAGGCTGGAAGTGATCTCCATATTCGTCTTAAGGCTCATGTTGAGGAGCCAGTAGATCGGCAGCATCAGGAACAGGAGGTAGAGGGTCATTACCACCACGCGCCCACTCACCCGCGGGCCGGAGAGGGCGCGGTTCGCAGCCAGGGGCGCTGCGACAGGCTTTGTCTCGGAGGCGCCGACGGCAATGGTTCCGGTCATGCTTCGACTCTCTCGCGTTCGGCATCCACGTTGGTCATGACGGTATAGAAGACCCAGCAGATGGCGAGGATGATCAGGTTGTAGACCAGTGACATGGCGGCCGCCTTGCCGAGGTCGAACTGGCCGAGCGCAAGCTTCACCAGATCGATGGACAGGAAGGTGGTGGCATTGCCCGGACCGCCTCCGGTGATCACGAACGGCTCGGTGTAGATCATGAACGAATCCATGAAGCGCAGGAGCACCGCGATCAGCAGCACCCGCCGCATTTTCGGCAGCTGGATCGTGCGGAAGACCGCCCAGCGCGAGGCGCCGTCGATGCGGGCGGCCTGATAATAGGCGTCGGGAATCGATTTCAGCCCGGCATAGCAGAGAAGAGCGACGAGGCTCGTCCAATGCCAAACGTCCATGACGACGAGCGTCACCCAAGCGTCGATGGGATCGTTCGTGTAGTTGTAGTCGATCCCGAGGTGGTTGACGGTCCAGCCGAGCAGACCGATGTCGCCGCGGGCAAAGACCTGCCAGATCGTGCCGACCACGTTCCACGGAATCAGAAGCGGCAGCGCCATCAGGACGAGACAGAGCGCCACCGTCCAGCCTTCGCGCGGCATGGCGAGCGCGACGGCAATGCCGAGGGGCACCTCGATCATGAGGATGATTGCCGAGAAGAGGAGGGTGCGCCACAGGGCGTCGAAGAAGCGTCCGCCGAGCTCCGTCGAAGGATCGAGCAGTTCCTGGAACCAGCCGATGCCGTTCCAGAAGAACTGGTTGTTGCCGAAGGTGTCCTGAACCGAGTAGTTCACCACGGTCATCAGCGGCAGGACGGCCGAGAAGGCCACGATGGCGAAGACCGGCAGAACGAAGAACCAGGCTCTGTTGTTGACGGTCTTCGTCATGCCCGGTTTCCTCCGATCGGCTCGCCTGAGACAAGATGCCCGTTGGCATAGATGTGGACGTGGCGTGGATCGAGCGCGAGCGCGGCCTCGCTCCCTTCGATGGAGATGCCCTCCGGAACGCTGGCGGCAAGTGGGCGTCCGCTCATCTCGACCCGGGCGATGCGGGCGCGGCCGATATCGTCGATACGCCGGATCTGGACCGGCAGCCCCGACCCCTTCGGCTGCAGTCGCACGAATTCAGGCCGGATGCCGAGCTCGACCCGCTCACCGTCAGACAGGCTACGATATGCCCGCTGCAGGGGGATCGCTTCATTGCCGACGAAGGCGGTGGCGCCTTCGACGCGGCAGGGCAGGATGTTCATGCCGGGCGAGCCGATGAAATGTCCGACGAAGGTGTGGGCCGGACGCTCGAACAGCTCATCAGGAGTCCCGGTCTGCACCACGGCGCCCTCATGCATGACCACGACCTTGTCGGCGAAGGTGAGCGCCTCGGTCTGGTCGTGGGTCACGTAGATCATGGTGATGTCGAGCGCGCGGTGAATCTCCTTCAGAGTGGAGCGCAGCTGCCATTTCAGGTGCGGATCGATCACGGTGAGCGGCTCGTCGAACAGGATCGCCGCCACATCGGGGCGCACGAGGCCGCGTCCGAGGGAGATCTTCTGCTTCATGTCCGCAGTGAGGTTGCTGGCCTTGCGGTCGAGAACGCGTGTGAGGTCGAGAAGCCGTGCGATCTCCTCCACCCGCCGGGCCGTCCTGTCGCGCGGCACGTGCCGGTTCTTGAGCGGAAAAGCGAGGTTTTCGCGCACGGTCATCGTGTCGTAGACCACGGGAAACTGGAACACCTGCGCGATGTTGCGCGCTTCCGTCGGCAGATCCGTCACGTCGAGATCGTTGAAAAGCACACGGCCACGGGTGGGCCGCACGAGGCCGGAGATGATGTTGAGCAGGGTGGTCTTGCCGCAACCCGAGGGGCCTAGCAGCGCATAGGCACCGCCCTGGCTCCACACGTGATTGATCTCCTTGAGGGCGTAATCATCCGCCGTGCGGGGATCGGTCCTGTAGGCATGGGCGAGATGATCGAGGGTGATGCGGGCCATCTGTCTCTCCTCACGCCGCTCTCTGGGCAGGGTCGGCGGCGGCAAGACGGCCCGCATCATCGAACAGGAACAGGTGCCGCGGATCGATATAAGCGGTCACGGCTGATTTCGGCTCAAGCCGCCTCACGCCGGGAACGAGCGCGATGAGTCGATGCTCACTGGCATCGAGATGGACATAACTTTCCGATCCGGTGATTTCGGAGACGGATACGATGGCCGGAATGGCGATCTCTTCGGAGCCGGCAGGTTCGAGCTTGAGGTGATGGGCCCGAAAACCCACGGTGTACTCCCCATCCGGAACGGCCGCGAGAGGACCGGTCGCGCGGATCTCGCCGCCCGTGCTCAAGCTCGCATTGCCGCCGGTTTTGCGGACCTTCAGGGTGTTGAGCGGCGGATCGGAAAAAACACGTGCCGTGATCAGATCGCGGGGGCGGCGATAAACCTGCGGCGTCGGCCCGAACTGGGTCACGCGGCCTTCGAAGAGGGTCGCCGTGTTGCCGCCCAGAAGCAGGGCCTCGGACGGCTCCGTGGTGGCATAGACGAAGATGGCACCCGAGGCCGCGAAGACCCGCGGCAGCTCCTCACGCAGCTCCTCGCGCAGCTTATAGTCGAGATTGGCCAGGGGTTCGTCGAGCAGGACGAGATCCGCACGCTTGACCAGTGCCCGGGCGATCGCAGTGCGCTGCTGCTGGCCGCCGGAGAGATTCAACGGCTTGCGGTCGAGATAAGGCTCGAGCTTCAGAAGCTTGGCGGCGTGGCGGACGCGCCCGTCGACCTCGTTTTTCGGCAGCCCGGAGACCCGCAGGGGCGAGGCGATGTTCTCGTAAACGTCGAGCGAGGGATAGTTGATGAACTGCTGGTAGACCATGGCTACGCTGCGGCGCTGCACGGGCCAGCCCGTCACATCCCTGTCGTCGACCAGAACGCGGCCGCTCGTTGGCACATCGAGACCAGCCATGAGCCGCATGAGCGAGGTCTTGCCGGCAAGCGTCGCCCCGAGCAGCACATTGAGGGAGCCACGTTCCAGGGTCAGATGAACGTCGTCGATATGAACCGCTGCTCCGACCTTCTTCGAGACGCCTTCAAGAACAACGGTCATCGGCACTTCCCTGGGCTTCGAGCAGGATCGGAGGCGGCAGAGATGGGATATGTGGAGATCATCGCGGTGCCATGTTCCACCGCGTTTCGGGCCAAGTCATGCCCGCATGCGCCACCACTCACCGCGACATCGAGCGTCGCCGATTCCTGCGGACCCAAGAGCGCTTCTCCCGGCTACAGATCCACTGCGATCTGAGCTTTCTTATGTTGTTATGGTGAAGGTATCTTGCCCCCAAAGCGAAAGCAACTGCCCGGTATCAGCACGAAACTGGTCTTTGACTGGACTGAATCCGCAGGATGCTTCGCGTGGCGAGACCGGCGGCTCGATGAGTATTTTTGAACTGAACTGGCCTTCGCGAGTTCAAGCACCACGTGCCGGTTTCGCTTCTCTCCGATAGTGGCCGGTCCATGTCTCTGAGTCGGCTGGGAGAATGCCATGCCAGAACCTGCAAAGCCGCTTGCCATCGTGACCGGTGCCTCGTCGGGCATCGGTTATGAGCTCGCGAAACTCTGTGCCCAGAATGGGTATGATCTGCTGATTGCCGCCGATCAGGCCGCCATCCACGATGTGGTGAAGGACTTCCAGGCTCTCGGGTCCGAGGTCGAGGCCATCGAGGCCGATCTTGCCACCCTTGAGGGTGTCGACAAGCTTTATGCCGCCGCCAAAGGCAGGCCGATCGGTGCGCTTCTGGCCAATGCCGGGCACGGGCTCGGCCACGCCTTCCTGGATCAGGACTTCGCTGAAGCGCGCCATGTGATCGATACCAACATCACCGGCACGATTTATCTGATCCAGAAGGTCGGCCGCGACATGCGAGCCAGGAACGAAGGCCGCATTCTCATCACCGGCTCGATTGCCGGCTTCATGCCCGGCACCTATCAGGCCGTCTATAACGGCACCAAGGCCTTCATCGATTCCTTCTCTTTCGCGCTCCGGGCTGAGCTGAAGGATACCGATGTGACGGTGACCTGCCTGATGCCCGGCGCCACCGAGACCGAGTTCTTCGAGCGAGCCGGCATGGAGGACACGCAGGTCGGCCAGGACAAGAAGGACGATCCCGCCTATGTGGCGCAGGTCGGCTTCGATGCCATGATGCGTGGCGATGGCGACGTGGTGAGCGGTTGGAAGAACAAGTTCACCACCGTCCTCGCCTCCGTGACGCCGGCCGGCGTGCTCGCCGAACAGCACCGCAAGATGGCCGAGCCCGGATCTGGCAAAAGCTGAGTGCAACTCTGCTGCATTTTCATTGATGCTGGGTCTCTCGCAGGTGCCACGTTGACGATTGCTCCCTGATCGGTCAGGAGCGGTGATCGAAACCGCGGGGGATTTCCGATGACCAAGCCGACGGATTTGCAGCAGCGTTTAACGGGCCTTCTCAGTCCGACAGCTGTCATCACCGGAGGCTCGGATCTCGAACCTTATGCCGTCGATTGGCGCAAGCTCTTCCCCGGCCGGCCAGCTTGCGTTGTCCGCCCGTCCTCGACCGAGCAGGTGGCCCAGATCGTGCGAATCTGCCACGACGCGGGTGCCGCCATCGTCCCGCAGGGCGGCAATACGGGGCTGGCCGGCGGAGCGGTGCCGGACGCATCAGGCACGCAGGTCGTCCTGTCTCTCAACCGCATGGCCGCCATCCGCCGTGTCGACCCGGTCGGCTTGACCATCGAGGCGGAGGCCGGATGCATCTTGAAAGTCGCGCAGGATGCCGCCGGAGCGGCTGGACGCCTGCTGCCGATCAGCCTGGCAGCCGAGGGCTCGGCTACCATCGGCGGGGTGGTCGCGACCAATGCGGGCGGCGTGAACGTGCTGCGCTATGGCATGACCCGCAGCCTCGTGCTCGGCCTGGAAGTCCTGCCCGATGGCACTGTCGCCAATGGCCTGCGGAAGCTGCGCAAGGACAACGCGGGGTACGACTGGAAGCAGCTCTTCATCGGCAGCGAGGGCACGCTCGGGATCGTCACGGCAGCGGTCCTGAGGCTTTTGCCGCGGCCGAAGCACTCCATGACTGCTTTGCTTTCGGTGGCCGATCCTGCGGCCGCCCTGCGGCTTCTGGAACTCGCCCAGGACGAATTGGGCGATCAGATCTCGGCCTTCGAGCTGATCTCGGCCACGTCCATGCAGCTTGTCGCCAGGCATGCCGGCTTGAAAGCACCCATCGCCGAGGGTGAATGGTTCGTGCTGATCGAGGCGGCCTCAAGCTTGGCGGGTCTACGGGAGGCAGCCGAGTCGATGCTGGGCTCGGCCTTCGAGCAGGAGATCGCGCTCGACGGCGTCATCGCTGAATCGGGCGTGCAGGCGGCCCAGCTCTGGGCCCTGCGCGAGCATGTGACGGAATCCGAGGCGCGGGAGAGCAAGAGCGTCAAGCACGATGTGTCCGTACCGCTGACCGCGGTTCCTCAATTCCTTATCGAGGCCGGGCAAGCGCTCGCCGCCGGCGCCCCGGGCACGCGCGTGAACGCCTTCGGACATCTCGGTGATGGCAATATCCACTACAACGTTCTCGTCGATGCAGGCCAGGATGCAGATGTCGTGAACCACATCGTGCACGACGTGGTGGCGGCTTTCGGCGGCAGCATCTCGGCGGAGCACGGTATCGGCCAGTACCGGGTCGGCGAGTTGGCGCGCTACCGCGCAGCAACCGAGATGGACCTGGCCCGCACTCTCAAGCGTGCGCTCGATCCCGACAACCGGCTTAATTGTCTGGATGCGAGACCTCCTTGGCATGAGCGATGACCTGGAGGGCTGGCGGCAACGCGTCTGCATCGGGTGGCTTGTAGCGGCGGTTGGCGAGCTTCGGCTCGGCAGCCAGGCGGCTTCGCA
>NZ_VOSK01000818.1 GCF_009296175.1 Microvirga tunisiensis | reverse complement strand
CTATGCCTTCGGCCGCACGGGACAGCGCACCCGCCTCACGGAGGGCCGCGCCAGGACCGTCGGCGGGCGCAAGGCCAGGAACGAGTGGAGCGTGCTCCTGCGGGATCATCACCCTGGCTACATCACCTGGCCGGAGTTCGAGGACAATCAGAAGCTCCTGCTCGAGAACGCCCATATGAAGAAGAACTGCGCCCGCAAATCGGCCCGGGGTGGGCGCGCGCTTCTGACGGGACTGATGCGATGCGGCCATTGCGGGCGTATGATGCGGGTCTTCTACGGCATGGGAAAGGGCAATGCGCACCGCTATCAATGCCGCGGCGACGATGCCCATGTCGGTTCCGGCCTGTGCATCGGCATCGGCGGGGTTCGGGTCGATCGGGCGGTGGCGCATGAGATCCTGGACGCCGTCTCCGAGCGGGCTGTCGAAGCGGCGATCCTGGCCGCCGAGCAAGCCGAGCGCACACGCCAGGATGTGATCGCCGCTGTACGGCGCGAGCTCGAACAGGCCCGTTACGAGACCTCCCTTGCCGAACGGCGCTACGAGTTGGTGGATCCGGCCAAACGTCACGTCGCACGGGAGCTGGAGGCGCGCTGGAACGATGCTCTTGAGCGGGCCGCGCAGATCGAGCGTCGGCTGGAGGAGCTCTCGTCTTCCCTGGCGGCAAGCCCGCCGATCGACCGGAACCGTCTGCTTCAACTCGCCCACGACTTGCCCGCGGCCTGGAACGCCGCGGCGGACATGCGCAGCAAACAGCGCCTGCTCCACATCGTGATCCAGGAGATCGTGTGCAATCTGGACGACGCGACGAACGAGGCCGTGCTGTTGATCCATTGGACCGGTGGACGCCATAGCGAAGTCCGGGTGGCCCGGGTCAGATCCGGCCGCTACCCAGCCGACGGAGCGCCCTCCGCCGTAAAGGCCTTGCGCGCCATGGCGGGCCATTGGCCGGATCGGGAATTGGCGGTGGCGCTTAACCGGATGCGCTGCCAGACGGGCGATGGCCACACCTGGACGACGGTGCGGGTGCGGGAGATGCGCGAGCGTCTGGGGTTGCCACAGTACGTGGCGGATCCCGCAAGGCCGCAAACCGTCACCCTGATGAAGACGGCCGAGCATTTTGGCAT
>NZ_VOSK01000817.1 GCF_009296175.1 Microvirga tunisiensis | reverse complement strand
CACCCCGCCCTGAGGCGTGCCTGCCATGCGCGGGACGATGCTACTATCCTGCATCTGGACCGGAGCCTTCAGCCAGCGCTCGATGTAAAGCAGCACCCATGGGCAGTCCGTATGATGCCGAACTGCCTTGAGCAGCAACTCCCAATCGATGCTGTCGAAGTAACTCCGGACGTCGATATCGAGCACCCAGTCGAACCGCCAGCAGCGCTGGCGCGTCGTCCGAAGAGCATCGATCGCCGATCGGCCGGGGCGATATCCGTAGGAGTTGTCGTGGAAGATCGGTTCCAGGATCGGCTCCAGATATCGTTTGACCACCTCCTGGGCGATCCTGTCGCCGACCGTGGGAATGCCCAACGGCCGGGTCCGTCCATCGCTCTTGGGAAGGTCGACCCGTCTGACCGGAGGAGGAAAGTAGCTTCCTGAGGACATGCGATTCCAGAGCCGGTAGAGGTTGTTCGCAAGATCAGCCTCAAACTCCGCAATCGTCTGCCCGTCTACGCCAGCCGCCCCCTGGTTGGCCTTCACCTTCTGGAAGGCGTCCCAGACTTCCCGCTTCGGAATGGAAAACGGCTTTGCCGTGGCCACAGGGCTCCTCCCGTTACCGGTTGGCTCTGCGCCGCGGCGGAACACTGCAGCCCCTTCGGTCCAGTCCCATTACAGAACCTTCCGCCCTACTACGGGCTGCTCCGCCCCTGTGCCCCGCATCGGTACTCTGATCCTTGCGGTTTGAGCCGCTTGGACGTCTCCCTTGGCAGCGGAACGACAGGTTCTCACGTTCCCTACAAGAGCCTGATCCGGCTTCGCGCCGCCTACATGCCGGATGTCGCTCGGGCGGTCTTCAGGACAGCCCCCGAACTGATCCCGGAAGCTAGACGACCCTCCGGTTTTGACATCATCTTTGGCATTTCGACACGTCATCAGCGGTTCGCTTTCGCTCGCCTCTCCGGATCGTACCTGACGGGACTGAGCCCCGCCTTTGGCTGCAACGCTCACCACGGCCGCTCTTGACGGCCGCAGCTTGCAGGGGTTTGAGGTCGGCACCTGACTGCGGACCTCGAGGGGCCGACCCTCATCTCTTGTACAGCTCCACATCTCCTCCTTCAGAAATGTGTTCGTGACACACCGTC
>NZ_VOSK01000816.1 GCF_009296175.1 Microvirga tunisiensis | reverse complement strand
GGGGCTGCGGAGCCGCCCGCAGGGACATGGCAGGCACGAACACCTCCGGGGCCGGCGGCCTGTAGCCGAGGGAGCCGTGAGGCCTCAGGGTGTTGTAATGACGGCGCCAGCTTTCGATCACGATCTGTGCCTCCTTGAGCGAGTAGAAGATCTCACCATCAAGCAGTTCGTCCCGAAGCCGGGCGTTGAAGCTCTCGATGAACCCGTTCTCCCACGGGCTTCCTGGAGCGATGTACGCCGTCCTCGCCCCAACCGCCGTAATCCACTCCTGGACAGCTTTGGCGACGAACTCCGGGCCGTTGTCTGAACGAATATGCCCGGGTACGCCGCGCAGGATGAACAGGTCCGAAAGCACATCGATCACATCGACGGCTTTCAGCTTTCGGTTCACTCGGATAGACAGGCACCCATGCGTGAACTCGTCGATCACGTTCAGCATGCGGTACTTTCTCCCGTCATGGGTGCGATCCTCGACAAAGTCATAACTCCAGATGTGGTTAGGCCGTTCTGCTCGCAGGCGGATGCAGGATCCATCGTTGAGCCACAAACGACCGCGTTTGGGTTGTTTGGCTGGCACTTTCAGCCCCTCCCGTCGCCAGATCCGCTCGACCCGCTTGTCGTTGACGATCCAGCCGGCGGTTGAACGCAGAAGCTCTGCGATCTTGCGGTAGCCGTAGCGGCCATACTGACGGGTAAGCGCGATGATATCAGCGGTGAGCCGCTCCTCATCGTCTCGCCCCCGCGGAACACGTCTTTGCGTCGAACGATGCTGTCCGAGCACACGGCAGACCCGGCGCTCGGACAGCTTCAGTTGTGATCGGACGTGATCGATGCAGACCCGGCGACGGGCGGGGCTCAGAAGTTTCCCGAGGCGGCTTCTTTCAAGATCTGCTTATCCAGCGTCAGATCGGCCACTGCGCGGCGGAGCCGGGCATTCTCTGCCTCCAGATCCTTCAGGCGCTTGACCTGATCGGATTTGAGGCCGCCGAACTCCTGACGCCATCGGTAATACGTGACCTCCGTCACGCCGATGGCTCGAACGGCATCGGCAACGGATTGGCCTTGTGAGACCATCACATCGACCTGGCGTAACTTGGCGACGATCTCTTCCGGCTTGTGGCGCTTTT
>NZ_VOSK01000815.1 GCF_009296175.1 Microvirga tunisiensis | reverse complement strand
TATCCTGACCAGTACTCCGAGCGGCATCTGCGCACACTCCAGCGGCGTCTGAAAATCTGGCGCCGGGATGCGGCATGGGCCATGGTGTTCGGGTCATCGGATCAAGGCTCGGTGCCCGCAGAGCCCTAAGGCTTGCCGGGAGCATGAAGATGAGGCAACGACCATCCGTGTCGGGAGCATTCTTCGGTGAGGCAATACGATCCCTCCCTCAGGTTGTCCTTCGTGACCCTTTGATCGTACTACGGGCCGAGCTGTGTGGGAAATCCGGAAGCGTGCAAGAGAGCAGGCGGTATAATCCCAAGCCTAGGAACCTAACCAGGGACACTCGAGCCTGAAAGTCGGCTCAGGGTCAGGCACGGTAGTTCCCCTGCTCTTCTGGAACGTCAGCATTCGCTGCCAGAGCTGACACTTGGTTTACTTCCGCCTGGTGCCCTTTGAAAACGTTCCGGGTACAGGACCGCTTGCTTCCGCGAAGAGCGTTTATAGAACCGGAAACAGGCTCTCTGGCGCCGATTGATTCTGGGTGTGGCGAAAGGCACCATTCTCTTATTCCTCCAGGGCGCCTTGCCGGACCCGTCGACGATCTCAATTCCCATGTCGCCGGCGGAGGGCCGAAGATCGGCAGAACCCTGGCCTCGTCGTGGCCCACGTTGAAGGCGCCGTGCACGACCCCAGGAGGCACGAACACGCAGTCCCAGGGCAAGGATCCGCGTCTTTTGCTCCACCCGCACCTCGATCGTGCCGGCGAGCACATGAATCACCTCTTCCTGGTTAGGTGATAACGAAAGTCGTGTCCCTTGCCGGGGAGCACGCTCACGGCGAGGATCGTCGGGTGCTTGGTGCCCGTCGTTGATGGATGACTCAGAAAGCTGAGGCGGCCGAAGTCCATATCATTAGGGTGAAGATCAGCCTGGGTGATGAACTTGTGGGGCACGGCGCCCTCCATCGAGATCCGCTGATCTGGAGACGATGCGCCGAAGGACGGGAAAAACAAAAGCATCCAAAGGGATGACCTTCGCGCGCGGGAAGATCGACCGCGATGTCAGCGCTCATTAGACTTCATGCGGCCCCACCCTTGTTCGTGTTCCGTAAGGTCGCCTTGATAGCCTCGCTGGCCGCCAGATCGC
>NZ_VOSK01000814.1 GCF_009296175.1 Microvirga tunisiensis | reverse complement strand
CTAGTTCCTCTGCACTGAGGATTTGACGAGTTGAGGCGGGCGTAGGAGGGGCAGGCGTTCGGGCTCAACCAGGACTTCGATGCTACGGGCCAAGCCCGGCTGGCGTCGGATCAGGCCCATCCGTTCCAGCGTCAGCACCATCTGGTGAACCGAGGGCGGCGTCACCCCAAAGTGACGCTGCATGTCGGCCTCGACGGGTGGGCGGCCATGCACCCGCGTATAGGCATCAATGAAGGCCAGGTACTGCCCTTGCCGGTCGGTGAAGCTGTTGTCGGACATCCGCCACACGGCTGACTCATCTGCCCCTCTCGCAACCGAGAGGCCAAGATGAACATACGCTACCGGGTTGAACTGAGCGAGGCCGAACGTTCTGAGCTCAAGACCATGCTGAACGGCGGCCGGCAGGCCGCCCGCACGCTCAAGCGCGCCCAGATCCTCCTGGCCGCGGATGCCGGAGTGCCGGACGAGGTCATCGCGACTAGCATCGCGGTGGGCGGCTCGACGGTCTATCGCACCAGGCGCCGCTTCGTGGAAGGCAATCTGGACAAGGCGCTGCATGAGCAGCCGCGGCCCGGAGTGGCCCGCAAGCTCACGGGGCAAGAAGAGGCCCTGCTGGTTGCTACCGCCTGCGCCCGCCCGCCGGCGGGGCGGGCCCGCTGGACGCTCGAACTCCTGGCTGGCGAGATGGTGCGGCTCACCGCGCATGAGAGTCTCTCGCGCGAAACGGTGCGCCGGCGTTTGGCCGCAAACGCGCTCCAGCCCTGGCGTCAGAAGATGTGGTGCGTGCCGAAGATCGACGGCGAGTACGTCGCACGCATGGAGGATGTGCTCGATCTGTATGCCGAAGAACCTGATCCGCAGCACCCGGTGGTGTGCTTTGATGAGAGCCCGGTCCAGTTGATCGGTGAGACGCGCACGCCGATTCCGGCCGCGCCGGGGCGGGTCGAGCGCATCGACTATGAGTATCGCCGCTGCGGTACGGTGAACCTGTTCGTGATGGTGGATGCGCACTGCCCCTGGCGCCACGTCACAGTCAGCGAACGGCGCACGGCACACGACTTTGCCGCCAGCCTGCAGGAGCTGGCCGATGTGCACTACCCCGAGGCTGAGCGGATCCGGGTGGTGCTGGATAATCT
>NZ_VOSK01000813.1 GCF_009296175.1 Microvirga tunisiensis | reverse complement strand
CTAAGCAGGGATTCGCTGGTTGACCAACGGATGACGGCTTCGTTCGTGATTGCGCTTCATGATGGCTTCGTGGATGGCTTGGTCGAGGTCTTCAGGTCCGGTGAAGGTCTGGTGGGCGAGGTAATGCCGCTTCACATCGCGCCATCGCTCCTCGATGTCGTTGAGTTCGGGAGCGTACTTTGGCAGCCATTCGACCCTGAGCCAGTGTGCCCGCTGGGCGAGTGCGGCTGTGGTTGCCTTGCTGGTATGGATGGGACCGTTATCGAGGACGAGCCGAACCGGCTTGACGCACCGGCCGGGCTCGGGGCCGGTGCGGCGGTCGAGGGTCTCCAGAAGCGCGATGAAGTCGGTGCTGCGCTTGGTGCGGCTGGTCTGAACGACAAGCTCGCGTCCGGCCCAGTCGAGCACGCCGAGCAGGGCCACCTTGGCGGCCTGTCCGGGTGCCGGGATGCGCAGATCGGCCCCGCGCTTGGCCCAGACATGGGCCAGATAGGGATGGGTGAGCGCTTCGGACTCATCCCCGAACAGCAGCACGATGTCGCCGGCCTCAGCCTGTGCCTTCATCAGCTGGCAGCGCAGGCCGACCCGGTTCACGGCATCGGCGTCCTGGCGGGCTTTCAGGGTGTGGCGCGGCCGGCGCCAGCGGAAAGCCCCCTTTGGCGCAGTACGACCGACAGGCGCGAGCGCGAGATCCGCACGCCGGAGCGCTTCTCGATCTCGTCTGCCAAGCGCGGCAGCGTCCAATTGGGGCGATCCGCGACTGATCCCGACAGCACCTCCTCGGCAACCGCCAGGGCGCACGTGGCTTTGACCGGAGCCGGACCCGGGGCGATGGAGGTCCGCAGCGCCGGGACCCCACCCGCCATGAAAGCGCTGCGCCAAAGCCGCACCGTATCCTCCCGCACCCCGAAGGCCTCGGCGATCCGCAGGCTGGTCCAGCCCGCCAGGGTCAGAAGGATTGCCCGGGCCCGATCCGCCTCGCCGCGCTCCCGCGACCGGCTGAGCGCTTCCAGTTCGCATCGTTGCTCGTCACTCGCCACAACAGGGGACCTGCCTGCCATGATCCGTCTCCCACATCCGATCACGGTATGGAATCATGGCCAGCATCCGTTGGCCACCCCGCTGAAACCTGCTTAG
>NZ_VOSK01000812.1 GCF_009296175.1 Microvirga tunisiensis | reverse complement strand
CTAAGCAGGTTTCAGCGGGGTGGCCAACGGATGCTGTCTGTGATTCCATCTTGTGGTTTAGTTCGGGATGCGGATCATGGCGGGCAAATCCCCTGTTGTCGCGAGCGCCGCACAACGGCGTGACCTCATAGCCCTCAGCCACTCGCGGGATCGGGGCGAGGCCGATCGGGCGCGGGCGCTCCTGCTGACCCTGGCCGGCTGGACGAGCCCACGGATCGCCGAGGCCTTCGGCGTGCGCGAGGATACCGTGCGGCTTTGGCGCAGCGCTTTCAGCCAGGGTGGGGTCGCGGCGCTGCGGCGATCCGTTGCCCCGGAACCAGCTCAGGTCGAGGCCGAGTGCGCGCTCGCGGTGGCCGAGGCGGTTCTGTCGGGATCGGTGGCGGATCGCCCCAACTGGACCCTGCCGCGGCTGGCCGACGAGAGCGAGAAGCGCTCCGGCGTGCGCATCTCGCGCTCACGCCTCTCAGTCGTGTTGCGGCAAAGGGGGCTTTCCGCTGGCGCCGGCCGCGCCATACCCTGAAGGGCCGCCAGGATGCAGACGCCGTGGATCGCGCCGGCCTGCGCCGCAAGCTCCTGAAGGCACAGGCCGAGGCGGGCGACATCGTGCTCTTGTTCGGGGATGAGTCCGAAGCGCTCACCCATCCCGATCTGGCCCATGCCTGGGCCAAGAAAGGTGCGGATCTGCGCATTCCAGCGCCCGGCCAAGCCGCCAAGGTGGCGATGCTCGGTCTGCTCGACTGGGCACCGCGTGAACTGATGGTGCGCACCAGCCGGAGTAAGCGCAGTGCCGATTTCATCGCGCTCCTGGAACAGATCGACACGCAGTATGGTCCGACGCGCGATCGTGCGAAGAAGCCGATCGTGCTCGTCCTCGACAACGGCCCGATCCACACCAGCAAGGCGACACGCGCCGCACTCGCCGAGCGGGCGTCCTGGCTCACGGTCGAATGGCTGCCGAGATACACGCCGGAGCTCAACGACATTGAAGAGCTCTGGCGCGATCTGAAGCAGCATCATCTCGCTCACCAGACTTTCGACGGTCCAGACAACCTCGATGATGCCATCCACGAGGCGGTCAGGATGCTCAATTGCGAACGAAATCGCCATCCGTTCGCCAACCACCGAATCGCTGCTTAGG
>NZ_VOSK01000811.1 GCF_009296175.1 Microvirga tunisiensis | reverse complement strand
GACTGGGTCGCCGATCAAGCCCTTCTTGTGAAGCCGATCCGTCGTTGCCCAGTCGAAGCCCTTCCAGGCACAACGCTCGTTATGCAGCGTCAGCCATAACAGCGCCAAAACGGCATCGTCGATCTTGTCCTCATCGATCTCCATGAACCGACGTTACCACGCGCGGCACCCAAAATCCCGCGGCCCCGCTCGGATGGATACTTCCTTCCGGAATCGGGGATCGGCGGCCATATCGGGCATGGTAAACACACCCGGTTGGTGAATGGCACGGTCGCAAATGGAGACTTCGCGGGGCGTCTCAGAGATCTCAAAGCCAATCCTGGACTTGAACCACTGCCTGTACTCATCGAGGAAAGAAATGAATGCAATCGGATCGTCACAAATTTGGGCCGCAACCTTCGCGATGTTATCGAACTCAACCTCCGGAGCGGTATCCAGAATGTCGAATTTCTGAAGTGCAGCAAGGCGGTCGACCTCCTTCCATGGAGGCAGATTAACGGGGCCAGGACATTCTACCATTCGAAAACTGCTCGCTCGGAAGCATCTGAGTTGTTCGGGAAATGTCGGAGTCAAACCGACACAACGGAATGGCATCATGCCTCGAGCGAAACTCGATCCGTTGCTCACAGAACATCCGGGCTTGAGACCGGTAAAATGGCAGAGCGCCATGCCGGCTCACAAAGAGCCGCGTGCCATAGTGCCGACTGACGAATCGTCCGCAATGATCTGAACTATAGTCGACTCAAGGGATAACGTTCTCCTCTGATTGCAGTCAAGGAGCGGCGGAGTTCCTAACGAAGTCACAGTTAACAAAGACTGGCAATCGGCCGTCGATACGATCTTTGAGCGTGCTCCCTGCCTTCCAAGAACAAACGAAGCCCGAGAGTTTGGGCAGGTTCCTAAAAATTTGGTCTTGAGTGGAGGCATGCTTCACGCAACCTTCATCATGCACAAAGCCCTACGCAATGGATCGAGGTACAATGAGCCTCGATGGCTAAGACCGATGAAGTTAGAGCTGGCTCGGGAAATTTGGACAGCGGGATAAGTGGAGTTTCTGCCTGAGAGCAGCCAGAATGGCTGCTGAACAGGAGAGACGATGAGCAAGAGACCCCGCCGGAACCACTCTCCGGCTTTCAAA
>NZ_VOSK01000810.1 GCF_009296175.1 Microvirga tunisiensis | reverse complement strand
CGAAGCTGCGGTCGGCTGCAAGGTCATCAACATCATGACCAGCCTTGGCATGCCAGTATCCCAGCGCCTCGTCTGAACCCCAGGGCTAAGGGGTGCATGCGGCCCACCTCTCAATTATGCACCAACGTCCCTCGACAACACAGTCAGTCCAAGTGACGGACGGACGGCCAGAACCGGCCTTGAAGATCTGGACCCAAAGCTCGCTACTGTTGTCGTGATGCCTGGCTAGCCAGTCACCCAACTCTCGCGCGTCTCGAAACGCCACTGACATGCGCAATTTCCCAGCCATGCCTCAGAGTAGCTACTGATATCCCCATCTGGAAGCAGCGAGTTCATGGACATGAGCGCCCCGAGGGCGCCCATCCCAAACCCATTGGCTCCGGCGTGCCGATCAGGCCGATTGAGCCTGGATGCCCGCCATGGCCTTCATTGCCTCAAAGCTCCTTGTGAGCGCTCGCCAAAGGCTGCCGATCTCCTCCGATCCTGCCGATCCGGAGTGGGACTCGTTAACACCAGCCCCATGGGCCAGGGAGAGCGACAACTCAGCACGATGGGTGATCTGTCCGCCCCATGTCGGAACGTCGAGCGCCTGCATCGCGCCTCGTGCATCCGCAACTGTCGCATCATCCGAGCCGTTCTTGGCCGGCGCAGCGTTGATCACCACCGCATAAGGCTTCTTGAGGTCACGGCACATTTGGATCGTGGCCTGAACGGCATCGACATCGAACAGCCCCGGACGCATCGGGATCACAACAAGATCCGCGTGCCAGATCGCCTCGGCCACGGGAGCTTCCGCGTTGGGTGGCGTGTCGATCAGGACCCATTCAGCTCCGGCGCGCCGCGCCTTCGCCAAAGTGGCCGTGAGATGCTTGGTGCCAACGTGGAGCGGAAGATCCTGTGAGCCCCGGACCCGGTGCCACAGGGACAAAGACCCCTGCGGGTCGTATTGCCTCACCGAAGAATGCTCCCGACACGGATGGTCGTTGCCTCATCTTCATGCTCCCGGCAAGCCTCAGGGCTCTGCGGGCACCGAGCCTTGATCCGATGACCCGAACACCATGGCCCATGCCGCATCCCGGCGCCAGATTTTCAGACGCCGCTGGAGTGTGCGCAGATGCCGCTCGGAGTACTGGTCAGGATA
>NZ_VOSK01000809.1 GCF_009296175.1 Microvirga tunisiensis | reverse complement strand
CTAGATCCTCGGCCCAGAGGATTTGACGAGTTGGGGATGGCGGAGGAGGGGCAGGCCTTCAGGGGCGACCAACACCTCGATGCTTCGCGCCACTCCGGGCTGACGGCGGATCAAGCCGGCGCGTTCCAAGGTCAGGATCATCTGGTGCACGGAAGGCGGAGTGACCTGGAAATGGCGCTGCATGTCGGTTTCGGCCGGGGGACGGCCATGGACGCGGGTGTAGGCATCAATGAAGGCCAAGTACTGGCCCTGCCGGTCGGTGAAGCTTTTCTCAGACATCCGCCACACGCTCGATTCATCGGCTGATTCATCTTGGCCTCTCACACGGGAGGCCGAGATGAACATATGCTACCGGGTTGAGCTGAGCGAGGCCGAGCGCACCGAACTCCAGGCGATGCTCAGCGGCGGCAAGCAGGCCGCTCGCACGCTCAAGCGCGCGCAGATCCTGCTGGCGGCCGATGCCGGCGTGCCGGACGAGACGATTGCCGAGAGTATCGCGGTGGGCGGCTCGACCGTGTATCGGACCAAGCGCCGCTTCGTGGAGGGCAACCTGGAGCGGGCCCTCAGCGAGGACCCCCGTCCCGGCGCCGCCCGCAAGCTCTCAGGCCCGGAGGAGGCGCTGCTGGTGGCAACCGCCTGCGCAAAGCCGCCTGCGGGCCGCGCCCGCTGGACGCTGGAGCTCTTGGCCGGCGAGATCGTGCGGCTCACCCAACATGAGAGCCTGTCGCGCGAGACGGTGCGCCGGCGGCTCTGCGAGAACGCGCTCAAGCCCTGGCGGCAGAAGATGTGGTGCGTTCCGAAGATCGATGGCGAGTACGTCGCCCGCATGGAGGACGTGCTTGATCTTTATGCCGAGCCTTCCGATCCGCAGCACCCGGTGGTGTGCTTTGATGAGAGCCCAGTCCAGCTCATCGGCGAGACGCGTCAGCCTCTCCCGGCCGCGCCCGGGCAGATCGAGCGGGTCGATTACGAGTATCGCCGTTGTGGCACGGTCAACCTGTTCGTGTTCTTGGATGCGCATCGCCCCTGGCGCAAAGTGAACGTCACGGATCGCCGGACGGCAAAGGACTTTGCTGTGTGCATGCGCGAGCTTGTGGATGTCGACTTTCCGCAGGCCGAGCGGATCCGGGTGGTGATGGACA
>NZ_VOSK01000080.1 GCF_009296175.1 Microvirga tunisiensis | reverse complement strand
GCGGAACGTTGTTGGGATCGGGTGCGTTACGCCATTGAGGAGTACACTTGGCGCTTTGACGGCCTGCGACGCCGAGCTTCTCACCGCAGGAGGACGTGATGCACTCCCTTCATCCGCAAGCCCGCACCACCCCCGCTGTCCGCCAGGAGATCGCCCGCTCGAGAGAGCCCACCGGCGTGCTGGCCCAGCGCTTCAGCGTGAGCACCGAGACCATCCGCAAGTGGCGCAAGCGCGGCGCACAGGACTGCCAGGACCATAGCAGCCGGCCGCACAAGCTGCCCTGGAAGGCCACCGAGGAAGAGCGCGCCATCGTCTGTGCCCTGCGCCAGGCCACCGGCTTCCCGCTCGATGACCTCACGTTTGTGGTCAGCCATTTCCTGCCGCATCTCAACCGCGATGCCGTCTACCGCATCCTCAAGGCCGAGGGTCTGGGACGATTGCCCCCGGCGCAGCAGCGCCAGCGCCGGAGCGGCACGTTCAAGGATTACGATCTCGGCTTCGTGCACATGGACATCAAGCACCTGCCCAAGCTGCAGACCGCCAACGGCGAGCGCCGCAAGCGCTATTTGTATGTGGCCATCGACCGCTGCTCACGGTGGGTGCATCTGGCCGTCAAGGACGATGAGCTGGCCACCAGCGCGGTCGCCTTCCTGAAAGAGGCGGTCCGCGCGTTTCCCTTCAAGATCACGCACGTGCTCACCGACAGAGGATCCTGCTTTACCGCCGATGGCTTTGAAGAGGCCTGCCGCCAGCTGAAGCTGGAGCACCGCAGGACCAAGCCGTATACACCGCAAACCAATGGTCTCGTGGAGCGCTTCAACGGGCGGGTGCAGCGCGAGGTGCTCGGCATCACGATCTATAGCCATCGGGATCTCGAGACGCTGCTCAAGGGCTTCAATCAGGCTTACAACAGGAGACGTCAGCGCGTGCTGAAGGGGCGAGCACCGGATGAGGTGGTGCGCAGCCGCCTGGCCGCCGAGCCGAAGCTGGCCAACCGCCGCTACAAGCCGCCCGATTCAGACGCGTTGCCGCCCGCCCTCCAGGTCATCGCTGCCGCCAAGGAGGTCTCGCATCCAGACAGCTAAGGCCATAATTTCGGCAGTGCCGTTTGCGCTGCCTGAAGATGCACTCCCTCGTCGTGGCCGGGCTTGTCCCGGCCATCCCGATGCGAAGAGTGCGGCGCTTTTCCAATCGGGGTCACCGGCACGAGGCCGGTGATGACGTGGAGGGTGTCAGGTCAAACTGAGGCACTCCCAAAATTTCGATTGCCTCCGGCTCTCCGGCGTGAACACTCAAGGCGCCCGCAGATACCCGATGGATTGGCCGTGCCGGACCAGACGAGTTCCCTTCTCGACCGCCTGACGAAAGCCCCGCTGGTTGCGGATACGAAGCGCGCGAAGACGCAGCTGGCGGACTTCGTCAAACGTGTCCGGGAAGAGCCCGAGGCCGAGGCGCTCTCGAGCCATCTCGACAGCGGATTGCTGCGCGATCTCCTTCTCGCCCTGGCCGACCATTCTCCCTTCCTCTGGCAGCTCGTCGTCAACCATCCGGCCCGGATGGCGAGGCTCGCCTTGAAGCCGCCGGAAGAGACGCATCGCGCCCTCGTCGAGAGCCAGTTCAATCTGTTCCGTGACCTGCGGTCCGGCGCGATCGCGCGACACGATGCCATGCGCGCATTCCGGCAGAACCGCAACGCCCATGCGCTTCTCGTGGCCCTCGCCGACATGGGCGGCCTGTGGAGCACGGAAGAGGTCACGCAGGCCTTGTCCGACTTTGCGGATGCCTCCGTGGCCGGTGGCGTGAACCTGGTTCTCACCGAGACAGCGGATCTCGGCCGCATCACTCTCAAGAACATTGACGCTCCAGGAGAGGGTTCCGGCTTCACCGTGCTGGCGCTCGGCAAGCATGGCGCCGGCGAGCTCAATTATTCGAGCGACATCGATCTCGTCATCTTCTTCGATCCCGAGACGACCGTACTGAAGGACGCGTCGGAAGCGGCGACGGTCTACACGCGCGTCGCCCAGCAGCTCGCCAAGCTCCTGCAGGAGCGCACCGCGGACGGCTATGTGCATCGCGTCGATTATCGCCTGCGTCCCGATCCGGGCTCGACGCCGACGGCCATGTCGCTGTCGTCCGCTTATGTCTATTACGAGACGGTCGGGCAGAACTGGGAGCGCGCCGCCTTCATCAAGGCGCGCCCCGTGGCAGGAGATCTCGCGCTTGGCGATGCCTTTCTGAACGAGCTTCGTCCGTTCATCTGGCGCAAATACTTCGACTTCGCCTCCATTGCCGACGTGCACGCCATGAAGCGGCAGATCCATGCGGTGCGAGGGCATGACGAGATCGCGGTCGCAGGCCATGACATCAAGCTCGGACGCGGCGGCATCCGCGAGGTCGAGTTCTTCGTACAGACGCAGCAGCTCGTTTTCGGCGGACGCCGGCCGGCCTTGCGGGGACGGCGCACTCTCGACATGCTCAAGGCCCTTCACGATGAGGGCTGGATCACGGCGCAGGCGCGGGACGAACTCTCCGACGCCTATCGATTCCTGCGCACCATCGAGCACCGGCTGCAGATGGTGGCGGACGAGCAGACGCAGCGCCTGCCGACGGACGAGGAGCAGCTCAAGCGTTTTGCAAAGTTCTGTGGCTATCCCACGTTAAAAGCCTTCTCCAAAGCCCTTACGGACCAGGCGAAGATCGTGCAGGGGCATTATGCGCTTCTCTTCGAGGAAGGGCCGGAACTCGCCTCCGATGCCGGCAGCCTCGTCTTCACCGGCACCGCCGACGATCCGGAGACGCTTGCCACTCTCCAGCGCCTCGGCTTTCGCGAGCCCGAGCGCGTTGCGGAAACCGTGCGCGGCTGGCATTTCGGCCGCCGTCCCGCGATCCAGAGCGCGCGTGCCCGCGAGGTGCTCACCGAACTGACGCCGGCACTGCTTTCCGCGCTCGGCGGCACGGCCGATCCCGATGGCGCGCTCGCTGCCCTCGACAGCGCCTTCGGCCGCATGCCCGCCGCCGTCGAACTTCTCACCATTCTCCAATCTCACGACAAGCTGCGCCTGCGCTTCGCGGATCTCCTCGGCACCGCGCCACGCCTTGCCAACACGGTGGCGCAATCCCCGCATGTACTCGACGTGCTGATCGATCCGGCCTTCAACACCCCGCTTGTCGACGAGACCGCCATCGAAGAGCAGGTGCGCCAGATCATCGGCCATCCCGAAAGCTACGAGGACTTCCTCGACCGCGCCCGCGATGCGGCCCGGCAGATGCGCTTCATCACCGGTGCGCGCCTCCTGTCCGACATCATTTCTCCCGCGCAGGCCGGCGAGGCCTATGCCGCCGTCGCGACCGCCATCGTCCGGGCTTCCTTCGAACGCGTGCGGCAGGAGTTCGAGGCGGACCACGGTACGGTGCCGGGGGCGAGCATCGCGATCCTCGGTCTGGGCCGTCTCGGCACAAAAGAACTCACAGCCGGGTCCGATCTCGATCTTGTCGTCATCTATGATTTCGATGAGGAGCGGCGCGAAAGCACGGGACCGCGCCCGCTCGACGTGGTGGTCTACTTCACGCGCCTGACCCAGCGTCTCGTGGCGGCGCTCACGGTGCCCACGCGGCGCGGCCTTCTCTATGAGGTCGATCTGCGCCTGAGGCCGCAAGGGGGCAAAGGCCCGGTTGCATCGCAGTTCAAGGGCTTCGTCGCCTATCAGACCACGGAGGCGGATCTCTGGGAGCACATGGCTCTCACGCGCGCCCGCGTGCTGGCGGGCGACGAAGCCTTCGGCACGGTGGTCGAGGCTGCCGTGCGGCGGATCGTGGGAACGGCGCGGGATCCGGCAAAAGTCTTCGCCGAGGTTCGCTCCATGCGCGAACTCATTGCCCAGGAAAAAGGCGACGATGATCCGTGGGATCTCAAGCTCGCCCGCGGCGGTCTCACCGATCTCGACTTCATCGCGCAGGCCTTCGTACTGGCGCACGGCGCCGCCCATCCGAGCCTGGTCGGCCAGGCATCGGAAGAAACGTTTGCGCAGGCGAGCAATGCCGGGCTGATCGGCGAGGAGGAGGCGCGCAGCCTCGTGGAGGCGCACCGCCTGTTCAACGCGATCTTTCAGTGGCAACGCCTCACCATTGAGGGGCGCTTCGATCCCGCATCCGTCTCGCCGGCCATTCTCAAGCGGCTCGCGACCGTTGCCGGGCTGCCGAACCCGAAGGTGCTCCTGCACCATCTGAGGGAGACCGCGAGCCAGGTGGCTGACCTCTATGATCGGATACTAAGGGTTGCACCGCGCCGGAAATCCACAGGCCGAAGCGCTTGATGGTCCGACCCCATCAGCCCGGAAATTGAAAGGGCGGTGTTGCCTCGATGAAGCATGTCCGTTGGTCTGCCGTAAAGGAGCCTTGAGGGGCTCACACCTCTCGCTGGGGACCCGGAGACAATGGCAAAGTAATTTCTGAAATTTGTCCGCATAAGAGCAGCTTGTACTCAAAATAATGCGGACATTCTTGATGTATTGTTTTGTGCTAGGTCGTGGATTTCAGGATAAAAAACAGGTTTTTGGTAAGATTAATTTGAATAGACTTCTCTAAAGTTTACATAACCTCTGGTTGTGCCTGATGACAACAATCGATGGATCCGAAAACACTTGCCAAATAGTTGTATCCATATAACGTTTAATAGTTCAGGGCTGAACATTTCCGGTTGGCCTTTTGAACGTAATCACGCTTGCGGTTGGTCTCTCTCTAGCTGCAACGGATGCGTTCCCCGGGCCATCCTCGTCCGAAGGGGGCAAGACCATGGCTACGGCCGCGACGATCTTTGAACTTGATATGCAGCGTGTGTTCAGCAACACGGGTGGCGGCGGAGTTGCTTGGGGAGGGACTGGCCAAACCGGAACCATCACCGGCAACCAGACAGGCGGTTCCGGAACGGGTTCTTCGTATTCCTCGGGCGGCTCAGGTCAGGCGCAAGGCTCCGGATCGAACGACCCTCATGCGGGCATCACGGTCGTCTATAATCCGGTCACAGGTCAAACGACGACGGCCAACTCCACTCTCGTGTTGGGCATAGACACGCTGAATTCGCAGAATCCCAATATTGTAGTCGGCGAAGAACTGGTCTTGACCCTGCGGAAAAAGCTCACTTTGGAGTTCGGAAGTTATGCCATCATAGAGAATGGGGTAACGACCTATTACTCGGCAGACGGCTCCATGTCCGTCACTTTTGAGGAACCGGTCGTCATCGGAGGGCAGAGCAGCAATAGCCCGCTGACCTTGATCTTGGAAGAACCGACAATTGTTGGCGGTCCTAACGACGGTCAGCCATTATACAATGTGCTCGACGAACAATCTGCGAGCCCCGTTGCCGGTGGGCCTCCCGGCAATCACCGAGTCCACGTCAGTCTTGTGCAGAAAGGCGGCGTGGTCCTCAGCTTCGATATCGTCATGGCCTCGTCCGGCAATGACCATCTTGTTGGTAAGGGGTTTTTGTTCGGCCTGGCCGGTGATGATGGCCTCATCGGCTCTGCCGGCAGCGATGCCCTCTATGGTGACGCCGGCAACGACTGGCTCGATGGCGGGGCGGGCGCCGACCTGATGGACGGCGGCGACGGTTGGGACGTGGTCTCCTACCAGAGCGCGACGTGCGGCGTGACGGTGGACCTAACCAGCAATGCCAACAGCGGCGCGGCCGCCGGTGACAAGATCTTCAACATCGAAGTGCTGCAGGGCTCGAACTTCGCCGATACCCTGACTAGCATCGATCGTGGCGGCGGCAGCGGCGCGCAGCTCTACGGCGAGGGCGGCGATGATGGGCTCGTCGGCAAGGGCGGCGGCGATGCCCTGTTCGGCGGCGCCGGCAACGATTGGCTCGACGGCGGTCCGGGTGGTGACATCCTCGACGGCGGTGCCGGCTGGGACGTGCTCTCCTACCAGAGCGCCACCAGCGGCGTGGTGGTCGACATGACCGGCAACGCCAATGGCGGCGCGGCAGCGGGCGATCAGGTCTCCAACATCGAGGTGCTGCAGGGCTCGAACTTCGCCGATACCCTGACTAGCTCGACCGCGGCGGCGGCTCGGGCGCGCAGCTCTACGGCGAGGGCGGCAACGACACGCTGCTCGGCAAGGCCGGCGGTGATTATCTGTTCGGCGGTGCCGGCAACGACTGGCTCGACAGCGGCTTCGGCGGCGACGTGCTCAACGGCGGGGCCGGGGCGGACACCTTCCGGTTCTCGACCGCGCTCGGGGCCGGCAACGTCGACACGCTGCAGGACTTCTCGGGGGCCGAGGGCGACCGGATCGTGCTGAGCCGGAGCGTGTTTGCGGCGGCGGGCTACGATGCTCTCGCGGGCGCGGCTTTCACGCTCGGGGCGGCAGCGACCACGGCGGCGCACCGGATCGTCTACAACCAGAGCACGGGCGATCTGTCGTACGATGCTGATGGAGCGGGGGGCGTGGCGGCGATCAAGTTCGCCGTGATCGCCAACCATGCGCAGCTCAGCGCCGCGAGCTTCCAGATCCTGTAAGCGGTCCGGCGGCAGGCTCGGTTGCGCCGCTCAGAAAGAAGCCACAGGGCGCGGCAGCAGCTGCGCCCTTCCTCTGTCGCTGAAAGTCTTGCTTCCAGATCCGACTATCGGAAGCTCGTCGAGAACCGCGCAGACAGAGATTGACTGTGAGTGAGCGTTTCTGTGCCCTTATCGTTCGCGCGGGTTGAAGGCGACAAGTCGATTGTCTCACACGAAGGCAAGATCAGCATTCTCAGCATCATCCGAGCGATTCTAGATCGTGCACCCGTCCTGTCCGGTCCGGTCCGGCTCTTTATCAAGCTCCCGCGTCGGCGAGGGCGATATCGGCGTTGGTCGCTTCCGTCAGCGGCAGGTGGACCAGGACGATGGTGCCGAGGCCTTCCTGGCTTCTGATACGGAGCGAGCCGCCGTGGAGCTCGGCGAGGGAGCGGGCGATGGCGAGGCCGAGCCCCGAGCCTTTGTAGCTCTTCGAGAACTCGGTCTCGACCTGCTCGAACGGTTGCCCCAGCTTGTGCAGGGCGTGATCGGGAATGCCGATGCCGTTGTCTTCCACGTAGATGTTGACGGCATTGCCGGCCTGGCGGGTCCGCACCGTGATGCAGCCGCCGTCGCTCGTGAACTTGGTCGCGTTCTGGAGCAGGTTGACGAGGATCTGGTGAAGCGCACGCTCGTCCGCCGGCACGAGGATGTCCTCGGGGTTCACATCGACGGTCACGGACAGGTTCTTGGCCTTGGTCTGCTCGCCTACCAGCTTGAGGGCGCGCTGGATCGAGGCGTGGACCTCGATCGGCTGCTTGGTGAGCGAGGTGCGGCCTGCCTCGATGCGCGACATGTCGAGAATGTCGTTGATCACCGACAGGAGATATTCGCCGCTCGAGCGAATGTCGGTGCAGTATTCCTCGTACTTGTCGGAGCCGAGGGAGCCGAAGATGCCGCTCTGCATCACCTCGGCGAAGCCGATGATGGCGTTGAGCGGCGTGCGCAGCTCGTGGCTCATGTTGGCGAGGAACTCGGATTTTGCTCGGTTGGCGCTTTCGGCCTGCGCTTTCTGGTCGAGATAGCGTTCGGCGAGATCGGCCAGCTGATGCGTCTGCGCTTCGAGCTTCTGACGCGATTGCTTTAGATCGAGAACGGTCGCGATGAGCTCCTTCTCGGACTCGACGAGACGGTGCTCGTGGCGCTTGAGCGCGGTGATGTCCGTGCCGACGGACACGTAGCCGCCGTCCTTGGTGCGTCGCTCGTTGATCTGCAGCCAGCGGCCGTCCTGCAGGCGCGCCTCGAAGGTGCGCGCACCCACATCCTGCTGCTCGCGCCGCAGAAACTGATGCTGCACCTCCGGCGGACGGCCGAGAGCCATCACGTCCGCATAAGACTTGCCCTGGAGCTGCGCATCGGCCGGTAGCTCGTGCAGCTTCTGGAACTTCGAATTGCAGAGCACGAGATTGTTGTTGGCGTCCCACAGCACGAAGGCTTCGGAGATCGCCTCGATGGCATCGTGCAGGCGCGCATCGGCTTTGGCCGTCTTCTCTTCCAAGCCGCGCTGCTCGGTCACGTCCACGGCGATGCCGACGAGATGGCTGGCCGCATCGTCCGGATCGTTCATCAGCTCGGCGCGGGCGCGCAGCCACACCCAGTCGCCCGAAATGCTGCGGATGCGGAACTCGTAGTCGACGAGCGAGGTGCTGGCGGAAGCGAGCTGCTCGGCGAGAGTGAAGAGATCCTGATCCTCAGGGTGGATCATCGTGTTCACTTCGCCAAAGGAGAGGAACTCGTCCTGGCGCTCGTAGCCCAGGAGCTCGTACATCGAGTCGGACCAGTAGATGCGTCCGCGGCCGATATCCCAATCCCACAAGCCGCAGCGTCCGCGGTTGAGCGCGGAGTCGATCCTGTCGCGCACCTTCTCGCAGACCTCGTCGGCGGCGCGGGCGCGGTTCGCCTGCATTACATAGGCTACGCCGATGCCGAGCAGAACCATGATCGTGGCGCCGAGCAGCGAGACATGGCCGATGGTGCGCGTCCACCAGCCGGACAGAATGTGCGGCATCGGCTGCACGAGCGCGATCTGGCCGGAGGAGGCGTGAAGCGCACGGACGGTCGCCATGCCTTCGATGCCGCCGGGAAGCTTGATCGTCATGACGCCGGCGCGGTCCGCGAAAAGCATCAGGGGCTGCGCCTCGCCCAGGATATCCGTGAGCTTGGCCGGAGCCTCTTCCATGGGCGGGTAGACCGCCAGGATCGCGCCTGCCTGATCGACCAGCATGAGAGAACGGTTCTGCGTCAGGGCGATCGGCGGCATATCCTTCGCCAAGCGCTCGAGCTGAGCCGAAGCCTGTACCCGGTCGGCGGGTGCACGGGCGGTGCCGAGCTTCGCAGCCGAGAGCGAAGCGATGATGTCGATGTCGTTGATGGCGTCGAAAAGCGTGTCCTTGCGGCCATCGCGGATCTGGATCCAGGCGCTGCCGGCAAGCGTGATGAGAAACAGGACCAGGAGAGCGGGAACCGCCAGCCTCAGCAGCGGCTCATATTGCTCGAGCCGTCGATATGCCGGGTTCGCGTCTGATCGCGTCACCCCTAGAATCGTACCCGCGCGTGCGGGTACGCATGCGGTCACCGCCCCCGCCATGCGATGCTTCCTCCGGAACCATTTTCGTCCTGCATCGGAGGACGTGCCGCATCTCTCCGAATCACTAACAATAGAATCTTGAGCGGGTGATTTGTCTAGTTAGTAGAACCCGAAGGTTAATAAAAAATTTCCCATTCTGCGTTCCCTTGGGGAAATCCGGGACAACTCGATAACCTTTTCAAATAAAAAGGTTATTTCGACTGTCCATCTTC
This sequence comes from Microvirga tunisiensis, assembly GCF_009296175.1. Lineage (GTDB taxonomy): Bacteria > Pseudomonadota > Alphaproteobacteria > Rhizobiales > Beijerinckiaceae > Microvirga > Microvirga tunisiensis. Next base: position 14,737 of record NZ_VOSK01000080.1, on the reverse strand, counting down.
GAGAGAACGACTCACGATATCCCCTACATCGCGGGAAAGATTGGGCTTTTGCGCGATGGAACGCAGGACCTGTTCCGCGTGCGATCGACGAGTGCTTTCCATCATGCGCCACGTGCTGAAGGCGGTCAGAAGGCGTGCCGCGAGCTGTGGGTTCAGTTCGTCAGCACGCAGAACGATCGAGGCCAGGAAGCGGTAGCCTGCTCCGTCGGCCCGATTGAACTGAACCTGATTCAGCATGGCGAAGCTACCGATGAGCGAGCGCACGCGATTGGGATTGGCGATGGAGAAGGCCGGATGCTGCATCAAAGCCTTGACCCGCTCCAAGGTGCCGTCCTCCGGGATCGCAGCCTGCAGCGTGAACCATTTGTCGAGCACGAGAGGCTCGTTGCGATAGCGGTCCCCGAACCGGGCGATGGCTTCCTCGCGCACCGCGCCGGGCAGGGTGGTGAGAACGCTCAAGGAGGCGAGGCGATCGGTCATGTTGCTCGCGGATTCAAGCTGCCTCACGGCGAGCGCTTCGCCTGTGTCCGGATCGGCTGCGGCGAGTAGATCGAGGGATGCATTGCGCAGAGCCCGCCGTCCGGCGCTTGCCGCATCCGGGCTGTAGGGGCCGGACACGGTCAGCGTCTCGTAGAAGCGCTGCAGATGCTTGGCGCAGCCTTGACCGATGCGACGCCGCATCTCCGAGCGTGCGCGATGGATGGCGTCGGGGTCCACGTCCTGCCCGATCTCCTGCGCAACGTCCGCTTCGCTGGGAAGGGTGACGACAAGCGCCGCGAAGGCAGGATCGTCCTGGGCATTCCGGTCCGTGAAGGAGCAGAGAGCGGCCGAGAAGGCATCGATGTCCTCGTCGGCGACCTCAACGCCCGTCGAGAGATAAACCAGCAGGCGCATGGCAACGGATTGGGCGGCCTGCCAGCGATTGAAGGAATCCGTGTCGTGCCGGAGGAGAACCAGCAATTCCTCGTTAGGCAGATCGAGCGACAGCTTGACCGGGGCGGAGAATCCCCTGAACAGCGACGGGACGGGCAGGGACGCCACGCCCGTGAAGGTAATGCTGTCCTCAGGCTTGTCGAACAGGAACACGCCGCGCTGGTCGACACGGTCGCAACTCGCACTCATCGCCGAGCCGTCATGTGCAACCAGACCGAGGGCGACCGGGATCGCCATGGCTTCCTTCTTCGCCTGGCCAGGCGTCGGAGGGGTGCTCTGCGCAAGATCGAGGCGGTAGGTCCTTGCGTCGGGGTCGTAATGCCCCTTCACCTTGACCCGTGGCGTACCCGACTGCTCATACCAGCGGGCGAAGTGCGACAGATCCCGGCCCGTCACATCGGCGAAGGCGCGCAGGAAGTCCTCGACCGCGGCGGCGGTGCCGTCGCAGCGCTCGAAATAGAGATCCATGCCGCGCCGGAAGTCGTCGTCACCGATGATTGTCTTGAGCATGCGGACGATCTCCGCACCCTTCTCGTAGACGGTGGCGGTATAGAAGTTGTTGATCTCGCGATACTGGGTGGGCCGCACCGGATGGGCGAGGGGGCTCGAATCCTCCAGGAACTGCCGCGCCCTTAAGGTCTTCACTTCGGCAATGCGGTGCACGGGGCGGGACCGCTCGTCCGACGAGAACTCTTGGTCGCGGAAGACCGTCAGGCCTTCCTTCAGGCAGAGCTGGAACCAGTCGCGGCAGGTCACGCGATTGCCGGTCCAGTTATGGAAATACTCGTGCGCGATGATCGCTTCGATATGGGCGTAGTCCGTATCGGTTGCGGTCTCAGGGCTGGCCAGAACGTATTTGTCGTTGAAGATGTTGAGGCCCTTGTTCTCCATCGCGCCCATGTTGAAGTCGGACACGGCGACGATGTTGAACACGTCGAGGTCGTATTCGCGCCCGAAGATCTTCTCGTCCCAGCGCATGGAGCGTTCGAGCGCATCGAGAGCGTAATCCGCCCGATCCTCCTTGCCGGGCTCCACGTAGATCGCCAGTTCCACCTCGCGTCCGCTCATCGTGGTGAAGGTCTTGGATACCCGGCCGAGGCGCCCACCCACCAGGGCAAAAAGATATGACGGCTTCGGGTGCGGATCGTGCCAGACGGCATAATGCCTGTCGGAACCGTCGATGGACCCGCTTTCGATTCGGTTGCCGTTGCCCAGGAGAACGGGAACGTCGTCACGGTCGGCCTCGATGCGCGTGTTGTAGACGCTGAGAACGTCGGGTCGGTCGAGGAAATAGGTGATGCGCCTGAAGCCTTCGGCCTCGCATTGCGTGCAGTAATTGCCGCTCGACCGATAAAGGCCCATGAGCTTGGTGTTGGCGGTCGGGTTGAGCTCGGTCTCGACGGTCAGCGTAAAGGGCTGGCGGGGGGCTTGTGCAATCGTGAGCGATTGCGGAGAGGCTTCGAACTCTTCGGCCGTCAGGGTGCGTCCGTTCAAAGACACGGCCTTCAGGTTCATCTCTTCGCCGTCGAGGACGAGGGGGGCGTCCGAGCGGCCCTCCGGATTGGGCCTCATGACGAGGGTGGCCGTGACCCGGGTTTCCGTTGGGTGCAGTCTGACGTCGAGTTCGACACGATCGATCAGGAAGTCGCTGGGCTGGTAGTCCTCAAGGCGAACGATCTGGGCTGTATCGGTGCGCATCAAATACTCATTTGAAACTGAGTTGCCTCGGAAGCTAGGGCCTTGGGGAGAGACCGCAAGACTGCTTGGAGCAGCATTCGTTAAAAGTCACCTGATCTTGAGCAAATCCAAGGCTTTTTCGGCGCAAGAAAAAGGTACCTCTTGATCTCCTCGGCAAATACGCCATCACCTATGGCCGACCCATAGGGAAACTGATCATGGAATATCTGCACACGATGGTTCGCGTCGCGAACCTCGAAGAGTCTCTCGACTTCTACTGCAACAAGTTCGGGCTGGTCGAGGTCCGCCGGACGGACAACGAGAAAGGGCGCTATACCCTCGTCTTCCTGGCGGCACCCGGCGATGTCGAGAGGGCGAAGGATTCAAAGGCGCCGCTCTTGGAGCTCACGCACAACTGGGACGAGAATGAATATGCCGGAGGCCGCAATTTCGGCCATCTCGCGTACCGGGTCGACGACATCTACGAAACCTGCCGCAGGCTGATGGAAGCGGGCGTCACCATCAACCGTCCGCCCCGCGACGGCTACATGGCTTTCGTCAAATCCCCGGACAACGTCTCGATCGAGCTGCTCCAGCGCGGCGAGCCGAAGCCGGTGCAGGAGCCCTGGGCGTCCATGCCCAATACCGGATCCTGGTGAGCTTGAGCTGAAGCTCGAAACGACCGATCCTCCTCATTGAGGATCCTCTTGGCGAAAAAACCTTGCTCCGTCATTCTACCCGGCTCACCATAATAGGGTCGGGTGCAACCGGCGGAGGATGATCGTGCTACGAGACACAATCCGCTTCTGGCGGAACGGACAGGCAGTCGAGGTTTCAGGTTTTCACCCGCGCACCACGCTTCTGGACTATCTGAGGCTTCAGGAGCGTCGCGTCGGCACCAAGGAGGGGTGCGCGGAGGGCGATTGCGGCGCCTGCACCGTGGCGCTCGGCCGGTTAAGGGGCGAGCGTGTCCGTTACGAGCCGGTCAACGCCTGCATCCTGCTGCTCGGCCAGGTCGACGGAGCGGAACTCGTCACCGTCGAGGATCTGGCCGCAGGCGGCGAGCTGCACCCCGTCCAGTCCGCCATGGTGGCGAGCCACGGGTCGCAATGCGGCTTCTGCACCCCCGGGATCGTCATGAGCCTGTTCACTCTCTATCACGAGGGCGAACGGCCCTTGAGCCGCGAGAACGTCAACGATGCGCTTGCCGGCAATCTCTGCCGCTGCACCGGTTACCGGCCGATCGTCGATGCGACCCTTCAGGTCTGCCATCAACAGCCGAACGACACGTTCGCCGCACGCAGCGAGCAGACCGCTCAGGGTCTCATGAGCCTTGCCGACGGCCGCGAGGTCTTCATCGGGAACGAGACCCGCTTCTTCGCCGCGCCGGCGAACGAGGCCTCGCTCGCGACGCTCTATGCACAGCATCCGGACGCGACGCTCGTCGCCGGCTGCACCGATGTGGGCCTTTGGATCACCAAGGCCATGATGGAGATCGAGAAGGTCATCTGGCTCGGGCGCGTGGCCGGGCTGGATCTCATCGAGGATTCCTCGGATGCCCTTGGCATCGGCGCGACGGTGACACACTCCGAGATCCATCCGTCGCTGGTGCGGATCGATCCCGATCTCGGCGAGATCATGCGCCGGTTCGGCTCGCTGCAGGTGCGCGCCTCGGGCACCGTGGGCGGGAGCATCGCCAACGGATCGCCCATCGGAGATCTCGCGCCGGCCTTCGTTGCGCTGGGCGCGGAGCTGGAACTGCGGCAGGGCGAGACCGTCCGCACCATGCCGCTCGAGAGCTTCTTCATCGCCTATCGCAAGCAGGATCGCCTGCCGGGCGAATTCGTGCGCCGGGTGAGAGTGCCGAAGCTGAAAACAGACGAGGTCTTTCGCGCCTACAAGATCTCGAAGCGCTTCGACGAGGACATCTCGGCGGCCCTCGGCGCCTTCAAGTTCACCCTCGACAGGCGGCGCATCGCGGATGCCCGCGTGGCGTTCGGCGGCATGGCGGGAACGCCCAAACGCGCCATCGAGACGGAGCGGACGCTGATCGGCCTGTCCCTCGACGAGCCTTCGTCATGGGGCGAGGCCATGGCGGCCATCGCGCGCGATTACCAGCCTCTCGACGATCACCGGGCCTCCTCCGCTTATCGCTCGACAATCGCCCGCAATCTCGTGTTCAAGGCCTTGAGCGAAACCGCATCGGGCGAGACGCAGGCCACGCGGATTGTCGGCCGGCGCGAAGCGCTCGAGGCGGCGGAGTAGGGCCATGAACGCACCCGCCAAACCAACGATGGATGCGGAAGCCCTCCGTCATGTCCGCCAGCCCCTGCCGCACGATTCCGGCGTCAAACACGTTCAGGGTTCCGCGCAATATATCGACGATATCCGCGAGCCCGAGGGTACATTGCACGTCGCCATCGGTCAGTCGCCGAAGGCGCGCGGGCGACTGCTCGCCCTCGATGTGTCGGCCGTACGCGCCGTGCCGGGCGTCGTGGCGGTTCTCACCACGGCCGACATTCCCGGCAAGAACGACGTGTCGCCCGCCTTCGGCGACGATCCGCTCTTCGTCGCCACCGACGTCAGCTTTCTGGGCCAGGCCCTGTTCGCCGTCGTCGCGACGGACCGCGACGTAGCGCGCCGCGCCGTCAAGAAGGCCGTGGTGGAGATCGAAGCCGAGGTGCCCAGCATCACGGTCGAGGATGCGCTGGAACGCGGCGAAACCGTGCTGCCGGACTATTCTTATGGGCGCGGAGATCCGAATGCGGCGATCGCGCAGGCGCCGAAGAAATTGCAAGGCCAGTTCCGCGTCGGCGGGCAGGAGCACTTCTATCTCGAAGGCCAGATCGCCCTGGCGATCCCGGGCGAGGATGGCGACATCCATGTCTATTCCTCGACCCAGCATCCCACGGAGGTGCAGCACGTCGTCGCCCGCGTGCTCGATATTCCCGATGCCTACGTGACCTGCGAGACGCGGCGCATGGGCGGCGGCTTCGGCGGCAAGGAGAGCCAGGCGACGCAATGGGCCGTCACCGCGGCCCTTGCGGCGCGCGTGACGGGACGTCCCTGCAAGCTGCGTCTCGACCGGGACGACGATTTCATCCTCACTGGCAAGCGCCACGACTTCCGCTGCGACTGGGAGGTCGGGTTCGACGGCGAGGGCCGCATCCAGGGCTATGCGGTCGATCTGCTGGCCCGATGCGGCTATTCGGCGGATCTCTCCAGCGGCGTCGTCGACCGGGCCATGTTCCATGCGGACAACGCCTATTGGATGCCGGCCGTCCATATCGCCTCGAAGCGGCTGAAGACCAACACGGTCTCGAACACCGCCTTCCGCGGCTTCGGCGGCCCGCAGGGCATGCTCGCCATCGAGCATGTGATGGACCAGATCGCCTGGGAAACGGGGCGCGATCCGCTCGATGTGCGCTACGCCAATTTCTATCGGCCGGGCGAAAACCACACGCCATACGGCATGGAGGTGGAGGAGACGGATACGCTCCTCAACCTCGTGCGAACGCTCGAGCAGACCTCGAACTATCGCGCGCGTCGCCAGGAGATCACGGCCTTCAACGCCTCCTCGCCGATCATGAAACGGGGGCTGGCGCTCACGCCGGTGAAATTCGGCATCAGCTTCACGCTCACCCACATGAACCAGGCGGGCGCCCTGGTGCATGTGTACCAGGACGGCTCCGTGCATCTGAACCACGGCGGCACCGAGATGGGGCAGGGGCTCTACATCAAGGTGGCGCAGGTGGTGGCCGAGGAGTTCGGCATCGCCATGGAGCGGGTGCGCATCACCGCGACGACCACCGCGAAGGTGCCGAACACCTCGCCGACGGCGGCTTCCTCCGGGTCGGACCTCAACGGCATGGCGGCGCGCATTGCCGCGGGCGCGATCAAGAAGCGCATGATGGCCTATGCGGCCGAGGCCTACGGCATTCCTGAGGAGCAGATCGAGTTCCGCGACGACCGGGTCTTCATCGGCAATCAGAGCCTGTCCTTCGACGAGTTGGCGAAGAAGTGCATCGCGGCCCGCGTGCAGCTCTCGGAGGCCGGACATTACAAGACGCCGAAGATCACCTGGAATCGCGAGAAGGGGACCGGGCGGCCCTTCTTCTACTTTGCCTATGGCGCGGCCTGCTCGGAGGTGATCGTCGACACGCTCACCGGTGAGAACCGCGTGGTGCGCACCGACATCCTCCACGATGTCGGACGCTCGCTCAATCCGGCGATCGACATCGGCCAGATCGAGGGCGGCTTCGTGCAGGGCATGGGCTGGCTGACGACGGAGGAGCTGGTCTTCGGCAAGGAGGGGCATCTGCTCACCCACGCTCCCTCCACCTACAAGATCCCGGTCGCCTCCGACGTGCCTGCCGATTTCAATGTCGCGCTCTATCCCAACGAGAACCGCGAGGAGACGATCTATCGCTCCAAGGCCGTGGGCGAACCGCCGATCATGCTGGCCAACAGCGTGTTCTGCGCGCTCGCCGATGCGATCCATACGCTCGACCCGTCGAAACCCGCACCGCTGAACGCACCCGCGACGCCGGAGGCGATCCTGCGCGCCTGCGAGAGCCTGCAGGGGAGGCCGATGGGGTGAGGGTCTGGAACCAACTCGCCGATTTCGTGACGCGGCACGGCAGCGGCGCCCTGATCACCGTGCATGACGTGAAAGGCTCCGCTCCTCGGGAGGCAGGCGCGCGTATGGTGGTTCGGCCCGATGGGGCTTTCCACGGCACTATTGGGGGAGGGCAGCTCGAATTCCGCATGCTCGACATCGCCCGCGAGATGCTGGGTGCAGGCCGCGGGCCGGCGCGGATCGTCGATCAGGCGCTCGGGCCCGATCTCGGCCAATGCTGCGGCGGCCGGGTGAAGATCCTGATCGAGACCTTCGACAGCCGGGATCTCGAAGACCTCGGGCCGCTCGTGGAGGCCGAAGCCGAAGGCGGGCTGTTCGAGGTCGAGTGCCGGATGGAGGAAGGCCGCGTGCGGCGGGAATTCTCCTCCGCCGTGGGCGACGACCGTTGGACCGGCTGGCGAGAGACCCATGGCGAGGCCCGCACGCCCGTTCTCATCTTCGGCGCCGGCCATGTGGGCCGCGCGCTCGTCCTGTCGCTCGCCCCTCTGCCCTTTGCCGTGCGCTGGCTCGACGACCGGGACGACGCGTTCCCCGCCCATCTTCCAGCGAACGCGAAGGCGGTCCGCATGTGGGATCCGGAGGCCGAAGTCGCCGAGGCGAAGCCAGGCTCCCTCATGCTAGTCATGACTCACGACCATCCCCTCGACATGGCGATCGCCGCGGCGGCCCTAAAGCGGGATTTCCCCTATGTGGGCCTCATCGGCAGCGCCACGAAACGGGCGCGCTTCGAGAAGCGGTTTCGGGAGTTGGGACTGGCGGAGGAGAAAATCCGCTCGCTCGTCTGCCCGATTGGACTGCCCGGGATCGCGGACAAGGACCCGGCGGTCATCGCCGCCTCAGTGACGGTGCAGCTGCTGCAGGTTCGCGAACACGGGCGCCTTGAGCGAAATCTCTCGCCTCCCGCCGCCTCAAACGATACATAAGCCGCCATGAACACCATGAAGACCGACGATCAGCGCTATCTGGCGCGTGCCATCGAGTTGTCCCGCGAGCACATGGACAAGGGAGCCGGAGGCCCGTTCGGCGCCGTGATCGCGCGCGACGGCAAGGTCCTGTCCGAGGGCTGGAACCAGGTGACCTCCGCCAACGACCCGACGGCCCATGCCGAGGTCACGGCGATCCGGCGCGCCTGCCAGGAAATTGGCGATTTTTCCCTGGAAGGCGCCACGCTCTATACGAGCTGCGAGCCGTGCCCCATGTGCCTCGCCTCGGCCTATTGGGCGCGGGTGAGCCGGATCGTCTTTGCCAACACCCGGCAGGATGCCGCCGATATCGGCTTCGACGACAGCCTGATCTATGACGAGATCCCCAAGCCCATAGCCGAGCGCATCCTCCCCATGGATCATCTGCCGAGCCTGGAGGCCCGGGCCGTCTTCGACGCCTGGGCGGACAAGGACGACAAGATCAGCTATTAATTCGGAGCCGGTCTGGGTTCCGCCGGACGTCTTCCTATCTAAGCCTCACCCGACATTCATCGAGACAGCCCATGCCCCGCGTCACCACCATCGTCCGCAAGCCCGCCGTGAAGGCGGACCGTGTCGTCGCCACGATCACCCTCGACCACGAGGCCCGCAACTGCCGTCAGGGGACGCTAAGGGCCGAGGGCGGGACCGAGATCCTGCTGGACCTCGACATGGAAACCACCATCAACGACGGCGATGCCCTGCGGCTCGAGGACGGCCAGCTCATCCAGGTCAAGGCTGCGGCCGAGCCTCTGCTGGAGGTCAAGGCCGAGAACTCCTTACGCCTCACACGCCTCGCCTGGCATCTCGGCAGCAGCCATGGCTTGGTCGAAGTCACGGCAGACGCCCTCTACGTCGAGAACAACCCGGCTGTCGCCGAACTCGTGCGCGGGCAGGGCTGTACGGCAACTCCCGTCGAGCGGCCCTTCAAGCCGGAGCGCAGCGCCCATGTCTGCGACCACGATCATGAGCATCACCACCATCATCACGGTCACGGCCATAGCCACAGCGAGAGCCATAGCCACAGCCAAGCTCATTCTCACAGCCATGAGCATCATGACCATGGGCACGGTCATGCGCACGACCACAAGCATGGTCACGACCATCATCACCACGACCATGAGCATCATCAAGAACACGGTTCCGGCTGCGGCTGCGGTCACCACCACGGGCACAAGCACGATCACTGATCGGGCGTAAGTCTTCGACTTTTCACGGCCATGTCCAAGACCACCCGCGCGACCCAGACGCTGCAGCAGGCCGGAATCTCCTTCTCGGTTCATGCTTACGAGTACGACCCGAATGCGGAGCGCATCGGCCTGCAGGCGGCCGAGGCCATGGGGGCCGATCCGTCGAGCGTACTCAAGACCCTGATGGTGCTGGTGGACAACAAGCCGGCCTGCGTGATCCTGCCCTCGGATCAGGAAGTGAACCTGAAGAAGCTGGCATCAATTCTGGGCGGCAAGGCCGCTCAGATGATGAAGCCCACGGACGCCGAGCGCGTCACCGGCTACCACGTCGGCGGGATCAGCCCCTTCGGCCAGAAGAAGTGCGTTCCGACCGTGCTGGAGCAATCTGCGTTCGAGCACACGCAAGTGTTCATGAACGGCGGCCAGAGAGGCCTGCAGGTGAAGCTCGACCCTCACGCGGCGGCGGCGGTGCTGGACGCGAAAGTGGCCGGGGTGATCTGAACCGTGGCGCTTCGTGGTACCGGCGCGAGTCCTGAGATCGGGACTGCCGTGCCGGCGCAGTCAAGTCTACAATGAACCGATGAGCGGACCGATGTACGGCCGTGTTTAAGGAGCGCCTGTGACACAGAGCGATCCTCTAAGCGGTGGATCCGACATGCTCGGTCTATGCGGTCAGACCGATGGCGAGCGCTGTCGGATAATGGCGGCGTGAAAGCGTGCGCCGTAGACAAGCCCTTCATCGTTGAAGTCATAGGACGGGTTGTGTAGGGGCCAGGAATCCTTGCCGTTGCCGACAAATACGAAACAGCCGGGCACGTGCTCCAGGAAGCGGGCAAAGTCCTCCGAGCCTGTCATCGGTTCGCGGGCGGTCGAGACGTGGTCTGCCTCAAACACGGCCCGGGCAGCCGCGAATGCCTCGTCCACCAGGGTGGCATCATTCAGGAGCGGCACGAACTCGCGCGTGTAGGTCACCTCGGCGGTGACATTGTACGTTAGAGCCGTGCCCTCGGCGATGATGCGCATCTGCCTCTCGATCTCGGCACTGATCTCAGGCTGGAAGCTGCGGGCGTCGCCGAGGATGCGGGCAAGCCCCGGCAGGGCGTTGCGCGTCCCGTCGGTGATCAGTTCCGTCACGGACACGACGCCGATGTCCGTCGGGCTCAGGCGACGGGACACGATGGTCTGGAGGTTCATCACGGTCGCACAGGCGGCGACCAGCACCTCATTTCCCCAATGCGGGCGAGCGGCATGCCCACCAACGCCTTTCAGAACGATCTCGAAATTATCCTCCGCCGACATGATCAGCCCCACGCGGGTCTGGAAGTGGCCGACCGGCAGGCCCGGCATGTTGTGCAAGCCGTAAATCTCCTCGAACGGGAATCGCTCCATCAGCCCATCGGCCAGCATGGCGAGTGCGCCCTTGCCCCATTCCTCGGCAGGCTGGAAGACAAAGCGTACGGTGCCGTCAAATCCACCTTCCCCGGCGAGCAGTTTGGCAGCCCCGAGCAGCATGGCGGTGTGGCCGTCATGGCCGCAGGCGTGCATCGTGCCGGGGTTCTGCGAGCGGTAGTCCTGCATTCCCTGTTCGGTGATGCGCAGGGCGTCCATGTCGGCCCGGAGCGCGATGGCCCGGTTACCGCTGCCGCGTGTGAGCGTGCCGACGACGCCGGTGCCACCCACGCCCTCGACCACCTCGTCGAGGCCGAACTCCCGCAGCTTGGCGGCGACGAAGGCGCTCGTGCGCTTCTCTTCGAAGCCGAACTCCGGATGGGCATGCAGGTCACGCCGCCAAGCGCTCATTTCCCGATTCAACGCGTCCAGGTCCAGGGGCATCGACGTCTCCTTATTGGGCTGAGAGGCGGGTGACGACGTCGAGGAGGACGTTGGCGCCTGCGACGAGGTCGGCATCCGGCGTGTGCTCGCGTGGATTGTGGCTGATGCCGCTGATGCTCGGTACGAAGATCATGGCTGAGGGTGCGATGCGGGCGATCATCTGGGCATCGTGGCCCGCGCCCGAGGTCATACGTTTCGAGGCCAGCCCGCGCTTCCGAGCGGCATCCTCGATCAACTCCACAATATTCTTGTCGAAGGCCACCGGCTGAAACCGCGCCAGTCGCTCGACCGAGATCGTGACCTCCTCGGCGGCCGCCAGTTCCTTCAGGTACGCAGCAAGGGCAGCCTCCTCCGCTTGGAGGCGTCCTTCATCCGGATCGCGCAGGTCGACCGTGAAGGTAGCACGGGAGGGAATGACGTTGATCGCGTTCGGCTCGAAGCTCATGCAGCCGACCGTGGCGACGGTCGGCGTGTTCGCTCTCCGGGCCCGGTCGCGCAGGAAGGTGACGACGCGAGCCGCGGCATGGCCAGCATCGCGGCGCATCGACATCGGGGTCGTGCCGGCGTGATTAGCTTCGCCCTCGATGGTGACCCGCTGCCAGGAGATGCCCTGAAGGTTCTCGACCGCGCCGATCGGCATGCCCTCGCGCTCCAGCACGGGTCCCTGCTCGATGTGCAGTTCGATATAGGCATGCGGCTTGAGGAAGCCCGGCTTTTCGAACCCGGCATAGCCGATCCGCTCCAGCTCGGCTCCAAGTGTGGTGCCATCGGTGCCAACCGTCGCCAGCGCTTCCTCGACCGGGAGCCCGCCGGCATAGACGAGCGAGCCCATCATGTCGGGGGCGTAGCGCACGCCCTCCTCGTTGGTGAAGGCAGCGACAGCGATTGGATTGGCGGGAACGAACCCCGAAGCCTGGAGGGTCTCGATCACCTCCAGCCCAGAGAGCACGCCGTAGCAGCCGTCATAGATGCCGGCGTTGATGACGGTGTCGATGTGCGAGCCGAGCAGGACAGGGGTGTGGTTCGTATTCGCGTCATCCCTCCAGATCCCGAAGATGTTGCCGATGCGGTCGACCGCGACCTCGAGGCCTGCGCTGCGGATCCAGGCAACGAAGGCATCGCGTCCGGCCTTGTCGTTGTCGGAGCCGGCGAGCCGGACCAGCCTACCGTCGCTGTCGCGGCCAATCTGGCCAAGGTTCCGCAATCGGCCGAGCAGGCGATCCGCGTCGATGGAAAGCGTTTTCATGCGTCTGCCCCTTTGGTGGTGGTTGCGACGGCGTCAGGCCGCATCCCGACCAGTTCCGCATAGCGCTCCGGATCGGTGGCGCCTTCGGTGTTGATGACGAAGACGCGGGACGCTTCGTTGAGGTCAAGTGTTGCTCGGATCTCTGGATCCGCTGCGGCGCGAATGAGGCCGGCGAGGCCGGCGCCGCCGCTCTCGCCCGCCACGATGGCCGGGTCATTCCCGGCGGGGCGGGCCAGGCGGTTCATGATCGCAACCGCATCCTCTTCGTCGACAGTCATGAAGGCATCGGCAACGCGCGACAGCACCCGCCAGGCAACCAGAGACGGCTCGTAGCATTCCAGCATTGCCATGACCGTCGGCTCGCCATGCGTGATCTTGACCGGGTGGCCCGCTCGTGCAGTCTCGAAGAGACAGGCGGCGCGGGCCGGATCGACCACAACGAAGGTCGGCCGCTGGTCTCCAAGGGCGAGAGCAAGATGCCCCGCGACGGCAGCCGCGACGCCGCCGACGCCGGCCTGCACGAACACATGGGTCGGCGGCTCGCGAAGCTGGCGCAGGGTTTCGCGCACGATCGCGGTGTAGCCCTGCATCACCAGCCCGGGGATGCGCTCGTAGCCTGGCCAGGAAGTATCGGAGACCACAATCCAGCCCTGCGCGGCAGCAACCCGTGCCGCCTCGGCGACCGAGTCGTCATAGGTGCCTTTGACGCGGATCATGTCCGCCCCGAACCGGGCAATGGCCGCCACGCGCTCCTCGCTGACGCCGGAGTGAACGAAGATGGCGGCCTTGGCACCGACAAGTTGCGCGCCTTGGGCCACCGAGCGACCATGATTGCCGTCGGTGGCACAGGCCATCGTCATGCCAGCGGCGATGGAACGAACCTCGGGCGCGTGCAGTTCGGCGATGTCGATCTGCCTTCCGAGCCGGCGGCTGGCTTCCTCCAGCACGAGCCGGATGACCGCGTAGGAGCCACCCAGGGCCTTGAAGCTGCCGAGGCCCAGCCGGAAGCCCTCATCCTTGACGTGGATCGTTCCGACACCGAGTTCGGCGGCCAGAGCCGGTAGGGTGTGGAGAGGCGTCGGCGCATGATTGTCACGGTAGGTGAGGTATCGCTCAACCTCGTCGGCAGCTTTCATGTCCAAGGTCTCGGCATCGACCGGATCCAGGGGGCTGCGGTAGTCGGGGTGCTGGTTGAGAAGAAGCATCGCCGTTCCTTTGACCGAGATGGCGAAAAGATATTGCAGGTGGAACGAGAAAGGCGCTCTATTTCGGCCCTCTGAAAGCAAGTTTGTTTCGGTTGGTGAGATCCGTGGTGTCCAAATCTTCGTCCTCGATTGCCCTTGATTCTTTCGATCTGGCGATCCTGGACATCCTTCAGCGGGACAACTCCACCCCTCAGCGGGTGATCGGCGAGGCCGTCAGTCTGTCAGCCCCGGCCGTACAACGCCGCATTCGGCGGATGGAGGAAGCAGGTGTCATCCAGGCCAATGTCGCAGTGATCGATCCGGCCCAGGTCGGCCAAGCCATCACGATCTTCGTCGAGGTCGAGGTGATCAGCGAGACGGCGGAGTTGATCGATGCCGCCAAGCGGGAGTTCACGTCGGTTCCGGAGGTGCAGCAGTGCTACTACGTCACCGGAGAGGCTGATTTCGTTCTGGTTGTCGTGGTGTCGACGATGACAGCCTACGAGGCGCTCACGCGTCGCCTGTTCTTCGGGAATAACAACGTGAAGCGATTCCGCACCTTCGTTGCCATGGACCGCGTCAAAGTCGGATTGGCGGTTCCTCTGCCGGGATGATCGAACTACCTAACCGCTGCCCCAATCCGACTGCTGGTGAATAATGCTCTGTTATTGGGCAGATTTTAGCGCGATTTTTCGGGTTCGGACGGTAAGCCGACCTTCACAAACATCGAGGCTTACCCAGGCGTTGTGAGCACATTTCATAGGTTTCCGGCGCTTGTGATACGGTATAGGCAATTGGCTGCCGAACCTTAACTCTTTAGGCGGGCCAACATTTTTGCCTGTAACCGTTCTAGTACTACAGCCGGGCCTTGCGTCGGCGTCGGGTGCGTTTGCGCCAGTGGCATTCGCGCGCCCGCTGCTGATGGCGCCGGCGCCACACCGACCAGTGCTCGACGGCCTCAACCGAAGGCGGCCGCTCCCACACCAGATGCCAGAGCAGACGGCGCACTTCCGGCACGGTGAGCGGCAACAGCCCCGCGGCGCGTCTGACGGGCGTCTCTCCCCCCGATGGCG
>NZ_VOSK01000808.1 GCF_009296175.1 Microvirga tunisiensis | reverse complement strand
GCTCCACGATCTACTGGAACGCGCACCGCCATCCCTTCGTCTGGGGCCAGCGGCGCCGCCATCGGCCGCGCCGCTCACCCGGCATCGCTCTGCTGCCGAGGGCCGCATGACTTACCGGATGCACCACCAATGCGAGGCTACACATCAAATAAGGTCGATAGACGAATCGTGAAAGTGTAAATTCTTCAAAATTGCATCAAGGACCATCAGTAACACGGCGGCTGAGGTCCTCCAGGATAAACTCGGCGAAGTTCGCAAGGCGCCTCCGGAGTTTCGGGGAATGCCCGCGAGCTCGTGCCGGGCCCTGAATCTGCTGTCGCTGAGACGGATGGCGAGATGGGTATCCTGCCTTCGCCGTCGAATGGCGACATCATCCGCTAACGGCTGCTAATTTCCCGTAATCATGAGCATCAGACCCCTCGTCATCCTCCCCGATTCCAAGCTCCGCATGACCTCCGAGCCCATCAAGGAGGTCACGGGCGAGATCTGCCGGCTGGCGGACGACATGCTGGAAACCATGTACCACGCCCCCGGTATCGGCCTTGCCGCCATCCAGATCGGCATGCCGGTGCGTATGGTGACCATGGACGTGTCGAAGTCCGAGGACGAGCGCCAACCGATGGTGCTCATCAATCCCGAGATCGTCTGGGCCTCGGAGGAGAAGCGCGTCTACGAGGAAGGCTGTCTGTCGATCCCCGAATATTACGAGGAGGTCGAGCGGCCGGATCGGGTGCGCTTCCGCTACATGAACCTGCAAGGCGAGACGATCGAGCAGGATGCGGATGGCTTGCTCGCCACCTGCGTGCAGCACGAGATCGACCACCTGAACGGCGTCCTGTTCATCGACTACCTGTCGAGACTCAAGCGCGACCGGCTTCGCCTGTCCTTTCCGCATCATGTGGACCATTTCGATCCCGCCGAGGATGACGCGTGCAGTGGCAAGAGACTTGAAGCCAAGCATGGGTCTGGCCCGTCGCTTGATGGCACGGTGGTCCTACTCGATGCGATTCAAGTAGTCGGCCCTGAATAACCCACAACTCGTTGGGACAGAAGGATTCTTCGTCGCCCCGAAGCATTGTAAAATGCCAGCATCTGGGGAAGGACCCGCTCAAACCTGGTGTTTTGCCATGGGACCCAAGCCG
>NZ_VOSK01000807.1 GCF_009296175.1 Microvirga tunisiensis | reverse complement strand
CATCATCTCGCTCACCAGACTTTCGACGGTCCAGACAACCTCGATGATGCCATCCACGAGGCGGTCAGGATGCTCAATTGCGAACGAAATCGCCATCCGTTCGCCAACCACCGAATCGCTGCTTAGGGGCGCTCCAGAGAAATGGTCCGCCAGTGCTCTTTTCAGGAAGAGGGGCAACCGCCATATCAGAGGTTGGGCGGAGCTAGCGACCCACTGTACCTTGGGAGACCAGGGGAAAAACAGCTGACGGGGCTCTGATCCCGCGGTGTTCTAGACTCCACTGCGGGTCATCCCTTGAGCAGGCCCTCTCTGGCACAGGCTGGGGTGGGCCTTCCTGCATTCACCAATCGTACCAAGGCTGAGAACCTGACTGTCCGACGTGAATGCGACAGGACTCTCGCTTGCTCGACCTGCCGTCGGAAAGGAGGATTGCCTCATGCTCAAACTCCTTCATTGCATCCGACAGTTGTTCCGCCGGCGGCCTCCCGCTTCCGGCCTGACAGTGATCGAGTACGAGGCCGTGTCTCTGATTGCGTATGAGGGGAGGGCTGCTTACGAGCGAGCGCGGGAGCAGGCAGAGTACTGCCTCTCCCGAGGAAGCGAAGCGGGCTGCCGGTTCTGGTCAGAGGTCGCCGTTGAGGTCGCCCGCCGGACAGGCAAGGTGAACACGGGAAGGGCGAAGGAACAGCCGCGGTAAATAAGTAAGCCTTGCCTATGGGCCTCGTCTACGCGAGCATCAGCTTCCCAAGCTGAATGTCGTGGGTTCAATTCCCATCGCCCGCTCCAATCTTTCTATAGAAATACAGAGACTTAGGAGGGCTCGGTTCTTGGCGAGCAGCCCTCAAAGATCTGCATGATACAACGCTGATACAACAATCCCGCTGTCCAAAGCTCGAATCGCTGCGTCAATCTGGCCTCCAACTGTCCAAGGTTCGGGAGAATGGTGTGCTGAAGAAGTGGACCTCAGGGTTCCAGCTGGCAGTGCTTGTAGATGAGTCTCGATCACGCTTGTGACAGTAATTACCCAGGCCCTTGCGCCAACTGGGATTCGCTGATTCCCTGCTGGTATGGGCCGCGGCGATCTTGAACGTTTGAGCAAGGAAGAGCTGATTGAGTTGGTGCTGCGGCTGCAGCGGCCGCAAA
>NZ_VOSK01000806.1 GCF_009296175.1 Microvirga tunisiensis | reverse complement strand
AGACGCCGTTGCAGCCGCAGATTTCTGCATCATCCGGCAAGGCTGCAACGGCCGCCGTAGGGTCCAGGGGAGCGCCTCCGACGTAGGATTGACCGAAAATCAGGGTGTCGCGCAGTTCCGTGACATCCGTCTCCTTGCGCAGGAGATCGAAGAACCAGGACCCGTCACCCGTCTCGCCGTAGAGCACCGCGCCGACGATGCGGTTCTCCTTGAGAACGAGCCGCTTGTAGACACCGCGCGCCGCATCGCGCAGGACGATGTCCTGCCGATCCTTGGCCTCGCCGAAATCGCCAGCCGAGAACAGATCGATGCCGGTGACCTTCAGCTTGGTGGCCGTGACGGAGCCGGTATAGGCGGCGGCCTCGTCGCCGGCGAGCTGCGCGGCGACGACCTTCGCCATTTCGTACAGCGGCGCCACGAGGCCGTAGCAGAGCCCACGATGCTCGACGCATTCGCCGACCGAGAAGATAGCGGCATCGCTCGTGCGCATGTCGTCGCCGACGAGCACGCCCCGGTTGGTCTCGAGCCCCGCCGCTTTCGCCAGCCCCGCATTCGGCCGAATGCCGACGGCCATGACGACGATGTCCGCCGGCAGTTCCGTGGCGTCATCGAGCCGAACCCCGGTGACATGGGTCTCGCCGAGGATCGCGTGGGTATTGGCCTTGCAGCGCACGGCGATGCCGCGGTCCTCGAAGGCCTTCTGCAGCAGGTAGCCGGACGAGGGATCGAGCTGTCGCTCCATCAGGGTCGGCATGAGGTGGAGAACGGTCACCTCCATGCCTTGCGCCTTCAAGCCGCCGCCGCTTCGAGCCCGAGCAGGCCACCGCCGATGACGATGGCGTGTCCACCCTTCTGCGCCGCCTCGAGCATCTTGTTGACGTCGTCGAGGTCGCGATAGGTGACCACGCCCGGCAGGGTAGCGCCGGGAATCGGCACCACGAAGGGCATCGATCCGGTGGCGACGAGGAGCCGGTCGTAATCGGCCGCCGTTCCATCCGCCGCGATCACGCGCCTGGCGGCGCGATCGATCTCGACGACCTGCTTGCCGCGATGGAGCGTGATGCCGTGCGTCTCGTACCAGGCATCGTCATGGATCAGGATGTCTTCATAGGCCTTCTCGCCCGAGAGAACGGGTGAGAGCATGATGC
>NZ_VOSK01000805.1 GCF_009296175.1 Microvirga tunisiensis | reverse complement strand
AGCGAGAGGAGATTGCGCTTCTGCGGGTCCAGAGCCATTCCATGCAGGAGATCGGGCGCCGGCTCGGGCGATCCGCCTCGACGATCTCCCGGGAGCTGCGGCGCAACGCAGCCACCCGCAGCGGTGGGCTGGAGTATCGCGCGACAACAGCCCAGTGGCATGCCGAGCGATCGGCCCGGCGCCCGAAGCCGACGAAGCTTGCCCTCAACGCGCCCTTGCGCACTTATGTGGAGGAGAGATTGGCTGGCGTCGTCGTTGCTCCGAACGGCGTTGCCATTCCCGGCCCTCCCGTCGCCTGGAAGAGCCGCCGGCATGGCAAGCGACAGGATCGGCGGTGGGCCAGAGCCTGGAGCCCGGAGCAGATTGCCCGACGCCTGCCGATCGACTTTCCGGACGATAAGACCATGCGCATCAGCCACGAAGCCATCTATCAGGCTCTCTTCATCCAAGGCAAAGGAGCGCTGCGTCGCCAACTCACGGCCTGCTTGCGAACCGGGCGGGTGTTGCGGGTGCCGCGGGGGCGCGTCCGCCGGCGCGGCAAGAGTTTTGTCGCGCCCGAGATCATGATCAGCCAGCGTCCTGCCGAAGCGGCCGATCGGGCGGTGCCAGGCCACTGGGAGGGAGACCTCATCCTGGGTCTTGGCAGCTCGGCGATCGGCACCCTGGTTGAGCGCACAAGCCGGTTCACAATGCTGCTGCATCTTCCGCGCCTCGCGGGCCACGGCGACGCGCCGCGCACCAAGAACGGGCCGGCGCTGGCAGGCCATGGGGCCGAGGCTGTGCGCGACGCGATCACGCGCACCATCATCACCTTACCCGAAGAGCTGCGCCGATCGCTGACCTGGGATCAGGGCGCCGAAATGGCCCAGCATGCTCGTCTCAAGATCGATGCGGGCATCCAGGTCTACTTCTGCGACCCGCACAGCCCCTGGCAACGTGGCACCAACGAGAACACCAACGGACTGCTGCGTCAGTACTTCCCGAAAGGCACCGATCTGAGTGTGCACAGCGCCGAGGAGATCGCCGCCGTGGCAGCCGCCCTCAATGCAAGGCCGAGAAAGACGCTGGGCTGGAGATCCCCTGCCGAGGTGCTTGACGAGTGGCTGCGGCAGGTCAACAGAATACGTGTTGCGACGACTGCTTGAATCCGTC
>NZ_VOSK01000804.1 GCF_009296175.1 Microvirga tunisiensis | reverse complement strand
ATACCAAGTCCCAACGAGGATGACTCGTCGCAGTTTCAAAGCACCAGAGATGTGATTCAACATGGCAAACGAGGAGGTTTGCTGTGTCGACACCGGTGGCGCTCCGATCTGATTACGATGCCACTCGCCTGAGGAGCCTGGCGCGTTGGGCCAAGGATGGCCCGCAAACCCGAAGACTTCTGGCTCTGGCGGCGATCTATGACGGGGGCACCCGCACCGAGGCGGCTCAAATCGGCGGCGTGGGCCTGCAGACGGTGCGTGACTGGGTCTTGCGCTTCAACGCCCACGGCCCGGGTGGGCTTCTGGACGGCAAAGCCCCGGGTCAGCCCTCGATCCTGAGCCAGGAGCATCGTCAGCACCTGATTCAGATGATTGAGGACGGCCCTATCCCGGCGGTACATGGCGTGGTGCGCTGGCGTCTGGCCGACCTGATGCAGTGGCTCTGGGAGGAGTACCAGATCACCATCTCCAAGCAGACACTCAGTCGGGAAGTGCGCGCCCTTGACTATCGCAAGCTATCAGCCAGACCACGGCATCATGCCCAATCGGCTGGCGCGATGGACGATTTTAAAAAAGCTTCCCCGCGTGTCTGGCGGCGATCGCGACCGGCGCGGCCGGCGGCAAGCCGCTAGAGATCTGGTTTGCCGACGAGGCGCGGGTCGGACAGAAGAACAAGATCACCCGGCGCTGGGCCAAGCGCGGCACGCGTCCCTCGGCGCCGCGCGATCTGAGAACCGCCTCCGCTTACATCTTCGGAGCGATCTGTCCGGCCCAAGGGAAAGGCGCCGGCTTGGTTCTGCCGCGCTGCACGACAGAGGCGATGGCGCTTCATCTGGCGGAAATCTCCCAGGCAGTCGCACCTGGGGCTCATGCAGTGCTGCTGCTCGATCAAGCCGGCTGGCACGTGTCATCCAGGCTGGCTGTTCCCAAGAACATCACCCTGCTGCCACTGCCGCCAAAATCACCGGAGCTCAATCCGGTGGAGAATATCTGGTGGTTCATGCGCGAGAACTGGATGTCGAACCGGGTGTTCACATCCTACAAGGACATTCTCGATCACTGCTGCGAGGCTTGGAACAAGCTTACCGATCGGCCTTGGCTCATCATGTCCATTGGCCTGCGCGACTGGGCTCACCAATGCTGATCAGTGAGATTTG
>NZ_VOSK01000803.1 GCF_009296175.1 Microvirga tunisiensis | reverse complement strand
AAGTCCCTGAAGAGCTGACTCGTTCGTGATTTCCCGGACTGGGATGAGTGTGATTCAGTTTGGCGAACCAGGGAGGTTCGCCATGCCTATCCCACTCCGGTCTGACTTTGATGCATCTCAGCTTCGCGCACTCGCCCGCAAGACGAAGAACGCCGCCCAGGCGCGGCGGCTTCTGGCACTGGCGGCGATCTATGAGGGTGCCGCGCGCACCGAGGCGGCGCGGATTGGCGGGGTGACGCTGCAGATCGTGCGCGACTGGGTGCTCAAGTTCAACGCTGAGGGCCCTGAGGGGCTGATCGACCGCAAGCCTCCGGGCCAGCCCTCACGGCTCACCGATCAGCATCGTCAGCTGCTGGTGCAGATGATCGAGGCCGGCCCGATCCCGGCAGTGCACGGGGTGGTGCGCTGGCGCCTGGCCGACCTGATCCAGTGGCTCTGGGATGAGCACCGCCTGCCGATCTCGAAGCAGACCCTGAGCCGGGAAGTGCGCGCGCTGGGCTATCGCAAGCTGTCGGCCCGCCCGCGTCATCACGCCAAGAGCGATGCCGCCGTGGCCGCTTTTAAAAAGACTTACCCGCGCGTGTGGCGGAAATCGCGACCCACGAGGCTCACGGCAAGCCGCTAGAGATCTGGTTTGCCGACGAGGCGCGCATCGGCCAGAAGAACAAGATCACGCGGCGTTGGGCCAGGCGCGGCACCCGTCCCTCGGCCGCGCGGGATCTGCGCACCGCCTCCACCTACATCTTCGGGGCCATCTGCCCAGCGCACGGCAAGGGAGCCGGCCTGGTGCTGCCCCGCTGCACCACACAAGCCATGAATGAACATCTGAAGGAGATCGCGCAGGCGGTGGCGCCGGGGGCTCACGCCGTCTTGCTGTTGGACCGGGCGGGCTGGCATGTCTCGCGCAAACTGCAGGTGCCGCCCAACATCACCCTGGTGCCGCTGCCAGCGAAAGCGCCTGAGTTGAACCCGGTCGAGAATATCTGGCAGTACATGCGGGAGAACTGGATCTCCAACCGGGTCTTCACGTCCTACACGGACATTCTCGATCACTGCTGCGCGGCGTGGAACAAGCTCACCGAGCAGCCGTGGACCATCATGTCGATCGGCCTGCGCGACTGGGCACACGGGTTCTGATCACCAAGACTTGGTATTAC
>NZ_VOSK01000802.1 GCF_009296175.1 Microvirga tunisiensis | reverse complement strand
TCTGTGATTGCGGTCCAATCAGGACGAACGAACTCTACGCTTCTGCAAAGGTCAATCGTGTGCCTTTATAAACCCCATCATGTCTTTTCTCCATCCCTCACAACCACACCTACCTTGCTCTGCTCTCATCCCCCAGCCCTTCTCTCCGTTTCATCCCTTCATCTCACGATGGTCTTGCCACCATATCAGCGCCCACGGTTTCAAATTGTGGAGTGGGACTCCGACGAAACTAGGGATCAATGCGCAATGCGCCTCATCACGATGTCGCAGAGGTATAAGGGTTTTCTTGATCAGACCCTTGGGCCAGCACAACGAGCGTTCGCAAGGGATTTACAGGCGACTGATGACTGGCGACAGGTTTGGTCCCCCGAGGGTTTCCAGCTGATCATAAACGAATTCAACAATTTTCCATGCATGAACAACCCGATGGAGGGCCATGGAGAGCGGATAATGCGGTTTCTTCCTGATTGGGACCCTCAATTGCTGTTCGTCATGGCCAACAGGCGTTCATGTTTGGAGGCCGTGAACCGCCAACACCCTGGTTTAATTCAACAGCGATTTCGATTCCGTGGCACAGATGGACAACCAAGGATGCTGGCATACGAGATTCCGCCGTGCAACCACGCTTTCGATCGTGACACCGTAGCGACAAAATACCGAGCAATGGGATGCAGGCTGGTCACCAGTGACAATCTTACCTATTGCGTGGTCATTCCCAAAACTTCCTCGTTTCGGGATGACGGAGCTGGCTTTTGGAGCCGACCCGATGTTGGCGAATTTGACGTGCTGGGTCTTGTCAAGGTGGGATTCTAGGCATTTCCGTGGATAAGGCGTCCACCGCCCCCTGGGGCTTTGCTACCGTTGGACTTGGCCTGGGACATTGATATTCCTGTTTGGATTGTGTCTGTTATGTATGTTTTTGAATTCCTTTTGCTTTCGTAGTGTGGGTTGTAACCGTCGGGTCTGTTGACCAGACTTTACCGTTGTTCGTGCTTTGTCATTTTGTACTGTCGTCTTTTGATAATGAATAAGCCAAGTCTGTTTTAATGAAAGGCTGTTTGTGTTCAGTCTCTTGGAAAGAATGTGACGTGTTGTTGAGTTATGCTCTGATTTGCCTGTGAGCGATATCTGCTTCGCAGATTATTGATTGGTAGTTGGCAGGATA
>NZ_VOSK01000801.1 GCF_009296175.1 Microvirga tunisiensis | reverse complement strand
GCGCGCGTTCGCAGGCGTTGTTGGTTGCCTCAACCAATCCGGGCCAGTGGGCGAAGGTCAGAAGCTGATCGCGAGCGCGCCGGACCTTGCTCTGAAGGGCGCGGGCGAGATCACAGGAGGTCGGCGCGGCCAGGATCGCGTCCAGACTTCGTTCCAGGGCCCGGCGCTTGCGGGCCAGGGTCGAGGCGGCCAGTGTTGCGATACCCTCTGCCAGAGCAAAGGCCCGGTGCAGCCACAGCTTGAGGCGGGAGGGCAGCACATCCGCGCTCACCTCATCGGCATAGGCGACGTCGCGGGAAAGATGGGCCAAGCAGGTCTGATGGGCAGCGGCATGGCCTTGTTGTGCGCTGTAGCGGTCGGAGCACCAGACCTCGGGCCGGTGCCCGTCCATCATCGTCCGGACCACGACGGCACCCCGGGTCGGCGAGGCGCGATGGACCACCGCCTGCGAGCAGCGAAACACCCAATGATAGGCGCTGCTCCCCTCAATCCGCACGCCGGTCTCGTCGGAGGCGATGACCTTGGCCTGGCGCAACGCCGCAACCGCCTTGTCGCGCTCGCCCGCGAAGGTGCGCTGCGCCCGGCGCAGCAGGTTCATCAGGCCCCCCTGGCTGAGCGTCAGGCCGAACAGGTCGGCGAATGCACTTTGCAGCCGCTCGTACGACAGAGCCTGGAAGGTCTTGAGATAAGTCGCCATGGCATGGATGCGCGGCCCGAACGGCGTCTCCTTGGCCGCCTCTGGCACGGGGGCGACGACCCGCGTTCCACAGGCCGGACAGCGCACCGCCAGGCGCCGATGGCGCTCGATCCACGGCTTGATGGCGGGCAGCTCGATCGTGTCGTGTTCGCTCACGGTCTCGGTCGGAAGATCGGTCGACAGCCTGATCCGGCAGCATGGGCAGTGGTCCGGCTGATGGTCGATGAGGCGATCCACATCCGGGCTCATGGCGCGGCTGTGCCCGTCATGCCCCGGCTTGGCGCCACCGGGCTTGGCCTGATCCCGACGCTCCTTGCGATCGGTCGAGGGCGGCTTTGAGGACGTGCGCGAGGTCTTTTGCGGCCGCTGCAGCCGCAGCACCAACTCAATCAGCTCTTCCTTGCTCAAACGTTCAAGATCGCCGCGGCCCATACCAGCAGGGAATCAGCGAATCCCAGTTGGCGCAAGGGCCTGGGTAATTAC
>NZ_VOSK01000800.1 GCF_009296175.1 Microvirga tunisiensis | reverse complement strand
CGAGTGGCATCGTAATCAGATCGGAGCGCCACCGGTGTCGACACAGCAAACCTCCTCGTTTGCCATGTTGAATCACATCTCTGGTGCTTTGAAACTGCGACGAGTCATCCTCGTTGGGACTTGGTATGACACGGACGTAATCGCGCTTGATCGTACGCACGAAGGCTTCGGCCATGCCGTTGCTTTGGGGAAACCATCTTGCCTCAATTCCCATCTCCTGAGATGCTTGTAACTGCCGTTATGTTTGCGGCGTGTCCACGCTCAGAACCCTATCTTCAATGCCGCTAGATTTGCACCCCTCTTGTAAGAACAGGCTGACCTCGTTCCTTGCCGAAAAGATCCGAAGTCTAAAAGTGGAACATCGGAGATTCCTTAATTATGAAGATGCTTCGGGACTGAATGATGCGGATAAAATCCTCCCGGCTGCGGGGGACGTGCGAGAAAAATTGAATGCATTCTTAGGCCTTTTGCTTAGACAGAGTCCGGGCGTGGAGGCGGCGGCCGATCAGGGTTTTGTAGCGCATTATTGCCACCTCGCCCAACGACCGTCGGCCGTAGTTGACCATCCTCTGCCAGCCGAGCCGACCACGCGCCTGGATTGTCTGGAGGTGCCGGTCTCGCTTGGTAGGCGCTGTCTCGGTATTGTCGCTCGGCACTGCCGTTGAGCGCGGTGGGATAATCACAGCCGCAGCAGGATCCCGCTCGGCGATGGTACGGTAGACGGGTTCGCCATCAGTCGTGACCGAAGCGATTGGGCTTAAAATCTGATCCAGCAAGGAACCGACCTGTGAGGCATCACCGTCTTCGGTGGTCGTCAGCTCTGAGGCGAGGATCTCGCCGGTATCAGGATCAATGGCCCGGTGGAGCTTGCGCCACGTCCGACAGCCTTAGCCGCCGTACTTCTCACGCTGCCATTCGCCAGCCCGAACACCTTTAGGCCAATCGAGTTGATCACCACGTTCACCAGCCCACCTGCTGTGGTCAACGCCTTAGTGACACGACGGAGGACTGCTTTGGGTCAAACCATGACGGTCCTGCTGCTCCACGAATGACAGCTCTGATCGCTGAAGCCGACCATGCTCTCAGGCCCGCTTCTACTCCGAAATCTGATGTTCCCCTGCTCAAGCAGGGGGTACTCCCCCGAAGCTCTCGCGGACGACGGCCGACCGATCTACACTCAA
>NZ_VOSK01000799.1 GCF_009296175.1 Microvirga tunisiensis | reverse complement strand
GCCAGCTCCTCCGGGGTCGGCTCGCGGCCGATCTCGTGCAGCATCTGGCGCGAGGTGCGGACGATCTTGTTGATCGTCTCGATCATGTGCACCGGGATGCGGATCGTGCGGGCCTGGTCGGCGATCGACCGGGTGATCGCCTGCCGGATCCACCAAGTGGCGTAGGTCGAGAACTTGTAGCCGCGGCGGTACTCGAACTTGTCGACCGCCTTCATGAGGCCGATGTTGCCCTCCTGGATCAGGTCCAGGAATTGCAGGCCGCGGCTCGCGTACTTCTTGGCGATGGAGATCACGAGGCGCAGGTTGGCCTCGATCATTTCCTTCTTCGCCTGACGGGCCTCGCGCTCGCCCTTCTGCACCATCATGACGATGCGGCGGAACTCCTGGATCTCCAGGCCGGTCTCGCTCGCCAGATTGTGGATGTTCTCGCGCAGGTCGTGGATGCCGTCCTTCGCCCTGGCGACGAAGTCCTTCCAGCCCTTGCCGCCGAGCTTGGAGACGCGCAGCACCCATTTCGGGTCGAGTTCCCAGCCCTGGTAGTGCTTGAGGAACTCCTCGCGGGCGACGCCGTGGCTCTCGGCCAGGCGCATCAGGCGGCCCTCATGGGAGATGAGGCGCTTGTTGATGTCGTAGAGCTGCTCGACCAGCGCCTCGATGCGGTTGTTGTTCAGCGACAGCGACTTCACCGACGCGACGATGTCTGCCTTGAGCTCCTTGTACTTGCGCTCCTGGGCCGGCGTCAGCTGCTTGTTCTGCATGCGCTGTTCCACATGCTCGACCTGCAGGCGGCGCAGCTTCTTGTAGTTGTCGGCGATGGAATCGAACGTCTCGAGAACGCGCGGCTTCAGCTCGGCCTCCATGGCCGAGAGCGACACGTTGTTTTCCATGTCGTCGTCGTCGAGATCGCCCTCGGGCGGGGTCATACCCTCTTCGCCCTCGGCAGTCTCCTCTTCGGCCTCACCTTCGCCCAGGGCGTCGACCTTGGGCGCGCCCTTGCCGTCGGGGCCCGCATAGGTGGCCTCGAGGTCGATGATGTCGCGCAGGAGCACCCGGCCCTCGACGAGTTCGTCGCGCCAGATGATGATGGCCTGGAAGGTCAGCGGGCTTTCGCAGAGCCCGGCGATCATGGCCTCGCGGCCGGCCTCGATGCGCTTGGCGATCGCGATTTCGCCCTCGCGGGA
>NZ_VOSK01000007.1 GCF_009296175.1 Microvirga tunisiensis | reverse complement strand
TCAGAGGCCTCGGCCTCGCCTCTGTCCACGTCCAGCCAGTCGAGTAATCCGACGAACCGCCGTATACGGACCCGTATGTACGGTGGTGTGGGAGGGGTGGAACCGCGAGGCTCCCCCCTATCCCGATTGTCCTCGGCGGTGCAGATCCTGCGACAGGCCTGGGCCGAGTATCGCAGCACCGGGTCAGACGCCGCCGTCCCGGCCGAGTGACATCATGAAGGGGCCAGGTACCCGGCCTGGCCTTCGTCGTTGCGGGGGCATGCCGCATGCCGACAGCCTTCCTTTTATGCACGTAATAACATAATAATGCACCCAAGCTGCTATTTCAGACCGCTGGGGCACATTCATGGCCAATTACGTTTACGACTCGCCTGACGACCTGCCGCTTCCCGGCGCCGACGCATTGATCCAGCTCGCGGACACGATCGCGGGAAGCACCATCATCGACATGATGCTTGAGAGCGCCACCGGAACGGTGTTCCAGGCGTCGAGCAAGCAGCGTGTTACCGTCGGAAGCAACGGCTCCGTCAAGGGCGACACTTACGGTCTGCACCTCCTGGGGATCGACAGCAGCGTCCTCAATGACGGCGTGATCGGCCAGATCGCCGCCACAGCAAGCGACTTCACGACCGATGTCGGCATCCGCTTTTCCGGCGCCGGACTAGGCTCAGTGACGAACTTCCAGACGATCAAGGGCGCCGTCGGCATCGAGATCGCCGCGACATCAGCCGCGGCCAGGCTGGATCTGCTCAATTCCGGCACGATCGAGACCACAGGTCTCGCTGTGATCGGCGGTCAGGGAGGCGACCGGATCATCAACACAAATGCCCTCAAGACCACCTCCGTCACTCCCGGGGCCGTTGCCCTGGACCTGGGAGCCGGCGATGACCTCTATGATGGCCGGTCGGGAACGGTCGTCGGGATCATCAAACTCGGAGACGACAACGACGTCGCCTATGGCGGTTCCGGCAGCGAGACATTCTCCGGCGGAAAAGGCAGCAACATCATCGACGGTGGAGCGGGCGACGACACCTTTGTCGTCGGGGACGGGTACAACACGATCAATGGCGCCAGCGGCACCGATACGGTCGATTATTCGAACGCGACGTCAGTATCGACGCCGCCAAGCGGCTTCACCATCAATCTCGGGTCCAATTCGGCCTACGGCAACGGGTACGCGGACGCACTCACCAATATCGAAAACGTCATAGGGAGTGCTTATGCGGACACGATCACGGGCGCCTTTCTCTCGAACAACATCAAAGGCGGCTCCGGCGACGATACCCTGGACGGCGGCTCCGGCGATGACACTCTGGACGGCGGCAGCGGCAACAATACCGCAAAGTTTACGGGTTCGACAGCGGCGATCGTGGATCTCTCGAACCTGCAGCCTCACAACACGGGATACGGTAACGACAAGCTGATCGACATCCAGAATCTGGAAGGCGGCTCGGGAGGCGATCAGCTCAAGGGCGACCAGCATGCCAATCGTCTCGACGGCAACAGCGGCAACGATATCCTCACCGGTCAGGCGGGCAACGACACGCTTCAGGGTGAATCGGGCAATGACACGCTCGAAGGCGGCGCGGGCAACGATATGCTCGATGGCGGGAGCGGGGCCGACACGGCGGTCTTCTCCGGTGCACGGGACAATTACATCATCGTGACCGACACCAATGGGGTTACGATCACCGACAAGACCGGGCAGGACGGCACTGACCTTCTTAAGGATATCCGGTTCGCCCAGTTCGGCGATCAGACCGTCGCGCTCGTCAACGGCAATCCGACCAGCATCTCCCCTTCAGGCGCCAGCGTCTCCGAGAGCTCTGTCATCGGCGCCACGGTGGCCACATTGTTCGGTTCCGATCCCGACGGAGACAGTCTGACCTTCAGCCTGATAGCGGATGCTGGAGGCCTCTTCGGCATCAGCGACGGCAAGCTCATTGTCAGGAATGCCCTCAACTACGAAACGGCGACGCAGCATATCGTCACCGTCAAGGCTTCGGATGGCTGGGGCGGAGAGTTCACCAAAAGCCTGACGATCACCGTCAGGAACAACACGGCCGAGACGACACCGATCGTCAAGTCAGGCACGGCGGCCGCGGACCAACTCGTGGGCGAGGCAGGCAACGATCGGTTATTCGGCCTGGACGGTAACGACGCGCTCTTCGGCGAAAATGGCGCTGACACGCTCAACGGGGGCACAGGAAACGATACGCTCTCCGGCGGAATTGACGCCGACACGCTCAATGGGGGAGCAGGAAACGACACCCTTTTCGGCGGGACGGAGAAGGACGTCTTCGTGTTCGATCACAAATTGAGCGTGAAATCCAACCTCGACTATGTGCAGGATTTCCTTCCGAAGGACGATATCATTCATCTGTCGAGAAAAATCTTTTCCAAGATCTCCAAGGGAACCCTGTCGAGCAAGGCGTTCGTCGTCGGCGATCACTTCAAGGACAAGGACGATCGGATCCTGTATCTCAAGAGCGCCGGCGCCCTCTTCTACGATCCGGATGGGTCCGGATCCGCGAAGCCGATTCAGTTCGCCAACATCTCGAAGAAACTTCCGATCACCCACAAGGACTTTCTCATCTTCTGAGGCTTGTCGGACCGAACAAAAAGGCCCGGCTCACGGATGAGCCGAGCTGGAGGCTTCGGCGACCGGCGAGAACGCCGGCCGCTCTTGATCCATCGATCTGACCTTATTTCTTCGCCCGCTCGATCGCCTCGACGATCAGGCGGCGGGCCTCTTCGGCGTCGCCCCAGCGGATGATCTTGGCCCATTTGCCGGGCTCGAGGTCCTTGTAGTGCTCGAAGAAGTGCTCAATCTGCTTGATGGTGATCTCGGGCAGATCCGTATAGGTCGAGACCCGGTCGTAGCGCTGGGTCAGCTTGCTCGACGGAACCGCGATGATCTTCTCGTCCTGGCCGCCGTCGTCCTCCATCACGAGAACGCCGACAGGGCGCACGTTGATGACCGCGCCCGGCGCGATGGCGCGGGTGTTGGCCACCAGCACGTCGCAGGGGTCGCCGTCGCCCGACAGCGTATGAGGAATGAAGCCGTAATTACCCGGATACCGCATCGAGGTGTAGAGGAAGCGGTCGACGAAGAGCGCGCCGGATTCCTTATCCATCTCGTATTTGATGGGCTCGCCGCCGAGCGGCACTTCGATCACGACGTTGACGTCGTCCGGCGGGTTCTTTCCAATCTTGATCGCGTCAAGGCGCATAGAGCTGTTCTCCGGAACGAGGCTTGAAGCATTGTCTCGGGTGAGCCGTCCTGCCATGCAGGGGCGCCTTCACACCGGTGAAAATGCGGCAAAAGCGAGACTTGAGAGCGACTTAGGCCCGATGATCGAGTGGCCGCTCCTGAAGCTTGGACGCTTCACTAACCGGACGAAGCTCCGGCAACAAGGACCGAGAGCCTGATTTTTCGGGCTTTTGACCGAATGAAGGCCGTTTCAGACGTCAGCGGAAGAGATAGGCGACCTTGGCGAGCGGCGTTCCGCCGATGCGCTCCTCGACCCGGGCGATCGTTTGCCCGCCCATGCTCTCGTAGAACGCGCAGGCGCGCTCGTTGTCTGCAAGCGCCCAGACGACGATCCTGTCCATCTCCCGGGCCTTGAGGTCGTTACGTACGGCCTTGAACAGGCGCCGCCCGAAGCCGATGCCCTGGTATTCCGGCAGCAGGTAGAGCTCGTCGATCTCGCCGTTCGCGGGCAGCGACCGGTCGCGGCATCGGCCGTAGGACGCATAGCCGACGGCGCCCTGGCCGATGTCGAGCACCACGAGCGGGCGTCCGCGCGACACGGTGGAGCGCCACCAGCGCGGGCTGCGCCGGGAGAACATCTTTTCCAGGGTCACGCCGGGAATGATGCCGAGATAGGCCTCCCGCCAGGCCGCATCGAAGACCCGCGAGAGGGCCGGGGCGTCACCGGGCTTGGCGTGACGGATACTGACGAGAAGGTCGCTCATGGACACGAAGGCGGGCGAGAGGAAAGTCAGGATGAAGTGTCCGCCCAGCGGGGTTAACGGGCCATTAACGGCGCCGCGCCCACCGGTCGCGGAAGCCTGACTTTATAAGGTTCGCTGGCCGCCAGGGGGCGGGCAAAAGGACGCAAGCGGGCACCTTGGATCGTGTGGCAGCCGGCATGAGGGGTGCTATGTAACGTTACATAGCAAAGGAATGAGGTGTTTGGTAATGGCAGCCCCAGAACAATGGAGCCCGATCTTCGACATTGGATCGTACGGTAACTCTCTCTACCCGATAACCAGCACAGCTGTGTTGAGGGACGGATGGGTTGTCGTTACATGGCTGAATACTACCACTCATCAAACTCAATATCGTGTCCTCAATGCGGATGGCACTGCCTTCACGAGTGAAGTCATTGTCAATTCTTCACAAGAAAAGCCGATAGAACAACCAAATGTCGCGGCTTTACCGAACGGCTTGTTCATGGTTTCTTATGACGACTACCTGACCGGTGGCGAAAGTAACCTCAATTTAAATAAATACGACGTCTTCACGGGAATCTTCGCGTCTAATGCTATCGATCGTAAGAACGGTCCTTTAGCTCCAGTAATCTCGTCATTTAAAGACGGTTCTTTTAATATAAATTACAACTACGGCGTAGATGGAAGTAAATACTATCATGATGCTGCGCCATCGGGTTCCGACACAAACGGTTACGGTCAAATCGACGGCGATTACAAGTTAAAGATTTTTGGAATAGGGAGTGTTTCTGTCGACCAATCAAGCTATGCGCTTCTATTTAAGCAGCAGATAGATGCTCAAAGAGAAAATATCTCTATCAATATCAGAAGCAAGAAGGGCGATCTTATCGCAAATAAGCTGGTAGTGACGGCAAATAACTCTCTCAGTGAATACGCTTCCGTTGCAGCTCTTAGCAACGGCAATTATGCCGTCGTTTACGTTGAGCAAAGCAATCCGCAAACGCTGAAGGCAAAAATCTTCTCAGCAGGCGGAATTCTTCTCACCCCCAATGCAATCGTCCTTTATCAGTCCGACTCTCTCATCTGGGACCCATCAGTACAAAAAACATCCAACGGCGGCTTCGTATTTGCGGTTTGCCGGTCGGCCGGGGTGGTACAACTGGGGACTTTCTCAAGCGAAGGTATCAATCTCTTCCAAATCAACGGAGGAACTTCCGTAAATGAGTCGGAGATCAGCACTCTCAATGACGGGCGATTTGCCGTCACTTGGCGAGCAGATCTGGCGATCAAAGGTCAAATCTTCGATCCCCGCACGGCCCCGGTCGACTGGACAGGCGACGATATCGGGCAGCAATTTGCCGGGACGAAGTTCGGCGACCATCTGCGCGGCGCGGGCGGCAACGATACGCTGTTTGGGTCCGCTGGGGACGACGTTCTGAACGGAGGCGACGGCGGCGACCGGCTCGACGGCGGCGCCGGCTGGGATCTCGCGACCTATATCGACACGCCGGACGCCGTGATCATCGATCTCTCCGACAATTCGAACAATGGCGGCGCGGCCGCCGGCGACGTTCTGATCGGGATCGAAAGCCTCCAGGGCACCAACCAAGGCGACACCCTCACCAGCGTCCTGGGTGCTAACGGAAGCGGGTCGGAACTGCACGGCGCCGGCGGGGGCGATATTCTCAAGGGGCAGAACGGCGGCGACAGGCTTTATGGTGAAGAGGGCGACGACACCCTGGAGGGCGGCGCCGGCAGCGACATCCTCGACGTCGGCAATGGCTGGGATCTTGCCACCTACATCAACGTCGCCGGCCAGGGCGTGACCGTCGATCTCTCGAACAATGCCAACAACGCGGGCGGCGCGCTGGGTGACACGCTGGTCGACATCGAGGTCGTGCAGGGCTCGAACCAGGCCGACACGCTCACCAGCATCGACCGGGGCGGCGGCACCGGGGCCGAGCTGCACGGCGCCGGCGGGGCTGATACCCTCACCGGGAAAGGCGGCGGTGACCGGCTGTTCGGCGAAGCCGGCAACGACATTCTGCGGGGTGGCGCGGGCGGCGACGTGCTCGACGGCGGCGCCGACAGCGACACCGCCGTGTTCTCCGGCCAGCGCAGCGCCTACACCATCACTGACAACCTGGACGGAACCTTCACGGTCACGGGCCTCGACGGCACCGACAGGCTCACGAATATCGAGCTCGTGAAGTTTGACGACGTCACCGAAACACTGACGCCCGGCGCCGAGAACCACGATCCGGATCGTCTCACCTTCCTGGACGACAGCAACGCGGCAAGCGTCGACGCAGACGCCATAACCCCGGTGCTCGGAACGCTGAAGGCGCACGACCCGGATACCGGCCAGACCCTGAGCTATGCGATCGATCTGTCCGACGCGAACCAGGGCAGGTTCACGATCACCAACGGCAACCAGCTGTCGGTCGCCTCGGGCACCCTGGACGCCGGCACCTACACGGTGAAAGTGCGGGTGTCCGACGGCCACGGCGGCGCGCTGGTGAAGGATTTCACCATCGTCAGCAATCCCGTGGTGAACGGCAATCATGCGCCGTCGACCCTGCGCCTCAATGACGCCACGCAGGTCTCGATCAACGAGAATGCCCTGTTCAACGGAACCTTGTCGGCGTCGGACGGGGATGGCGACACCAACCTGACCTGGAGCTTCGACGACAGCGTCGCCGGCCATGCCAACAGCCTGTTCGAGATCGACAATTCGGGTACCGGCAACAAGCTTCTCAAGCTGAAGGCCGGGATCGACTACGAGGCTCTGCCGGCCGGTCAGAAATACGTCACGGTCTACCTGAAAGCCGATGACGGCAAGGCGGGCGGGACCAGCGCCACCCAGGCCTTCACGATCGCCGTCGCCGATCTGGACGAGACCCCGCCGAACCAGGCTCCGACCGGGGTGACGCTGTCCGGGCACGCGGCCAACGAATACGCCATGGCCGGGCGCGAGGTCGGCACCCTGTCGGCCACCGACGCCAACAACGATGTCCTGTCGTATGCGCTTCTCGACGATGCCGGCGGCCGCTTCATGCTCTCCGGCAACCGGATCCTGGTCGCCGACGGCTTCCGCCTCGACTTCGAGCAGGCGCGCTCGCACACGATTTCCGTGCAGGCGTCGGACGGCCGGGGTGGCGTCACGAGTCAGGACTTCACCATCGACGTCGGCAACATCGATCCGGAATTCACGGGTGGCACGGCGCGCAACGACATGTTCTACGGCGGCGTGAAGAACGACGTTCTGCTCGGCAATCTCGGCAACGACCGCCTGTTCGGTGGGGCGGGCAACGACACGCTCAAGGGCGAGGCGGGCAACGACACGCTCGGGGGCGGCGCGGGGCTGGACAAGCTCTACGGCACGAAGGGTGCGACGAGCCGGGACGCGTTCGTCTTCGACACCAAGCTCACCAGCAGGAGCGTGGCCTCCAAGAACAAGGACACGATCGTCGATTTCGGGCCGAAATACGACTCGATCTTCCTCGACGACGCGGCGTTCGGCAACAGGACGATCGCCAACTACCTGAAGGGGAAAGGGGCGGGGCTCGACCATGCCTACAAGATGAAGAGCAGCTTCTTCCGCGTCGGCGACAAGGCGCTCGACCGGGACGACTTCTTCATCGCCAAGAAGGTCAAGCCGACCGAGGTCAAGCTGTACTGGGATGCGGACGGTTCCGGCTCGAAAGCCATGCTGGAAATCGGCACCGTGAAGCTTCAGAAGGGCGAGGGCACCGCGCTCACCTACAAGGACTTCCTCTTCATCTGAACGAAGGAGTTCGCCGCGAACTCATCCTGAGAAGCTGGAAATCCCCCTCCCCCGTCATGGCCGGCCTTGTGCCGGTGATGCCGATGAAGTGAAGCGCCGAGCCTGACAGGATCGGGATGGCCGGCACGAGGCCGGCCATGACGGGGGAGGGTGTCATCCCGGCGGCCACAGGCCGGTGATGACGAAGACGGTGAATGCCCCGCCTCTCGGGACAAGGCAGCGCTTCATCGATCGGCCCGGGGCCTCATGAGAAGACGCGCTCAAAGTGAAGCCCGCCCCTTCGCAGGGGCGGGCTCGTTCGTTTTGGGAGGCTTGCCGTTCTTACGCCGCGAGCTGGCGCAGGACGTAGTGCAGGATGCCGCCGTTGCGGAAGTACTCGACCTCCTCCAGCGTATCGATGCGGCAATGCACCGGCACGCGCTTCACCGAACCGTCGGCGGAGGTGACCTCCATCTCCATGCGCTGGCGCGGCTTCAATTCGCCGGCCAGCCCCTTGATGGTGATGGTCTCGTCGCCCTTGAGGCCGAGGGTCTCCCAGGACGTGCCCTGCTCGAACACGAAGGGAGCGACCCCCATGCCGACCAGGTTCGAGCGGTGGATGCGCTCGAAGCTCTCGGCGATGACGGCGCGCACGCCGAGCAGGTTCGTGCCCTTGGCCGCCCAGTCGCGGGACGAGCCGGTGCCGTATTCCTTGCCGGCGAACACAATGAGCGGAACGCCTTCGGCCTTGTAGCGCATGGCGGCGTCGTAGATGAACATCCGCTCGCCGGAGGGGTGGTGGATGGTGTAGCCGCCCTCGACCACATGGCCGCTCTCGTCCTTCACCATCTGGTTCTTGATGCGGATGTTGGCGAAGGTGCCGCGCATCATGACCTCGTGGTTTCCGCGACGGGTGCCGTACTGGTTGAAGTCGGCGACGCGCACCTGGTGCGACTGCAGGTATTCACCGGCCGGCGAGGCGGCGCGGATGTTGCCTGCGGGGGAGATGTGGTCAGTGGTGATCGAGTCCTGGAAGAGGCCCAGAATCCGTGCGTTCAGGATGTCCGTGACGGGCTTGGGCTCCTTGGTCATGCCCTCGAAGTAAGGCGGGTTCTGCACATAGGTCGAACCCATGTCCCACTCGTAGGTGAGCCCCGGCTCGAAGGTGACCTTCTTCCAGTTGGCGTCGCCCGAGAACACGTCGGCGTAGCGGGTCTTGAACAGCTCGCTGGTGATCGTGCGGTCGATGAACTCCTGCACTTCCACGGACGACGGCCAGATGTCCTTGAGGTACACCGGCTTTCCGTCCGAGCCCGTGCCCAGCGGATCGTTGACGAGATCCACCAGCATGGAACCGGCGAGCGCATAGGCCACCACCAGCGGCGGCGAGGCGAGGTAGTTCGCGCGCACGTCCGGGTTCACGCGGCCTTCGAAGTTGCGGTTGCCCGAGAGCACCGACACGGCCACGAGGTCGTTGTCGTTGATCGCCTTCGAGATGTTTTCCGGCAGCGGGCCCGAGTTGCCGATGCAGGTGGTGCAGCCGAAGCCCACGAGGTTGAAGCCGAGCGCATCCAGGTCGCCCTGGAGGCCGGCCTTCCTGAAATATTCCTCGACGATCTGCGATCCCGGCGCGAGCGAGGTCTTCACCCACGGCTTGGAGGTCAGGCCCTTCTTGACCGCGTTGCGGGCGAGCAGGCCGGCGCCGATCATCACGCTCGGGTTCGAGGTGTTGGTGCAGGAGGTGATCGCCGCGATCACCACGTCCCCGTGGCCGAGATCGTAATTGGCGCCGTCCACCTTCACGCGCTTGGCCGTTTCGCCGGCCTTGCGGAACTCCTTCTCCATGGCGCCGAGGAACTCGGGCTTGGCAGTGTCGAGAGTCACGCGATCCTGCGGGCGCTTCGGACCGGCGAGGGAGGGAACCACGTCGTTAAGGTTGAGCTCGAGGGTGTCCGTGAAGACCGGGTCCGCCATGTCGGGAGTCAGCCACATGCCCTGCGCCTTGGCATAGGCCTCGACGAGGGCGACGCGCTCGTTGGTGCGGCTCGTGGTGCGCAGGTAATCGATGGTCTTGGCATCGACGGGGAAGAAGCCGCAGGTGGCGCCGTATTCGGGAGCCATGTTGCCGATGGTGGCACGGTCCGCGACCGACATGTCGGTGAGGCCGGGGCCGTAGAATTCCACGAACTTGCCGACCACGCCCTTCTTGCGCAGCATCTGGGTGACGGTGAGCACGAGGTCGGTGGCGGTCACGCCCTCACGGAGCTTGCCGGTGAGCTTGAAGCCGATCACCTCGGGGATGAGCATGGAGACCGGCTGGCCGAGCATGGCGGCCTCCGCCTCGATGCCGCCCACACCCCAGCCGAGAACGGCGAGGCCGTTGACCATGGTGGTGTGCGAATCGGTGCCGACCAGGGTGTCGGGATAAGCGGTCTCTTCGCCGGTCGCCGTGTCCTTGCGGGTCCAGACGGTCTGGGACAGGAACTCCAGGTTCACCTGGTGGCAGATGCCGGTGCCGGGGGGCACGACGGAGAAGTTCTCGAAGGCGGTCTGGCCCCACTTGAGGAAGCGGTAGCGCTCGCCGTTGCGCTGGTATTCCAGCTCCACGTTGCGATCGAAGGCCTTCGGGGTGCCGAACTCGTCGACGATCACCGAATGGTCGATGACGAGGTCGACGGGCACGAGCGGGTTGATCTTGCGCGGGTCGCCGCCGAGGTTCTTCATGGCGTCGCGCATGGCGGCCAGATCCACCACGGCCGGAACGCCGGTGAAGTCCTGCATCAGGACGCGGGCGGGACGATAGGCGATCTCCTTCTCGTCCTTGCCCTTGTTGTTGAGCCAGGCGGCCATGGCCTCGATATCGGCCTTGGTGACCGTGCGGCCGTCCTCGTAGCGCAGAAGGTTCTCGAGCAGCACCTTCATGGAGAAGGGCAGCTTCGAGGCGCCGGTGAGACCGTTCTTCTCGGCCTCGACGAGGGAGTAATAGGTGTAGGACTTGTCACCGACCTGAAGGGTCTGGCGGGCATTGAAGCTATTGTTGAGCGTCACGGCGAATCCTCGCGTGCATTTGGGTTACGAACATTGTGTTCGGCCGAAAGCGCGATATGCGCGCGCCGCTCCGGGGGCGCCCGGACAGGGGAGTAAGCGCGCGAGGCGGATTGGACGCCTTGGCGCGCGGCGCAGCCAGGGGTGCTATAGATCATTTCGAACCATCCCGCTACACGGTTTAGAACCATTCTGGGGTGCAATCAGGGCAGGGGTGCAGGGTTTGCGTCTGAGCGTTAACAATTTGGCCTGCGAGCGAGGGGAGCGCCGGATCTTCGAAGGCGTTTCGTTTACCCTGCAGGCCGGCGAGGCCCTGGTGATCACCGGCCGCAACGGCGCCGGCAAGTCCTCTCTCCTCGACATCCTGGCCGGCCGGCTGCACCCCGCAGACGGCATGATTCTCTTCAGCGACGCCGGCGAGCGAACCCTCGCCGAATGTCTGCATTATGTGGGTCATCGCGATGGCCTGAAGGCGGCGCTCACGGCGGGAGAGAACCTGACCTTTGCCCGCGATTTCCTCGGCAACCCGGATTTGTCGCCGAGGGAGGCCCTTGAAGCGGTCGGACTGGCCCACGCGGCCCGGCTGCCGGTCGCCTATCTCTCGGCCGGGCAGCGCCGCCGGGTCGCGCTCGCCCGTCTGCTAGTGGCCAAACGGCCGCTCTGGCTTCTGGATGAGCCGACCTCGGCCCTCGATACCGCCTCTCAGGAGACCTTGCGCCTCCTGCTCGAGAGCCATCGGGAGAACGGCGGCATGATCGCGGCCACGACCCATTCGCCGCTCTTCCTGACGGACGCGAAGGAGATCCGGATCGAGCGGAGCCTCTCTCCCGCAGCCCTCGCGGGAGAGGGAGCATGATTCGCTCCTTCCGCGCGGTCCTGATCCGCGACCTGAAGCTCGCCGCCCGCGTCGGCGGCTCGGGCGTCATGGGGCTCATCTTCTTCCTGATGATCGTGACGCTCATTCCCTTCGCGCTCGGGCCCGACCTCAACCTGCTCTCGCGCATCGGCCCGGCGATCCTTTGGATCGCCGCGTTGCTCGCCACGCTCATCGGTCTCGACCGGCTGTTCCAGGCCGATCAGGAGGATGGGTCCCTCGATCTTCTGCGCCTGTCGCCCGCGCCCCTGGAGATCGTCGTGCTGGCGAAGGTGGTGGCCTATTGGCTGGTCACCGGCCTGCCGCTCGCCGTCGCGGCGCCCTTCCTCGGCCTGCTCGTCGCCCTCTCGCCGGAAGGCATGCTCGCCATGGTGGCGACCCTTCTGGTCGGCACGCCCGCGCTCACCTTCATCGGGGCGGTGGGCGCAGCGCTTACCTCCTCTTTACGGCGCGGCGGGCTGATCCTGGCGATCCTCGTCCTGCCTTTCATGATCCCGACCCTGATCTTCGGCGTCTCGGCGGCCAATGCGGCTCTCGGCGGCACGATCCCGTTCGCAACGCCGTTCCTGATCCTGGTCGCCCTGTCGCTGATCGCCGCGGTGGTCGGGACCGTCGGGGCCGCCGCCGCCCTGCGGTCGGGGGAATAGCCGATGACCGAGCGCCTCGTCCTGCGCATGCGCCGCTCCCTGGCCGAGCCCGTCCCGCAGACTGCATGGCCGGTGGGAACTGGACTGATCCCATTCGCGCCGGACCTGCATGCGGGGCAAGTCCATGCGCTCCT
The DNA here is from genome assembly GCF_009296175.1 of Microvirga tunisiensis. Classification (GTDB taxonomy): domain Bacteria; phylum Pseudomonadota; class Alphaproteobacteria; order Rhizobiales; family Beijerinckiaceae; genus Microvirga; species Microvirga tunisiensis. The sequence continues at coordinate 78,941 of NZ_VOSK01000007.1, read as the reverse complement.
TGGGAAGGCTTACGCGCAGGGCGGCGGCTATGTGGAGCCCTTCGCGATCTGGTGGCCGAGCCTGCGGGATGATTCGGAGTATGATCCGACGCTCTGCTTCATCTCGGCGGATGAGCAAGGTGAGATTCTGGGGGTGGCGCAGTGCTGGACGAGCGCCTTTATCAAGGATCTGGCGGTCGCTCCGGCGATGCGTCGGCAGGGACTGGGCTCGGCCCTGCTGTGCCACGTGCTCCGTGCCTTTTCGGAAAGAGGGGCCTTTTTCGTCGACCTGAAGGTTGATACCGGCAATCCATCCGGAGCGCTGCGGCTCTATCGCTCGCTGGGCTTCGACGAGATCGAGTCCTATCCGACTGGCTAGAAGCGGACGAAAGCTTGCGTCGCCCTGATCCTCTGACTAGAGTCAGATAATGAACGAGCGCCAGATCCAGCAGGTTCGCCGCTTCAACCGCGTCGTCACGCAGCATGTGGGCGCGCTGGAGGACAGTTATCTTCGGCGCGGTCGCCCCCTGGGCGAAGCGCGGCTCCTGCACGAGATCGGACCGGACGGTATTGATGTGCGGGCCCTGCGCGACAGGCTCAAGCTCGATTCAGGCTATGTCAGCCGCCTGCTGCGTTCGCTGGAAGCCCAAGGTCTTGTGAAGACCCACCGCCGGACGGGCGATGCACGGGTCCGGCGCGTCGTCCTGACACCGAAGGGGCGTACGGAACGTGCGACTTACGATTCGTTGTCGGACGATCTCGCAGCCTCGTTCCTCTCACCCCTCGACCCGGTTCAGCGCGACCGTCTGGTGAACGCCATGGCGGATGTCGAGCGGTTGCTGCGTGCAGGCGCGGTGGAGCTGCGCCTCGAGAGGCCGGACAGCGCCGCGGCGCGCTCATGTCTGGAGCAGTATTTCAGGGAGCTTGCCGAGCGTTTCGAGATCGGCTTTGACCCTGCCAGAAGCAACCCGGCCACCATCGAGGAAATGACGCCGCCGGCAGGCTTTTTCATCGTTGCCTGGCTCGACGGCCATCCCGTGGGGTGCGGAGCGCTCAAAGCGGGGGACGGCATCACGGGCGAGATCAAGCGGATGTGGACGTCGCCCTCCGCACGCCGTCTCGGGATTGCGCGAAAGATGTTGCGCTCGCTCGAGGAAAAGGCGCGCGACGCCGGTCTTGAGTGGCTGCACCTGGAGACCAACCGCACCCTGACGGAGGCTCAGGCGCTCTATCGCCAGGAAGGCTATCGGGAAGTCACCCCCTTCAACAGCGAGCCTTATGCGCATCACTGGTTCGAGAAGCGGCTGGGATCGAACTCTCTATGACAGGCCGAACGCCGCTTCGAATCCCTCCACGCCCTCGCAGGTGAAAGTGAGAACGCGGCCCGCATCGCGCCGGACCCATTTCCTGTCGATCATCGTGGAAAGAATCCCGGCACCCAATGCGCCGCCGAGATGGCTGTGCCGCTCGCTCCAGTCGAGACAGGCCCGGCAGACCGGGCGGCGGCCCTTTTCCAACCTGGACAGATCGATCCCGAAATCGGCGAAGAAGACGCGGCCCTTGTCGGTGAGGGCAAGATCGTGCCCGCCTTCGATGAGGCCCCGGCGCAGGGCTCCGTTCAGCATCGCGACGCCGCGCTCTCCGGCGAGATGATCGTAGCAGACACGGGCGGATCTGAGCGCGGCATCCTTCGGGCCGGTCCTGACGCGGGTCGCCCCGGTGCGCTGGGCGAGGCCCATCAGGGCCTCCAGAACCTGGGCCACGTCCGGTCCCGAGAGCCGGAAATAGCGATGCCGTCCTTGCTTCTCCGCGGTCAGCAGGTTGGCGGCATCGAGCTTGGACAGATGACCGCTTGCGGTCTGAATCGTGACGCCCGCGGCTTCCGCGAGCTCGCTCACGGTGAGCGCTCGCCCATCCATGAGGGCGGTGAGGATATTGGCCCGGGCCGGATCGCCCAGGAGGGCAGCCACGGACGCGATGACGGGACCATCTTTCATAGTTCGATCATAGCCGAACCATCGACGTCCGGCAATGTGCTAAGACGGGGATGCGTTCCAGCAGACAGGATGTGTTGAGATGATCACCTGCTTCATTCGCTATGAGATCGATCCCTTCAAAGTGGAGGCTTTCAACGAGTATGCCCGCAACTGGGGGCAAGCCATTCCCCGTTGCGGCGCCGATCTCATCGGCTATTACGCGCCGCACGAGGGCTCCGCCACGACGGCCTACGGGCTCTACAACATCAGGAACCTCGCCGAATACGAGGCCTATCGCGAGCGCCTGCGCGGCGATTCCGCAGGGCGCACCAATTACGAATTCGCTAAAAAGGAGCAGTTCATCCGCCGGGAAGACCGGATCTTCCTGCGGCTGGTCTCGGCCCCACATGCGGAGCTCTTGAAACCATGATCGCTGTGATCTTTGAGGTGTGGCCGGACGGGGATGGCGGAAAGCGGGATTATCTGGGTCTTGCCGCCGCGCTCCGCTCCGACCTCACGGCCATGGACGGCTTCATCTCCGTCGAGCGCTTCCAGAGCCTCACCGAACCCGGGAAGCTCCTGTCCCTGTCGTTCTGGCGCGACGAGGAGGCGGTGCAGGCCTGGCGCAACCTGCCCTCCCATCGCGCGACCCAAGGGGCCGGCCGCACCGGCGTCTTCCGCGATTACCGCCTGCGGGTCGCGGCCGTGATCCGCGACTACGGCTTGAACGAGCGCGAGCAGGCGCCCGCGGACAGTCGGCAGGCGCATGAAGACATCACGGCCGGAGGCTGATTCCGAAAGCCTGCTCGATGGCGGGCTTTCCATCGCGCTCGACCTGGTAGATGGCGCGATAGAGGCCGGGGCGGAAACCGCCCTGAGGCTGCTTCACGCCGGCAAAGGCCATCCACTGCGCCTTGGCGCGGTCGAGGGGCGGGGCCTTATTCTGGGCGAGCGGCTTGCCGTCGGGGTCGAACAGGGTGAGCGTCTGAACGTCGCCGCCCTTCAGGCCGATCGCGCGGACATAGGCCACGAGCGCGGGAGACTTGGTCGTGGGCGGATCCTGCTCGGCCGCGCCGGATTCGATCGCCTCCATCGTCACGGGACCGGGGGCGAAGCCCTTGTTGAGGACGCTGCCGCCCTGATAGGCGAGCGCCCGCTGCAGCGAGGCTTCCCATAACGACGTGCCGCCGCCGCAGGATTTTTCCGGTGCGCCATAGGCAAAGGGATCGACCGGCTTGCCGTCCTTGATCAGCGTGAAGTGAAGATGCGGAAACTCGGTCAGCCCGGACAGGCCGATCTGCCCAATCTTGTCGCCGGCCTTCACCTCGCGGCCGGAGCGCACCGTGAGGCTGCCTTTGGCCATGTGGCAATAGGCGGTGCGCCAGCCATTGCCGTGATCGATCACCACGGCATTGCCGCAGCCGATCTGGCTGATCCGCTCGCGGTCCTCTTCCTTGACGAAGGCGTCCGGGACGCCCTCGCGGGTGCTCGCGACCTTGCCGTCGGCCGCAGCGACCACGTCGACGCCGGCCTTCTGCACCGCCATGTTCGGCACGCGAATGTCGGTACCGTCATGGGTGTCGTAGGTGAGGGTGCCGCATTGGTAATCGCTGGCGCCGGGCGTCGGATCGCGGTCAACGTAATGCTGGATGAAGCAGCTGCGACCGATCTCGCAGGCGACAGGCAGGCGCAAGGTGATGTCTTGCGCGGCTGCGGGAAGAGCGAACGTAAGGCCGAAGAGGCTCAAGAATCCAAGGCGCATGATCGCTCCGCAACAATGATGCGGATTATAGGCTGGTTCTTGGGGCGGATGAAGGGCAATTGGCTTGATGTCATTCCCGGCCGGAGCGTCAGCGGAGGGGAAGGGAATCCATAGCTCTGCGCCTGACCGTGGATCCCCTTCCCGGCCTGCGGCCGCCGAGGATGACATCCACCGCGTCACGGCCTGCCTGTCCCGGCCATTCCGATAAGGTAAGGCTCTGCGTTTCAATTCCTCGGGATCACCGGCACAAGGCCGGTGATGACGTGAGTGTGGGCTGGATCTCAGAGACACTAAAGCCAAGTTCCTACGCACAATTCCGGAATGCTCAAACCTCGCCAAACCGCCTAAAAACTATCATTCTGGCGAAAACGTTATGCGCCTTGCGACGATCTCCACGTTGCAGGCGCAGTCCAAGGCCGCTACATCGACCTCATGATCCGAGAGCTTGCCAATCCGACCCGCTTCATGAGCCTCAGCGGCGCGATTCTGCCCTGGCTGGCAGGCCTGGCGGCACTGCTCCTGGCGGTCGGCCTCTACATGGTCTGGTTCACGGCGCCGGCCGATTACCAGCAGGGCGAGACGGTCAAGATCATGTACATCCATGTCCCGGCGGCCTGGCTGTCCCTGTTCTTCTACATGATCATAGCCGCTTCAGCGCTCGGCACGCTGGTCTGGCGCCATCCCCTGGCCGACGTGTCGCAGAAGGCGGCCGCGCCCATCGGCGCGGCCTTCACGCTGATCTGCCTCGTCACCGGCTCGCTCTGGGGGAAGCCCATGTGGGGCACCTACTGGCAGTGGGATGCGCGCCTCACCTCCATGCTGGTGATGCTGCTGATCTATCTCGGCATCCTGGCCCTTTGGCACGCCATCGAGGAGCCGAACCGCGCCGCCCGCGCCGTGTCGATCCTCACGCTTGTGGGCGCGGTGAACGTGCCGATCGTGAAATTCTCCGTCGACTGGTGGAACACCCTGCACCAGCCGGCCTCCGTGTTCCGGCTCGGCGGCCCGACGATCCATCCCTCCATGCTGGTGCCGCTCCTGATCATGGCCATCGCCTTCACCCTGACGGGCCTCGCGCTGCATCTGTCGGGCATGCGCACGGAGATCCTGCGCCGCCGGGTGCGCACGCTCACCATCCTCGAGGCCGAGCGCCTCGACGCACAGGCGGCCTGACCCATGTCGCACACGTTCTTCATCGCGTTTTCCTATATCCTGACGGCGCTGGTCGTCGTCGGATTGATCCTGCGCGCAATCATCGATCATCGCATCCAGGTCCGTGCGCTGGCCGAACTCGAAGCGCGCGGCATCGGCCGGAGGTCCCGCCGTGGCTGAAGCCGCCGAGCGCCCGCGCTCCCGCCTCCTCTTCCTGCTGCCGGCGCTCGTCTTCGTCGCGCTGGTGGTGCTCTTCGGGGTACAGTTGATCTCAGGGAGAAATCCCGCCGAGGTGCCCTCGGTCCTCATCAACAAGCCTGTTCCCAGCTTCAATCTCGCGCCGCTCGAAGGTCTTCTCGCTGACGGCAAGCCCGTGCCCGGCTTCTCGAATGCGGATCTCAAGGGCCGCGTGACGGTGGTGAATGTCTGGGCGTCCTGGTGCGCGCCCTGCCGGCAGGAGCATCCGCTGCTGGTCGATCTCGCCAGGGATCCGTCGGTCCGCGTGGTCGGCATCAACCAGAAGGACAATCCCGACAACGCCCGCCGCTTCCTCGGTGCGCTCGGCAACCCTTACGCGGCCGTCGGTGTCGATCCGAACGGCCGCGCCTCCATCGACTGGGGCGTCTACGGCGTGCCCGAGACCTTCATCGTCGGCCCCGACGGCACCATCCGCCACAAGCATATCGGCCCGCTGACGCCAGAGAATTTTTCGGCGTTCAAGGAGCGCTTGAGCCAAATCCCGCGCGCTTGAGGCGGTTGATCGCCACGTCCAGCGCCGAGAGGAAGGCCGAGCGGTCTTTGGGTGAAAAGGCCTTTGGCCCGCCGGTCACCTCGCCCATGGCGCGCAGGTCCTCCATCAGGTTGCGGGTGGCGAGCGCCATGCCGACGGTGGCTTCGGTAAACGGCTTTCCGGTCGGGCCGATCACCTCGGCGCCCGCCTTCACGCAGCGGCTGGCGAGCGGGATGTCGGCGGTGATCACGATGGCGCCACGCCCGGCGCGCTCGGCGATCCAGTCGTCGGCCGCGTCGAACCCTGCGCTCACCACGATGCGTTCGATCAGCGGATCCTGCGGCACCTGCAGAAAGGAATTGGACACCACGAAGACCTTGACCCGATGACGCCCGGCGACCCGGTAGATCTCGGTCTTCACCGGGCAGGCATCCGCATCCACATAGAGGGTGATCGCTTGGAAGGCCTCGTTCATGATCCATATATTCCTGTGGGATGCGGGGATGCTGCCGGGTCTTGCTGGCAGGTCATGATGGCGTAACCATTCGGTAATCGACGTTGAGGCACGTGTCGGCCTGAAAGATCAACCCATCCGGGAGCGAAAAGAAACCCGTGACCCCTCGATCCCGCATCCGCGCCGCTCTCGGCCTTATCGATAACTTACGGACGACTCCAGTCCTGAGCGATGCCACGCACCGGCTGATCCGCGAGGCCGATACGGGCGCGCTGCAGCGGGCGGGGCTCGCCCGTATGGTCACGGCCGGGCTGCTGCTGCTCGCCGTCCTGGTCACCACAGCGAGCGTCGAGCTCACCAATCCCATGGCGCTCAAGCAGGTTTGGGCCGCGGAGCTGACTCTGGTCCTCTTCGGAGCACTGGGCTGGGTCGGCGCCTGGCTCGCCTCGAAGCGGATCGGCATCGAAAGGCTGCCGGTCATCACGGCCGTGCTCGATGCCATCCTCGTCCTGGGCAATCTCGCCTACACCCATTGGGGATTGGGGATACCCGGCAGCCTCTTTGCGGTGTTTCCGGTAGCCTGGGTCGTGCCGATCACCATGGCGGCGGCGGCGATCCATTACCAGCCGAAGCTCCAGGCCTTCGTGGCCGCCATCTATGTGATCGGCCTTTCGCTTCTCGCCTATGGCGGCGGATATTTGAGTCCGGCGGAGCGCCAGCAGGACCTGTCCGAGATCATCGGCGTGTTTTCACCGCAGGCCAACATGGTCCGCATCGTGATGGTCTTTGCCGCCGGCTTGATCCTCATCCTGGTGGCGCGCCAGGGACGGCTGATGCTGGAGCGGGCGGTGCGGGAGACCACCCTGCGTGTCAACCTCACCCGCTACCTGCCGCGCGAGCTCGCGCCGATCCTTACGGACCAAGCCTTCGCAACCCTGCGCCAGGGCAGGCGCATCTCGGTGACCGTGCTCTTCGTCGACATCCGCGCCTCGACGACTTTCGGCGAGACCATGGAGCCGGCGCAGCTTGCCGTCTTCATCACGTCGTTCCGCCGGCGAGTCTTGAGGGCTGCCTCCCGGCATGGCGGCGTCATCGACAAGTTCACCGGCGACGGGGCCCTCATCCTGTTCGGCGTCCCGGGCGCGCGGGACGACGATGCCAGCCGGGCGCTCGCCTGCGGCCGCACCCTTCTGACCCTGATCGAACGCTGGAACGCCAAGCGCGGCTTCAACCCGCCGGTGCGCCTCGGCATCGGCATCCATACGGGCGACGTCTTCTGCGGCGTGGTGGGTGACGAGAGCCGCCTTGAATTCACCGTGGTCGGCGAGACCGTCAACATCGCCTCGCGCATCGAGCAGGCGACGAAAGCCGCCGATTGCGAACTGCTGGCCTCGCAGGAGACTGTCGTGACGGCGGGCGAGGAGTCGCTCTGGACGGAGGCCGAGTGCGAACCCCTCCCGGGCGTCACCCGCAAGATGGTGCTGATGAAGCCGGCCGGGTGAGGAGCACCGAACGCTCCCTTGTCATGGCCGGGCTCGTCCCGGCCATCTCGATTCTGTGAGGCGCCGCGCCTTACCGATCGGGATCACCGGCACAAGGCCGGTGATGACGTCGTGGTGGAGAGAGCAGCTTAAGCCTCTCCTGCCTTCTTGATTTCATGCCGCAGCAGAAGCGGCGTCTGCGCCAGCGCGAAGGCGATGGTGAGCGGCATGATGCCGAAGACCTTGAAGCTGACCCAGAAGTCGGTGGTCTGCGTGCGCCAGACGATCTCGTTCAACGCCGCGAGCGCGAAGAAGAACAGGGCCCAGCGCAAAGTCAGTTTGCGCCAGCCTTCTTCCGTGAGGTCGAACATGCTGTCGAGCACGATCTGGAGCAGGGGCTTGCGGAAGTAGAGGCCGCCGAGCAGCACGAACCCGAACATCGTGTTCACGATGGTGGGCTTGAGCTTGATGAAGGTCTCGTCCTGCAGGAACAGGGTGAGCCCGCCGAACACCACCACGACGATGCCCGACACCACCGGCATGATCGGCAGCTTGCGGACCAGCAGGTAGCCAATCCCCAAGGCGATCACCGTCGCCACGATGAAGACGCCCGTGGCGGCGAAGATGCGCTGGCCTTCCGGGAAGCCGAACCGGTCCCCATAGGCATTGCCGAGGAAGAACAGAGCGAGCGGGCCGAGTTCGAGGGCGAGCTTGAGCAGAGGAGGGAGGCGCTTTGCGTCGGTCATGAGGTTGCTTCTAACCCGGCGATGGCTTTTGCGAAATCCCGTGCGGTGAAAGGTTCCAGGTCCTCGACCCCTTCGCCGACCCCGATGAAGTGCACGGGCAGGCGGAATTTCTCGGCCAGCGCCACCAGGATGCCGCCGCGAGCGGTGCCGTCGAGCTTGGTCATTACGAGGCCGGTCACGCCCGCCGCCTTCTGGAACAGCTCGACCTGGCTCATGGCGTTCTGGCCCACCGTCGCGTCGAGCACGAGGAGGGTGGCATGCGGCGCGGACGGATCGAATTTCTTCACGACGCGCACGATCTTTTCGAGCTCGGCCATCAGCCCGACCTTGTTCTGCAGGCGACCCGCCGTGTCGATGAGAAGCACATCCGTGCCGTTGGCCTTCGCCTCCTGCAGCGCATCATAGGCGAGGCCGGCCGCATCGGCACCCTGGCCGCGGGCCAGGACCGGCGCGCCGACCCGCTCGCCCCAGATTTTGAGCTGCTCAATGGCCGCCGCGCGGAAGGTGTCGCCGGCAGCCAGCATCACCGTCAGGCCTTGCTGCCGGAACTTTTGCGAGAGCTTGCCGATGGTCGTGGTCTTGCCCGCCCCGTTCACGCCGACCATGAGGATGACGAAGGGCTTTTTCGTGCGATCGATGGTCAGCGCCTGGGCGACCGGCTGGAGAGTCTTCTCCACCTCGCCCGCCAGAATGGTCTTCACCTCCTGCGGAGAGATCTCCTTGTTGTAGCGGCCCGACGCGATCGCCTCCGTGATCCGCATGGCGGTGGGCACGCCGAGATCGGCCTGGACCAGGGCGTCCTCCAACTCTTCGAGCGTCGCGTCGTCGAGTTTGCGCTTGGTGAAGAGACCGGTCACGCTGTCGGAGAGGGACGAGGACGTGCGGCGCATGCCCTCCGTCAGACGTTGCCACCAGCCCCGGGCCGGACTTGGCTTGATCTCGGGCGCGGGAGAGGGAAGGATCTCCGCGGGCGCAGGTTCAGGGGCCGGCAGGTCCGCGGCTGCAATGTCGGGGCGCAGCTCGAGTCCGGCCTCGGTCACGATGCGCGGCAGCGGCTCCTGCGGATTGGTGCCCTCCGGGTCCAGGCCCTCCACGGGTTGGAGATCGGCCCCGGCCAGCTCCGGCGGCGTCTTGTCCTCCTCCGTCGTATCGGGGGAGGCGGTGGTCACGGTCGGGGGCGCGGCCGTCAGATCGTCCGCGGCATTCGCCGGCGGCGAGGGCATTGTATCGGGATGGCCGCCGGCCCGCGGTGTCTCCGGCGCCGGTTCGGGGACCACAGGAGCTTCAGCCTTGCGCCCGAACAGACGGGAGAGGAATCCGGGCTTGTCGGGCTTGGTTTCGGCCATGGGTCTCGCTCTCGCCTCTTAAAAATCTCGTGCTTGCATTCATGCGCGTGCCTCGATAGCCGAGGCATCATGAATGCGGAAGAGATAGTGTCCCGATTGCTGTATCGCGATGCCCTGATGCTCGTGATCGACAAGCCCGCCGGCTTAGCCGTGCATCCCGGCCCCAAGGGAGGCGAGACGCTGTTTCATCACCTCGATGCCCTCCGCTTCGGTTTGCCGCGCCGTCCGGAGGCCGCGCACCGCCTCAACAAGGACACCTCCGGCTGCCTTGTTCTCGGCCGCCATCCGAAGGCTATCGCGCGGCTCAACGAACTGTTCCGCAAGAAAGAGGTCGACAAGGTCTATTGGGCCGTGGTCGAGGGCGGGCCTCACGAAGGCGAGGGCGAGATTGATCTTCCACTCGCGCCGAAATCGCCCGATCGCGGCTGGTGGATGAAGGTCGATCCCAAGGGCCAGCCCTCGCTGACGCAATGGCGGGTGCTCGGCCGGGGCGAGGGCCTGACCCTCCTCGAACTGCGCCCCATCACCGGCCGCACCCATCAGTTGCGGGTCCATTGCGCGGCCATGAACTTTCCGATCCTCGGCGATCCGATCTACGGCACGGCCCCACGATTCGGTGGTCCGGGCCTGCACCTGCACGCGAGAAGCGTCACCGTGCCGCTCTATCCGAAGAAGCCGCCGATCACGGCCGAGGCGCCGGTGCCGGAGCATATGCGGGAGCGAATTGCGGCCTGCGGCGTAATTTAAGCCGCCAGCAATTCCTTGCCGTCGTGGCCGGCGATGGTCGCGGGCACGATCTCGCCCGGCGTCACGGGCTTGTCGAAGCGCACGAGCGTAAACCCTTCGGTGCGGCCGAGCTGGTTCGTCTCGACCAGCACGTTGCGTCTCGCTCCGACTTCCTCCCCTAGATGCTTCAGCAGCGCGGCCTCGCCCTTTTCGCGCAGGTGACGCGCGCGATCCTTCACCACATCGCGCGCCACCTGCGGCATGCGGGCGGCCGGCGTGCCGGGGCGAGGTGAGAACGGGAAGACGTGGAGATGGGTCAGGCCGCATTCCTCGACGATGTCGAGGGAGCGGGAGAACATCTCCTCGGTTTCGGTCGGGAAGCCCGCGATGATGTCGGCACCGAACACCATGTCGGGGCGCAGCCGCTTCACCTCTTCGCAGAAGGCGATGGCGTCGTTGCGCAGGTGGCGGCGCTTCATGCGCTTCAACACCATGTCGTCGCCGGCCTGCAAGGAGAGATGCAGATGCGGCATCAGGCGGCCCTCATTGGCGATGACGTCCAACAGATCGTCGTCGGCCTCTACCGAGTCGATGGAGGAGATGCGCAACCGCTCCAGCTCCGGCACGTGGCGCAGCAGGCTTTTCACCATGGTGCCGAGTTTCGGCTCGCCCGGCAGATCCTTGCCGTAGCTCGTGATGTCGACGCCGGTGAGCACCACCTCGCGGGAGCCGTGCTCTACGAGAGTGCGCACCTGCTCCACCACCGCGCCCATGGGCACCGAGCGGGAATTGCCGCGACCGTAAGGGATGATGCAGAAGGTGCAGCGATGGTCGCAGCCGTTCTGCACCTGCACGAAGGCGCGGGTGCGCCCGCGCATGCCGTCGATGAGATGCACGGCGGTTTCCTTCACCGCCATGATGTCGTTGACCAAAACCTTTTCGCTTAGCATTGCACCGAAATCGCGCATGCCGGCCCAGGTCTCGGCCTTCATCTTCTCGTGATTGCCGACGACTTGGGAAACCTCCGGCATCGCCGCGAAGGTTTCAGGCTCCACTTGCGCGGCGCAGCCCGTCACGATGATGCGGGCACCGGGCTTCTCGCGGGCGAGCTTGCGGATCGACTGGCGCGCCTGGCGCGTCGCCTCGCCGGTGACCGCGCAGGTGTTGACGATCACGACTTCGCCAAGGCCCGCCTCTTCCGCGTGGCGCTGCATGGCCTCCGACTCGTAGGTGTTGAGCCGGCATCCGAAGGTGACGACCTCGACCGCCATCAGGCCACCTCGGTAAAAAGGGCAGGGGAGAAGGTGCCCTCATGCTCCAGCTCGGTCGGGCCGGTCATGAGCACGTGGCCGTCGCTCTCGCGCCATTCGATGATGAGATCGCCACCTGGGAGGGTCACCACGGCCTTGCGGCCGGTCAGCCCCTTGCGGGCGGCCGCCACGAGGGCCGCGCAGGCGGCGGAGCCGCAGGCACGGGTTGCACCGGCCCCGCGCTCCCAGACGCGCAGCACGATGTGTTCGGAGCTCGGAACTTGAGCGAACGAGATGTTGGCGCGCGTCGGGAAGACCGGATCGTGCTCGAATTTCGGACCGATGGCGGCGAGGTTATAGGCCTGCGCATCCTCGACCCAGAAGATCGCGTGCGGATTGCCCATGCTGACCGCCGAAGGCCCCTGAAGCTCGGGGGCGTCGGGCAGCGTCGTGTCGACCGCGATCGTGCGGGTGTCCGGATAAGGATCGCGCAGGGGAATCTCGTTCCACCCAAAGCGCGGCGGGCCCATGTCGACGGTGAAGACCGTATCGGAGACCTGCTCTACCGGCAGCAGGCCGGCCCCGGTCTCGAGCACGAGATCGCCTTGAACCGGGCGGCTCATGACCGGATCGGCCGTCAGCGCCCAGGCAACGCAGCGGGTGCCGTTGCCGCAGGCGCCGGCTTCCGAGCCGTCCGTGTTGTAGATGCGCATGAAGGCATCGGTGCCGGGCGTCACGGGATCGTGCAGCACCATCAGCTGATCGAAGCGCGAGCGCGGATCGGCCGCGATGGCTCGCGCTTCCGCCGCGCTCACGCGATGGGAGGAGCCGCGCAGGTCGAGCACGGTGATCTCGTTGCCGAGACCGTTCATTTTCAGAAAACGGCTGTTCGAAAGGGCAGTCATGGGGGCGTATATGGCTTAAAATGCCGGAAATCGCGAGAGGGATCGCGATTGTCTGCGGCAATATCGTCAGATGGCTAGAAACCCGAGGCCTCTGGGCCTGCTGCAATCCGTCCTCCACAGACGCGCGCGGACGGCCTCGCCGCTGCACCAAAACCTCCCTATGGTGCTGCATTATATCCCTTCGTGATTCGTGATTCGCGGGTGAGGCGTCCTACTCATGCGGCTGCGCTCTTTAGGTTTTCTTCTCGTTGTTGCCCTCTGCTCGAGCGTCGCCCTTGCGCAGACGCCACCGGCGGCCAATCCGCCGCCGGCCGCGCCCGAGGCACCGGCTCCGGCACAGCCCGGCGCAACTCCTCAAGGACCGGCAACGGCGCAGCAGGCAGGCCGCACGACCCTGTTCCCGAACCCGAGCGATCCGACAGGCGTGGAGGAGGGCGTTCTGGTTGCAAAGCCCACGGTGGTGCTCAACGGCATCAGCACCTGGGACGAGGCTTTCACCAACCTGAAAAACGCCTTCGCCAAGATCGAGGGCGAGTTGAAGAAGGCGGGGATCACGCCGACGGGCCGGCCGCTGACGATCTTCGTCGATACCGACGACAACGGTTTCAAATACGAGGCGATGGTGCCGATCGCCCAGGTGCCGGAGGGCAAGACCGAGCTCACCCCCGAGATCAAGTTCGGCAAGACGCCGGAGGGCAAGTCGTTCCGCTTCGTGCACAAGGACGCTTATGACGAGATCGATGGCACCTACGAGACGATCACGGCCTATCTCGACATCAAGGAGATCGTCGCCAAGGACGCCTTCATCGAGGAATACGTGAGCGACTTCACGGATTCGCAGGACACTAATTTCGAGGTGAACATCTACGTTCAGCCCAAGGAATAATCGCCCTCAATGATCGCTCTCTTCGACCTTGACGGGACCCTGACGAACCCGAAGGCAGGTATCACCCGTTCGATCCAGTACGCCCTCGAGAGGCTGGGACATCCTGTTCCGGAAGCGGACGAGCTCACTTGGATGATCGGTCCACCCCTGATCGCAAGCTTCGCAAAACTCCTGGGCAGTTCCGATGACGCTCAGGAGGCTCTGCGCCTTTACCGCGAGCGGTTCGGCGAGACCGGGCTGTTCGAGAACGAGGTCTATGCGGGCATCCCGGCCCTGCTCCAGAACCTTCAGGAAAAGGGCGTTCGCCTCTTCGTCGCAACGTCGAAGCCGCATGTCTTCGCGCGGCGGATCCTCGATCACTTCGATCTGTCGCACTTCTTTATCGAAATCTATGGATCCGAACTCGACACTCGGAATGCCGACAAGCGCGATCTCATCCGGCACATTCTCGATCAGGAGAAGTTCGACCCTGCACGCGCCGTCATGATCGGCGACCGGGAGCATGATGTCATCGGCGCCAGGGCCAACGACATCGCCACCATCGGCGTCACCTGGGGCTATGGTTCCCGGCGGGAACTGCTGGACGCAGGCGCCGCCTGCCTGGTGGACGAACCTCGTGAACTGGAGGCACCGATCCTCACCCTGACCGCGTCCATGCCTCCCCGGGCCGTAACGGTCTGAACCGCTCTGCCGGAATTTCGGCCGCCTGGAGCGCCGCCGCCAGTTCCTGCGGCGGCTCGTCGACGCCCTCGTTGGTGAGCCGGAACGTGCCCCAATGATGGCCCAGCGCCTGCTCCGCCTCAATGATGGCGAGCACCTTCACCGCATCCTCCGGGTTCATGTGCTGCGGCTCCATGAACCAGCGCGGCTCATAGGCCCCGATGGGCAGATGGGCGAGACGGGGTCGGTCGAAGCGTTCACGCACGGCATGGAAGATCCTGCCGTCGCCGAAGCCCGTATCGCCGATATGGTAGATCGTGCCCGAGGGCGTGGTGAGCACATAGGCGCACCAGAGCGCCATGCGCCGGTCGTTGATGCCCCGCGCGGACCAGTGATAGGCCGGCTCGAAATGGGCCGTGACGCCGTTCCCCAGATCCACCGCCCCACCCCAGTCCCGCGTCTCGACCGGGATCTCTGGATGCTCGGCCCGGATCACCGCATCGTTGCCGAGCGGCGCGATGATTTTGGGGCGATCCCGCTGCCAGAGCCTCCCCAGGGTCTCGGTGTCGAGATGGTCGTAATGATTATGCGTGATCAGCACCGCATGGATCGGCGGCAGGTCGTTGAAGGCGATGCCCGGCGGATTGACCCGCTTGGGGCCCGCGAAGGAGACCGGGCTTGCCCGGTCGGAGAGTACCGGATCGGTGAGGATGTTGAGCCCGGCCACCTGGATCAGGAAGGAGGCATGGCCGATCAGGGCCGTGCGCAGTCCCTGCACCTCGGCCGGAGGCTTGTCCTGGAAGGGGCTTGGAAAGCTGTCCGGCCAACCTTTCCGCCCGCCGCCGAGCTGCCAGCGGGCGAGCTCCAGAAATCCCTTGTCCTGAGGCTGGCCCGGCGAGAAGAACCGCACCCCGTCGAAATGATCCGTGACCGGACCCTCGTAATAGCGGTTCACCGCCCGGGCGGCGGTCATCCAGCCAAGGGCGCCGGTCGCGGCGATGACGGGGAGGCCTAAAGCTTTGAGAAGGGTGCGGCGGTTCATAGGGGCGTCAGGTCCAGCGAAGCTTTAAGCATGGGGATGCTGGTGCGGATCGGCAAGGGGCCTCAGCATCGTCCCGTCATGTCATCCGCAACGTCATGGCCGGGCTTGTCCCAGCCATCCCGGTTGTTTGAAGCGCCGCGCCTCACACGTCGAGATCACCGGCACAAGGCCGGTGATGACGCGGAGGAGCCTCCGCCTTGTCCGGGAAGGGAGCGATGAAGCCCCCAAGACTCTCCATTTTCTGTCTTTTCCTTGACTCTTGCACCTTTTCCCCTTAAGCGCTGGCCGCAAATCTGTAGAGCGAGCCCTTTTGAGCCGCCGCCCAGCCCGAGAGGCTGGAGGTCAACGTCCGACAGCGCGATGCGCCCTCGGGCGCGCTTTCATTTGGGTTTCGCCTTGAGGACGAACGGATGTCGGACGACACATTGCGCATCGAGGACGCGGTCAACGAGACCTGCCCGTGGTCGGGGAAGCCGATCGCGGCGGATTCGCTCACCCTCTATCGCGGCGAGGTGGTCGGGTTCTGCAATCCGGGCTGCCGCGACAAGTTCGAGGCGGCCATCCGCCACTTTGAAAAGGCCCTTGCCGATCGCGATGTACCCCTCATCGCAAAAGGAATTGAGTGACCATGTTCGAAGGCCTTTCCGACAAGCTTTCCAATATCCTCAACTCGCTGACGCGCCGCGGCGCGCTCACCGAGGAGGACGTCAACGCGGCTCTGCGTGAGGTCCGCCGCGCCCTGCTCGAGGCCGACGTGGCGCTCGAGGTCGTGCGTTCCTTCACGGACAAGGTCCGCGCCCGCGCCGTCGGCGCCGAAGTTGTCAAGTCCGTCTCCCCCGGCCAGCAGGTGGTCAAGATCGTCCACGACCAGCTGGTCGAGATGCTGGGCGCGGACGCCGAGGTCATCGACCTGAACGCGCCGCCGCCCGTCGGCATCCTCATGGTCGGCCTGCAGGGTTCCGGTAAGACGACCACCACGGCCAAGATCGCCAAGCGCCTGACCGACCGCGAGAAGCGGCGCGTGCTCATGGCCTCCCTCGACACCCGCCGTCCGGCCGCCATGGAGCAGCTCGCGGTGCTCGGCAAGCAGGTGGGCGTGGATACGCTGCCCATCGTGGCCGGCCAGTCGGCGGTGCAGATCGCCCGCCGCGCCATGGAGGCCGCCCGTCTCGGCGGCTACGACGTGGTGATGCTCGACACCGCCGGTCGCGTGACCGTGGACGAGGCCCTGATGGTGGAGGCCGCCGAAGTGCGCGCCGCCACCAACCCGCACGAGGTGCTGCTCGTCGCCGATGCGCTCACCGGCCAGGACGCGGTCAACACCGCGCGCGCCTTCGATCAGCGCCTCGGCGTCACCGGCATCGTGCTGACGAGAATGGACGGCGATGCCCGCGGCGGCGCGTCGCTCTCAATGCGCGCCGTGACCGGTAAGCCGATCAAGCTCATCGGCACGGGCGAAAAGGTCGATGCGCTGGAGGAGTTCCACCCCTCGCGCGTCGCCAACCGCATCCTCGGCATGGGCGACATCGTCTCGCTGGTCGAAAAGGCCGCCGAGAATTTCGACCAGGCGCAGGCCCAGCGCATGGCCGAGAAGATGCGCAAGGGCAAGTTCGATCTCGAAGACCTGCGCGATCAGCTCGCCCAGATGGAGAAGATCGGCGGCCTGAACGGCATGCTCGGCATGCTGCCGGGCGTCGCCAAGATGAAGTCGCAGCTCGAGAGCGCCAATCTCGATGACCGGATCATCAAGCGCCAGCGCGCCATCATCGATTCCATGACGCCGGCCGAGCGCCGCAACCCGGACATCCTGAAAGCGTCCCGTAAAAAACGCATTGCAGCGGGTGCCGGCGCGAAGGTCGAGGAGATCAACAAGCTCCTGAAGATGCACCGCCAGATGGCCGACGTCATGAAGATAATGGGCGGCGGCAAGGGCAAGGGCATGGCGGGCGCGCTCGGCAAGATGTTCGGCATCGGCGGCGGTGGCGGAGGTATGGGCGGCATGCCCCAGCCGACACCGGAGCAGATCGAGGCGCTGCAGAAGCAGATGGGCGGCAAGCTGCCCGACTTCCCCGGCGGCGGCGGCCTCCCGTCGATGCCGAAGGGCGTGCCGGGCTTGCCAGGTCTCGGCGGAGGCAAGATCCCGGGTCTTCCGGGCATCGGCGGCTTCCCGTTTGGAGGAAAGAAGAAGTGACCGAAGGTTTGACGGCGGCGGAGCTGCTTCAGCGCGCTCATACGCTGTCCCAGAGACTGGAAGGTGCGGGCATCTGGAATCAGATCCGCCTCTTCCGAGAGGACGGTATTACCGTTCTCGCACGTGTTCCCGGTGAATACTGGGAGATCGATCTGCTCGAGGACGGCACGACCGATGTGGAAGTGTTCCGAACCGCGGGTGACTTGGAGGACGAGTCCTCTATCGAACGCCTGATCAGCGAATTTGGTGAAAAGCCTAAACACTAGGAGCTAAAGAATGTCCCTGAAGATCCGTCTCACCCGTGGTGGTGCGAAGAAGCGTCCCTACTACCGCATCGTCGTTGCCGATTCGCGCTCCCCGCGCGATGGCCGTTTCATCGAGAAGGTCGGTACCTACGACCCGATGAAGCCGAAGGACGATGCCGGCCGCGTCGTTCTCGACAACGAGAAGATCCAGGCCTGGCTCGCCAAGGGCGCCCAGCCGACCGACCGCGTCCTGCGCTTCCTCGATGCCGCCGGCCTCCTGAAGCGTCCGGCCCGCAACAACCCGAACAAGGCCGTCCCGGGCAAGAAGGCCCAGGAGCGCGCCGACGCCAAGGCCGCCGCGGCTGCCGCCGGCGAAGGCGAGGCTGCGTAAGCATCATGAAGAAGGAGCGCTTCAACCAGCGCTCCACTTCTTCCTTCTCTTTGGAGAAGGGCAGGGGTGGTGGTGTTGGCGCAAACCTGCCTAAGGGTACGCCAACACCACCACCTCCCCACAAGGGGGATGAGCGCAGATCTGCGCTCGTCCGGGACGATCTCGTCCTCGTCGGTGAGTTCGGTCGCGCCCATGGCCTCAAAGGCGAGGTGCGGTTGAAATCCCATACTGGCGATCCGCAGGCGATTGCCGATTACAGGCCGCTGATCGCATCCGACGGCCGATCCATTTCTCTCAAAAACGTGCGGCCCGCTCCCGGCGGCGCCCCGGATCTCCTCATCGCCATCGTCGATGGCGTCACCACGCGCGAAGCGTCTGAGGCGCTCAACCGCGTTCAACTCTATGTGGAGCGCGACAAGCTTTCTCCGCCCGATGAGGATGACGAATTCCTGCTCGCGGACCTGATCGGCCTCTCGGTTCAGAACGAAGCAGGCGAGATCATCGGCACCGTGGTCGACGTGCCCAATTACGGCGGTGGCGACCTTTTGGAGATCGCACCGGCGCAAAAAGGCCCGACCGCGTTCCTGCCTTTCACCAAGGCCTTCGTGCCGACAGTGGATATCGCGGACAAACGCATTGTGGCCGTGCCGCCGGACGATCTGTTCGAGCCTGCGAAATCCGCGCCGGAACCTGAGGACGAGGCGTGAGTTTTTCCGCCACCGTTCTCACCCTTTATCCCGACATGTTCCCAGGGCCGCTCGGCATGTCCCTGTCGGGCGATGCGCTCGCGCGCGGCGTGTGGTCCCTGACGGCGAAGAACATCCGCGACCATGGCCTCGGCCGTCACCGCACGGTGGACGATACGCCCGCCGGCGGCGGACCCGGCATGGTGATCCGCTGCGACGTGCTGGCCTCCGCCATCGACGCCACTGTTCCGGCCGACGATCCGCGCCCGAAGCTTTTGATGAGCCCGCGTGGCAAGCCGCTGACGCAATCCCGTGTGAGGGAACTGGCGGCGGGTCCCGGCGTGGTCATTGTCTGCGGCCGGTTCGAGGGCGTGGACGAGCGCGTGATCGAGGCGCGGGGCCTGGAGGAAGTCTCCATCGGCGATTACGTGCTCTCCGGCGGCGAGATGGCGGCGATGATCGTGCTCGATGCCAGCGTGCGGCTGCTCCCCGGGGTCATGGGCAAGGAGGCCTCCGGCACCGAGGAGAGTTTCGAGTCAAACCGCCTTGAATACCCGCATTACACGAGGCCGCGCGAATGGGAGGGGCGGCCCATTCCGGACGTGCTGCTCTCCGGCAATCACGCCGTGATCGAGCGCTGGCGCCGTAACGAATCGGAGCGGATCACGCGGGAGCGGCGACCGGATCTGCTGGAGCGTTAGGATCTCCCTACAGGGCGGGCCTTGGGCAAAATGGACACTGCCCCGCACGCGGAACGCCGACCACAGCCAAGGGTTTAATGGACGGGGCCTCGATCATAGGAGGTCGATATGGTCGGTCGCATCATTCTTGGCACGGCATTTGCCGTCATTCTTGTCAGCCCTGGCTTCGCGGGACCATGCACGCAACGGCTTACCGATCTGGAGAAATCCATCTCGGCAAGGCAGGAGGGCGCCGGACCTGCGCTGGATGCGCCTGCGACGACAGGTTCTGCAGTGCAGGGCTCAACCCCCGGTCAGGGACAAGGTGCAAACGTCACAGGGCAGAGCCAAGGCCACAATCAGGCCATGCAAATGATCCAGCAGGCGAAACAGCTCGATCAGCAGGGCAAGGAAGCCGAATGCATGGACATGGCCAGCAAGATCGGCGCCATGGCTCCGCCACCCACCAAGTAAGACCAAGTGCTCTCCGGTCGGCGTGCGGGCGGTTCGAGGCCGGCCGCATTCCACCGATCTTGATGTGTGCTCCGCTCTGCCCAAAATCCTTCAAACGCCCAAGATCCTTCAAACAATGCAAGGGAGACGCCTTAGTGGTCCAGGGTTTCGAGCATGTGGGCATGACCAGCAGCAATCTGGACGAGACCATCGCGTTCTATTGCGGCCTGTTGGGGCTGAAGGAGGTGCTGGTCAAGCGTACGGGCGAGGGCGGGCGCATCGCGTTTCTCGAGATCGGTGGCGTCATGCTCGAAATCGTCGAGCCGGCCGCATCGATCCAAACGCCGGCGCGCGAGGTTCCCGTCACCGAGGCCGGCATTCGCCACATCACCTTTCGGGTTGATGACGTCGACGCGATTTATGAAAAGCTTCGTTCCGCCGGCGTGGAGTTCACCGTTCTTCCCCGGACGGCCGCGAACAGCGAACTGATCCGCAAGGTGGCGTTCTGCAAAGATCCGGACGGAATCATCGTCGAATTCCTGGAGCGTGTGTGATCGTCACACCTGGAGCATTTTTCGGCGGAGCGGATCCGGTTCGCCGTCAATAAATGCGACACGGCAAAGAAGAGAGTTGCTTCCAGGTCCTTGGAAACAACTCTAGAGGCGATTTGCTTCGAGCCTCGCCCCAAACATCTTCAGATATTTCATCCCCGTATCGCACATGACGGTGACGACGATCGCATCGGGCCCCAGCCGTTCGGCCAGACGAAGGGCCGCGACGACATTGGCGCCCGTCGAAGTGCCGGCGAACAGGCCTTCCTCGCGGGCCAGCCGGAGCGCCATCGCCGTGGCTTCTTCCGTCGTGACCCGCTCGATCCTATCGGCGATGCTCGCCTGCCAGAGCGGCACCACATAGCCCGCGCCGATTCCGTCGATCTTGTGGGCGCCCGATGGTCCGCCCGACAGGACAGGCGATTCCGCAGGCTCGACGGCCATGATTTGGATGGGCGAATGGTGCCACCGCAGGCCTTCCGCGATTCCGCGCAAGGACGCCGCCGTTCCGACGCTCTGCACGAAGCCATCGATCCGACCATTCGTCTGCTGCCAGATTTCATCGACCATCCTGTGATAGGCGCCGATCTGATTCCGGTTCTTCATCTGGTCGGTCCAGAAGGAGCCCTTCGCCTCGGCGATGATGCGGGCCTGCTCGATCATGTCCTTCGTCAGCTTCTCGGTCATGCGCCCGCTGTCGCTCGGCACGATGTGCAGCGTCGCGCCCAAAAGCGCCATGTGATCGCGCTTCTCCTGTGCGAAGGCATCGGAGGTCACGATGTCGAGCGGATATCCTTTCACCGCACAGACGAGCGACAGGGATACGCCGGTGCTGCCGCCGGTATATTCGACGACCGAGCCGCCCGGTTCGAGGCGCCCATCGGCTTCGGCAGCCTCGATCATGGCGAGCGCCATCCGATCCTTCATGCTGCCGGTGGGATTCTCGTTTTCAAGCTTCAGCAGGACGCGGCCGCCATGGGCAGGCTGGATGTTGCGCAGAGCGATGAGAGACGTGTTGCCGATACGGTCGAGGATGGTGCTGGGGTGGTCGATCATGGGCGTTATCCAAAACGTCTGCCTTGTAGGCTGCGGCGATCGGCCTGTCAGGTCCGGAATCCGGACTTCTGTTGGGTACAAGGCCATGCTAGCGCTTAACCCATGGCAGATTACGGTCAGTTCTGTTCCGTGGCGCGCGCCCATGAGGCCATCGGCGGGCGCTGGACCCTTCTCGTCGCGCGCGAGCTTCTGTGCGGCAGCCGGCGCTTCAACGACATCCGCCGCGGCATCCCGCGCATCTCCCGCACCATGCTCTCGGAGCGTCTGCAGGAATTGGCGCATGTCGGAGCCATCACGCGCATCGACGGCGAGAATGGGCCGGAATATGCGCTGACGGAGGCAGGCAGGGAGCTGATGGGTATCGTGGGCGCTCTCGGCACCTGGGGTCAAAGATGGCTGCCGCGGCGCGCCGAGGATGAGGATCTCGATTTGGAACCCCTGCTCGTCGACATGCAGCGGCGCGTCCGCACCGACAAGCTGCCCAAGGACCCGATCGTCATCCGCTTCGCGATCGAGGGGCAGCGCCAGCCGCGCTTCATGCTCCTGAAAGCGGCGGAGGTTTCGCTCTGCACGCAGAACCCAGGCTTTCCGGAGCCGCTCTGCATTCGGACCCGTCTCCCTGCGCTGGTCGCCTGGTGGCGGGGAGACGTGAGCTTCGCCGAGGTGCAGCGGATGGGACTGACGGTGGAGGGGCCGAGGGTGCTGGCACGGGCGTTTCCGAACTGGTTCGAGCGCTACCTGTTTGCCGAGGTCGCACCGGCCGTTTAGGGGTGAGAGGAGCGCCATCCCCGGCGGTCGTCGGCTGGGGATGTTATCTGGGCCTCGCGAGGTCCGGATCGCCCGACTTCCATCCGGGATGACAGCCGGCCCATAGGCTCGACAATCCTCCAAATCTCCTGTATAGGCGCGGCCTCAACTTAAAACAGGACGCCGAAATCCCGCGGGTTTTGAGATCGCTCAGGGCCTCGCAACGGCAGGAGTATAGACGATGAACCTCATTCAGCAGCTCGAGCAGGAGCAGATTGCCAGGCTCGCCAAGACCATCCCCGTCTTCCAGCCCGGCGATACCGTTATCGTCAACGTGAAGGTGAAGGAAGGCGAGCGTACCCGCGTGCAGGCCTATGAAGGCGTCTGCATCGCCCGTTCCGGCGGCGGCCTCCACGAGAGCTTCACGGTCCGCAAGATCTCCTACGGCGAAGGTGTCGAGCGCGTGTTCCCGCTCTACTCGCCGCTGGTCGAGTCCATCAAGGTCGTGCGCCGCGGCGCCGTCCGCCGCGCCAAGCTCTACTACCTGCGCGATCGTCGCGGTAAGTCGGCCCGTATCGCCGAGCGCGCCGAGAAGAAGACCGCGACCCCGGCCGCGGCCGAGTAAGGCTCTCGTCCCATCAGAGAATTCGAAAGGCGCGGCTCAAACCGCGCCTTTTTGCTGACGAGGCAGGCTTGGCGGCAAGCCATCGCGACAAAAATATAATTGCGCGATGACCCGCGTCTGCTATGCGATCGTTTCAAGGCGGTGTGCGCTCAGGACATCTTCCCGTCCGGGCGATAGGCCGCTAAACACGCCAAACCACTTTTTACGACCGTTGGAAGAGACACATGGCCAAGCCCCGCACCCTCTATGACAAGATCTGGGACGATCACGTCGTCGATCAGCAGGATGACGGGACGTGCCTTCTCTACATCGACCGTCACCTCGTCCATGAGGTGACCAGCCCCCAGGCCTTCGAGGGCCTGCGCATGACCGGACGACAGGTGCGCCAGCCGCACAAGACGCTGGCGGTGGTCGACCATAACGTGCCGACCTCCGACCGCTCGCACGGCATCGAGGATCCCGAAGCCGCGACCCAGGTTGCCGCTCTCGCCCAGAACGCCAAGGATTTCGGCGTCGAGTACTACAACGAGCTCGACACCCGCCAGGGCATCGTCCACGTGGTGGGCCCGGAGCAGGGCTTCACTCTGCCGGGCATGACCATCGTGTGCGGCGATAGCCACACCTCGACCCATGGCGCCTTCGGCTCGCTCGCTCATGGCATCGGCACCTCGGAGGTCGAACACGTCCTCGCCACCCAGACGCTGATTCAGAAGAAGGCCAGGAACATGCGCGTGACCGTGGACGGGCAGCTGCCCGCCGGCGTCACCGCCAAGGACATCATCCTTGCCATCATCGGTGAGATCGGCACCGCGGGCGGCACCGGCCATGTGATCGAATATGCGGGCGAGGCCATCCGGTCGCTGTCGATGGAAGGCCGCATGACGATCTGCAACATGTCGATCGAGGGCGGTGCCCGCGCCGGCATGGTGGCGCCCGACGAGAAGACCTATGCCTATCTGAAAGGTCGCCCCAAGGCGCCGCAGGGTGAGGCCTGGGAGGCGGCCGTGCGTTACTGGGATTCCCTGCGTACGGATGAAGGCGCTTTCTTCGACACCGAAATCCGCCTCGACGCCGCCAATCTCCCGCCCATCGTCACCTGGGGCACATCGCCTGAGGATGTGGTCTCGATTGCCGGCGTGGTGCCGAACCCGGACGACATCCCCGACGAGAACAAGCGCCGCTCCAAGTGGCGGGCGCTCGAGTACATGGGCCTCACGCCGGGAACGAAGATCACCGACATCGCCCTCGACCGTGTCTTCATCGGCTCCTGCACCAACGGCCGCATCGAGGACCTGCGCGAAGTGGCGAAGGTGGTCGAGGGTAAGCGCGTGGCCGAGAGCGTCGACGCCATGATCGTGCCCGGCTCCGGCATCGTGAAGATGCAGGCCGAGGCCGAAGGTCTGGACAGGATCTTCAAGGCCGCCGGCTTCGACTGGCGTGAGCCCGGCTGCTCCATGTGCCTCGCCATGAACGCCGACCGCCTCGCGCCCCACGAGCGCTGCGCCTCAACGTCGAACCGCAACTTCGAGGGCCGGCAGGGCTTCAAGGGCCGCACCCATCTGGTGTCCCCGGCCATGGCGGCGGCTGCGGCCATCGCGGGTCGGTTCGTGGACATCCGCACCTTCGGCTGATCCGAAACCTCAGACAAACAAAAAGCCGTGGCTCACCCGAGCCACGGCTTTTTTCATGAGAAATGCCTAAAGCTTAGTCCACATAGACCCGGCGACCGCCGGCCACGACTTGGCGGCAACGCTCGACCGGACGGCGGACGACCACGCCGCTCGGGCGGACGCGCTCTTCCATCACCGTGCGGCACACGGTGCGGGTTCGCGCCGGACGCACCACGCGGCGCTCGACCACGCGATCGCGATAATAGGGCCCATGATGCCGTTCCTGTGCCACGCGAACGCCCGACGGGCCGATCCGCACATCGACGCCCTGAGCCGACGCCGCACCGGTGCCGAAAACCACCAGCCCGGCCGCAGCCAGGATACCAAACACTTTACGCATTGTTGCCTCTTGATCAGTTGTCTACTCGGGGCTGTTAACGGCCAAGCGTGCGAGGCGTTCCGTTGCGAAGAAGCAATCCGATAGCCATGGTAAAGCAACGGTAAAGGTTTTTGAGGAGGGTTTCATGAGCGATCGGGACCAGGAAGCCCGCGAGGCGCTGGAGCGAGTCCAAAGGGATTCGGAGACTCTCGGCTCATCGGCGCTCGCCCGCATGGGCCGGCGGGCCGGCGATCACTTCGGCGCCAAGGATGCCGTCGGCTCGGCCAAGGATGGTGGTACCGATCCGATCGAACTCTGGGGGCGCCGCATCGGCCGTGCCCTGTCGCTCGTCGGCGTGGTGATCTTGGGCCTGTGGCTCATGGTTCAACTTGGAATTCTCTGACCCCATGATCGTTCCAGCCCATCTTCAGGCACCCTCCCTCGACGATCTCGAAGCTCTGGCGCAGGATGCCTATGCCCGCCTGCCGGAGGAATTCCGTCGACTCTGCGAGGGTGTGGTGATCCGGGTCGAGGATTTCCCCGATGACGAGACCATGCAGGAGATGGGCTGTGAGACCCCCTTCGACCTGCTCGGCCTCTTTCGCGGCATCGGCCTCGCCCAGGGCGGCAGCATGATGCACACGGGCCAGTTCCCCAACATGGTCTGGCTCTACCGCCGCCCGATCCTCGACTATTGGGCCGAGCACGAGGAGACCCTAGGCGGCGTCGTGACCCATGTGCTGGTCCACGAGATCGGCCATCATTTCGGCCTCTCCGACGAGGACATGGAAGCGATTGAGGCGGCGGCCGGGTAAAGCGCTTTGTTGCGAAGGGCCCTGCCACGTTTTGCAGGCTACCCTCGGCCCACAGCCGCGCCACATAGCTCTTGAGATTAACAGCCCTACCGAAACAGCCGCTCCGGCAGCCGCGATCCACCTGCGTTCAGGAGAATCCCCCATGGCAAAGACTGTGGCCGAACAGTTCGTCGAGATCCTGGCCGCTGCCAGGATCAAACGCATTTACGGCATCGTCGGCGACAGCCTCAACGGTCTGACGGACGCCATCCGCCGCCAGGGTCAGATCGAGTGGATCCACGTCCGGCACGAGGAAGTCGCCGCCTTTGCGGCCGGTGCCGAGGCGCATCTGACCGGTGAGCTCGCCGTCTGTGCCGGGAGCTGCGGGCCGGGCAATCTGCATCTCATCAATGGCTTGTTCGACTGTCACCGCTCCCGTGTGCCGGTGCTCGCCATCGCCGCACACATCCCCTCGGCCGAGATCGGCAGCGGTTATTTCCAGGAGACGCACCCGGAGAATCTCTTTCGCGAATGCAGCCATTATTGCGAACTCGTCTCCGGTGCCAGTCAGATGCCGCGCACCCTCGAGGTCGCCATCCGTGAGGCGAGAGCCAAACGCGGCGTATCGGTGCTGGTGATCCCTGGCGAAGTTGCCCTCCAGCCGGCAGCCGCTGCGCCTCCAGTCAAGCTCGACGGGCTGCTGCCGTCCGCTCCCGTCATCACGCCTGCGCCGGACGATCTCGACCGTCTCGCGGCGCTGCTCAATGGCGGCGATCGCATCACGATCCTGTGCGGCTCGGGCTGCGCGGGTGCCCATGACGAGCTGCTAGCCTTGGGAGAGCACCTCCAGGCGCCCATGGTGCACGCTTTGCGTGGCAAGGAGCACGTGGAGTGGGGCAACCCCTACGATGTCGGCATGACCGGGCTGATCGGCTTCTCGTCCGGCTACTACGCCATGCGCGATTGCGATGTTCTGCTGATGCTCGGCACTGACTTTCCCTATCGTCAGTTCTACCCGGACGATGCCGGCGTTCGCATCGCGCAGGTCGACCTCCGGGGCGAGAACATCGGCCGCCGTGCCGCGGTCGATGTCGGTGTCGTGGGCGATGTCCGCGCGACATTGGCGGCCCTGCTGCCGCGGCTCGATCGAAAGCGCGACGGAACCCATCTCGGCCGGGCGCGGGAGCATTATGCCAAAGCACGCCAGGCGCTCGACGACCTCGCCGTCGGGACGCCCGGCAAGCGGCCGATCCATCCGCAGCAGGTCGCCAAGGCGATCAGCGACCAGGCCGCGGCGGACGCCGTGTTCACCTGCGATGTCGGCCTGCCGACGGTCTGGGCTGCGCGCTATCTCGCGATGAACGGCAAGCGGCGGCTTCTCGGGTCGTTCTGGCATGGCTCGATGGCGAACGCGATGGCGCAGGGGATCGGCGCCCAGGCGGCCTGCCCCGGCCGGCAGGTGATCTCGCTGTCGGGCGACGACGGCTTCGCCATGCTGATGGGCGATCTCCTCACCCTGACCCAGCAGCGCCTTCCGGTGAAGGTCGTCGTGTTCAACAACGGCACTCTCGGTTTCGTCGAACTGGAGCAGAAATCCACCGGCTTTCTTGATTTCGGCACGGAACTCCAGAACCCGGACTTCGCCGCCATGGCCGAAGCCATCGGCATTCGCGGGATCAGGCTTGAAGATCCGGCCCAGGTGGATGAAGGGATCGCTGCCGCGCTTGCCCATGACGGGCCGGTCCTGATCGATGCGGTGGTGAACCGGACGGAGCTGGCAATGCCGCCCTCGGTCACTCTGGAGATGGCGAAGGGATTTACCCTCTACATGGTGAAGGCCGTGTTGAACGGCCGCGCCGACGAGGTTTATGACCTCGCCCGGACGAATCTCTGGCGCTGACGCAGCCGGCACCGTTCAAGGCCTGCGCTCCCGCGACCATCGTTGGCCTAGCCGTCTTCACAAGCCTTTGATATGAGGCACCTGACAGCGGCCCGGCTGCCGCCTTCAGGGATGTGAGACCATGGACAAGTTCACCGTGCTGGAAAGCGTCGCGGCGCCGCTGCGGATCATCAATATCGACACCGATATGATCATCCCCAAGCAGTACCTGAAGACGATCAAGCGCACGGGTCTCGGCACGGGCCTCTTCTCCGAGATGCGCTACCGGGAGGACGGCTCGGAGAACCCGGATTTCGTGCTCAACCAGCCGGCCTATCGCAAGGCCAATATCCTGGTGGCGGGCGACAATTTCGGCTGCGGCTCGTCCCGCGAGCATGCCCCCTGGGCGCTGCTCGACTTCGGCATCCGTTGCGTGATCTCCACCAGCTTCGCCGACATTTTCTACAACAACTGCTTCCAGAACGGCATCCTGCCGATCAAGGTCTCGCCCGAGGACCTGGAGAAGCTCTTCGACGATGCGGAGCGCGGCGCCAATGCCACGCTGACCATCGACCTGGAGAAGCAGGAGATCCGCGGCCCCGATGGCGGTACGGTCACCTTCGATATCGACCCGTTCAAGAAGCACTGCCTGCTCAACGGCCTCGACGGCATCGGCCTGACCATGGAGAAGGCCTCGGCCATCGACAGCTTCGAGAAGAAGCTCTCTGAACGCGCCTGGGCCTAAAGCCGCTTCCTCCCATTCCCGACCGGGACAGGCGATGGCACAAGGCAAGCCAAGGGTTCTTGATCGCGACGAGCGGGCCTCGCATCCCGACCTCTGGAAAGGTCGTGTAGAGGGCCATACCCTCGGGACGGGCGTCACCGTTCTCTTCTATGCCACCGAGGAGGTCGGCGTCGGGCCGAAATGGCACGTTCACCCTTACGATGAGATCTTCATCATCCGCCAAGGCCGGGCTCTCTTCACCGTCGGCGACGAGCGCTTCGAATGCGAGGCGGGTCAGATCGTCCTCGGCCCGGCCGGAATGCCGCACAAGTTCACAAATCTCGGTCCGGGCCGTCTCGAGACCACCGATATCCACGTCAGCGATCGTTGGATTCAGACCGATCTTCCCGATCCAGACCTTGGTCCGGGTTAAGCAGTGCTTCTGCCCCGTTTTCACAAGATTAACCAAATTCCCTGCAATGTGCGGGGCATGAAGAACATTCTTGCCCCCGCTCTCTTCGTTCTCGCCGGCCTTGCTGCTGCAACCCCGGCCTCGGCCCAGGCCGATTTCGGCTCATGCCTTTCCGGCCTGCGTGCCCAAGCCGCCGCCAAGGGCATTTCCGGCCAAGCTTTCGATGTCGCGACCCGCGGCCTCACGCCGGACCTGACCATCCTCGACCTCATGAACAACCAGCCGGAGTTCAAGACCGCGATCTGGGATTATCTCTCGGCGCTCGTCGACGAGGAGCGGGTACAGGACGGCCGGACCGCCATGCGTCAGTGGGGGCAGGCGCTCGCCTCGGCCGAGGCGCGCTTCGGCGTCGATCGCCATGCCATCGCCGGTGTCTGGGGCGTGGAGTCCAATTTCGGCAAGGATATCGGCGGACGGCCGCTGATTCAGTCACTGTCGACGCTTGTCTGCTATGCGCCGCGCCGCAACGACTACTTCAAGGGCGAGCTGATGGCGACGCTCAAGATCGTGCAGGACGGCGACATCAACCCGGCGAACCTGCGCGGCTCCTGGGCCGGTGCTTTCGGCCATACCCAGTTCATGCCGTCCACCTTCCAGCGCCTCGCCGTCGACGGCGACGGGGACGGGCACCGGGACGTCATGACCTCCGTGCCGGACGCGGTTCACTCGACGGCCAACTTCCTGAAAAAGGCCGGCTGGGTGAACGGCCTGCCATGGGGCTACGAAGTACGCCTGCCGTCGAACTTCAACGCGAGCCTCGCCGGGCGCAAGAACAAGAAGCCGCTCGCCACCTGGGCCGCCATGGGCGTGCGGCGCGTCGACGGGCGTCCGCTTTCGGGCAGCTACGCCGCCGGCATCATCACCCCGGCCGGCGTGAACGGCCCGGCCTTCATCGTCACCAAGAATTTCGACGCAGTCTATTCCTACAACGCGGCCGAATCCTACGGCCTCGCCATCGCTCTGCTGGGCGATCGCCTCAAAGGCCTGCCCGGCATTCAGACCGCCTGGCCCACAGACGATCCGCCGCTCTCTCGCGCCCAGCGCCGCGAGCTGCAGCAGCTCCTGACTGCCCGCGGCTATGATGTGGGCGAGCCGGACGGCAAGATCGGCGCAAAGACCCGCGAGGCCATCAAGGACGTGGAGCGCCGCATCGGCCTCGAGCCGCGCGGCCGGCCCGGCGGCAAGGTGCTGGAAGCCCTGCGGGGTTGAGCCCGCGCACCCCAATTCCCAGCACCGGCTAGTTGCAGTGGCAGTGAGTTTGGAGTTGTACTGACTCCATGCTCATCGCCATTCTCACTGATATCCACGGTAACCGCGAGGCATTGTCGGCCTGCCTCGCCCATGCACGCCTGCTTCATGTCGATCGTCTGATGTTTCTGGGCGACTATGTCGGCTACGGCGCCGATCCGGCCTGGGTGGTCGACACGGTCAGGGGGCTCGTGGATAAGGGCGCCGTGGCGCTGCTCGGCAATCACGATGCGGCGATCGACGGCTCCGACGAGGACATGAACAGCGTGGCCCGGGAGGCGATCCGCTGGACCCGCAATCAACTCGGCATGGAGCAGCGCCGGTTCCTGGCCGACCTTCCCCTCACCCATGAGGAGGGGAGCGTCCTCTACGTTCATGCCAACGGATATGCCCCCCGCAACTGGGACTACATGGCCGGTCCCATGGAGGCCATCCGGCATTTCAGCCGCGTGGACTCACACATCACCTTCTGCGGACATGTGCATGTGCCCATGCTCTACCATATGAGCACTACTGCCAAGGTCGGCACCTTCTCGCCGGTCGCCAACAATGACATCCCGCTTCTGCCGACCCGGACCTGGCTCGCGGTGATCGGTGCTGTCGGGCAGCCGCGGGATGGGGTCGCGGCGGCGAATTACGCGGTCTTCGACACCGCCCGTCAGACCCTGCGCTATCTGCGCGTGCCCTACGACACGGCCACCGCAGCCCGCAAGGTGCGCGAGGCGGGTCTGCCGGAAAAGTTGGCCCTGCGCCTCGAGCAGGGCCGCTGAACATGCGGTGGCGCCTGAGCCCGGGCATGGTGATCGACGGCTTCGAGCTCCAGGAAAATCTGGGCACCGGCGGAATGGCGCAGCTCTGGGCCGTTTCCCGAGGCGGCGAGCCCGCGCCGCTGATCATGAAGATCCCGATGCTGATCGACAGCGATGATCCGCTGCCCATCGTCTGCTTCGAGACCGAGCAGATGATCATGCCGCGTCTCGCGGGTCCGCATGTGCCCCGCTTCGTCGCGACGGGCTCGCTCGATCTCATGCCCTACGTCGTCATGGAGCGGATCCCTGGCGAATCGCTCAAGAGCCGGCTCGACGAGGTTCCTCTGCCCTGGCCTGAAGTCGTCACGATCGGAGCGAAGGTGGCGCATGCCCTGCACGACCTGCATCTCCAGCACGTGATCCATCTCGACATCAAGCCGAGCAATGTGATGATCCGGGACACCGGCGAGGCGGTTCTCATCGATTACGGCTTTGCCCGGCACGAACGCCTGCCCGATCTCCTGGCCGAGGAGTTTCGTGAGCCGTTCGGAACCACGCCCTACATGGCGCCGGAGCAGGTATTGCAGGACAGGGCCGATCCGCGCAGCGATCTCTTCGCGCTCGGCGCGATGCTGTATTTCTTCGTCACGGGCGAGCGCCCTTTCGGTAATCCGCGCGGCGGCCAGATCCGCCGCCGCCTGTGGCGGGATCCGGTTCCGCCGCGGGCGCTGGCTCCCGATTGTCCGCCCTGGCTGCAGGAGGTGATCCTGCGCTGCCTGGAGATCGATCCGGACGACCGTTACGCCACAGCGGCCCAGCTCGCTCTGGACCTGGAGAACCCGGAACAGATTCGGCTCACCGAGCGGGCCGAACGGCTGGAGCGGGACGGTGGCGTGAAGACCTTCCGGCGCTGGCTCAAGGCCCGCAAGGCACAACCTCTCGAGACGCCCAACATTGCCGGACAGCTGTCCCGGGCGCCCATCGTCCTTGCCGCCGTCGATCTTTCACCGGGAAACGAGGATCTTGCCGAATCCTTGCGCATGATGATCGGCCGCATTCTCTCCATCGAGGGCGAGGCGCGGATTGCCTGCGTCAATATCCTGAAAACCTCGCGCATCGCCGTCGACATCCTGGAGGACGAGGAGGGGAGAAGCCTCCATGTCCAGCGTCTAGTCCTGCTCCGGCATTGGGGCGCGTCGCTCGACATTCCGAAGGAGCAGATCACCTACAGCGTGCTGGAGGCGCCCGATCCGGCCTCCGCGCTCGTCGACTACGCCCGCCACAACAATGTCGACCACATCGTCATCGGCGCGCGGGCCTCTTCCGCCCTGCGCCGCTACCTGGGCAGCGTTTCGTCCCGCGTCGTGGCGGAGGCGCCCTGTTCGGTGACCATCGTCAGGACTTCGAAGGACCGACGGGCAGAGAACAGCCCCGACGCCTTCGCCTAACGGCCAACGCGACAAGAGCTTGCCAAGCCGTCCATTCGGCCCTTTAAGGGCCTGCATTGGATCACGATAGAACAGGGGTCACCCATGGCAACGCACAAGCTTCTCCTTCTCCCCGGCGACGGCATCGGTCCGGAGGTCATGCGCGAGGTCGAGAAGATTGTGGGCTGGTTCCGCAAGCGCGGCGTCGGTTTCGAGACGGAGACGGATCTCGTCGGCGGCTCGGCTTACGACGCGCACGGCGCGGCGATTTCCGAAGCTGCCATGGAACGTGCTCAGGCCGCCGATGCGGTGCTCTTCGGCGCGGTCGGCGGGTCGAAATGGGACAGCGTACCTTACGCGGTGCGTCCCGAGGCCGGTCTGCTGCGCCTGCGCAAGGACCTCGGACTCTTCGCCAACCTGCGCCCGGCGATCTGCTATCCGGCGCTGGCCGATGCCTCCTCGCTCAAGCGCGAGGTGGTGGAAGGCCTCGACATCATGATCGTGCGCGAGCTCACCGGTGGCGTCTATTTCGGCGAGCCGAAGGAGATCGTGACCCTGGAGGACGGCTCCCAGCGCGCCGTCGACACGCAGCTCTATCACACGCATGAAGTCGAGCGCATCGCGCGCGTTGCTTTCGATCTCGCCGGGAAGCGTCGCAACAAGGTCTCCTCGGCCGAGAAATTCAATGTCATGAAGACCGGCGTGTTCTGGCGCCAGGTCGTCACCCGCATCCATAAGGCCGAGTTCTCGGACGTGGAACTCGAGCACGTGCTCGCCGACAACTGCGCCATGCAGCTTGTGCGCAATCCGAAGCAGTTCGACGTGATCGTCACCGACAACCTCTTCGGCGATATCCTGTCGGATATCGCCGCGATGCTCACCGGCTCGCTCGGCATGCTGCCCTCCGCCTCGCTCGGCGCGGAGGATCCGGCGACCGGCCAGCGCAAGGCGCTTTACGAGCCCGTGCACGGCTCCGCGCCGGACATCGCCGGCAAAGGCCTTGCCAACCCCATCGCCATGATCGGCTCCTTCGGCATGGCCCTACGCTATTCCTTCGGTCTCCTCGACGAGGCGGACCGTCTCGATAAGGCCATCGCCAACGTGCTCACCTCCGGCACTCGCACCAAGGACATTGCAGGTCCCGGCATGAACGCGGTCGGCACGCAGGATGTGGGCGATGCCATCGTCAAGGAACTCGAGGCTCTCTCGTAAAACGCAAAAGCCCCGGGTCATGCCCGGGGCTTTCCGTTTCAGGGATCGATTTATCGGATCGAGCCTGTCGCCTCGACGTCCGGAACGCCGAACATGGGGAACGGATTACGTGACCCTACGAAGGGTCCGTTGGTGATCGGATCGGGCAGGGTGCCGACGCCGAAGCCCGCGCCGGCGGGAGCATAGGGCGGGCTCAGCAGATAGGATTGCGCCTGCCCGTAACCCGTGTAACCCGGATTGATCGATCCGACCGGAACGACGGGACCCGGATCGAGGAAGCTGCGGGGCTGGACCCTGAGGACGAGGGGGCGGTTTCGGGTCTGCGCCTCCGCCACTCCCGAGACGATCGTGAGCGCAGCCAATGAAGCCAGACCCAAAAGTGCGAAGCGGCGCATGGGTAATCCTCCAAGAACGGCGCCCAGTCCTTGTGCTGTGCGCGATCATCGTGTGCGATGATGTCAAAACAAGACGGCCCCCCTTAAAATGGTTCCGTCGAAGCGTGACATTCACCAACAGGTGAGAAGGACAGCAGCCGATGCAGGACAAGAAGGCCCGTTTCGACCTCTCAGCGAAGGAAGGTTTGAGCCTGTTGGGCGAGACTCCACTGGTCGCTGAAACCCCCGAGGAGCTTCTCGACGACGAGACGACGCCGATTGCGCGCTTCTTCGTCCGCAACAACGGATTGCTGCCCCAACCGGTGGACGACGCTGAGTCCTGGACCTTCACCATCGATGGCGAGGTCGAGCGCCGGCTCGACCTGACCGTCGCGCAATTGAAGTGCCGTTTCCCGCAAAAGACCTTTCGTATGGTGCTCGAATGCGGCGGCAACGGACGGTCGTTCTTCGAGCCTGAGGCGGAAGGCAATCCCTGGACCCATGGCGGCGTCGGCTGCGCGGAATGGACGGGTGTCTCGCTGGGTGACGTTCTGCGCGAGGCGGGCCTGAAAGAGACGGCATTGTTCACGGGCCATTTCGGTGCCGACCCGGACAAGCACGGAAGTCATGAGCGGCAGGCCATGTCGCGTGGCGTGCCGATCGCCAAGGCCCTGGAGGAGCATACGCTGCTGGTCTGGGCGATGAACGGCGAGCCCTTGCCCTTCATCCATGGCGGCCCCTTGCGCCTCGTCGTGCCGGGCTGGCCAGGGTCCTTGAGCCAGAAATGGCTCACGCGGATCTGGATCCGTGATCGGGAGCATGATGGACCGGGCATGACGGGGCTGTCCTATCGCCTTCCGATCCGTCCCCTGCCGCCGGCCTATCGCCTTCCGATCCGTCCCCTGCCGCCGGGCTCGAACGGGCAAGGCATCGAAACCCGGATCCTCGAATCGATGCCCGTGCGCAGCATCGTCACAGCGCCGGCAGATGGCAGGCGCTATCCTGAAGGCACGCGCTCGATCGAGGTCCGGGGCGCCGCCTGGGCGGGCGACGACGATGTGGCGCGGGTCGACGTGACCGTCAACGGTGGCGCGACTTGGACCGAGGCGGCAACGACGCTGCCGCGCAACCGCTACGACTGGGTGCGCTGGCACGCTTCTCTCACTCTGCCCGGCAACGGCTATTATGAGATCGTCGCCCGTGCCACTGACTCGCAGGGGCGCGCTCAGCCCTTCCGGGCCGCCAACTGGAATCCGAACGGTTATGGCTGCAATGTCATGCACCGCGTGGCGGTTACCGTCGGGCCGGAGGTCTGACCGTAACCGACGCGGTGCGGGCGCTCGGGCCACAGGCGTCTGGGCGATTGCGCTCGGCCTGGGCGAAAACCGCTTTTAATGACGGACCGGCGCCGCCTGCCGGGGTGATCCCGTCGATGAAGCAGGCGAGCTGCGCCTCGTCGGGAGGTGAGGATCCGCACAACCAGCCCTGGAAGCTGAATTCAGCCATCGCATCCGAAAAACGGAAGGCCTCGCAGGTCTGCTCACCCTTGTTCGCAAGGATCATAGGGGCGGCTTCCACGGGGCCGAATTTCGTCGCGACAACCCGGCTTTGGCCCTGATGGGCGACCGCGAGGCCCGAGCGCGCCGCCCGCCGAACCGTCTCGATATAGAAGCTTCCGGCAGGCTCAGCCGGTCCTTGGACCAGAACAAGCTGCGCATACCGGAAATCGCCGAAGCGCCCCAGGATCAGGGTGTCCTCCCGGGCTCCGTTCGCATGCTCGCGTGCTTCCGACGTCACGGGGCCGGACGTGCCTGCCAATGCATAGACAGCCGGGGAGGGAGGCAGCGATTTCCAGACCGGCGCCGGCGCGACCAGAACAGAGGACGGAATCGCTTTCTGGCGCTCGGCCGGACGAATGTTCTGCTCCTGCTCGAGGGCGAAATAGACGAGGCCTGCGATGCTGCAGGACGACATCAGAACGACGCGCAACCAGGGCAGGGGTTTTCGACGCAGGCGACGAGCGGGGCGTTCGTCGACCCAATCGGCAACGTCGTCCTCATCCCATTCGGCATAAACCGCCCGCGGCATCGCTCAAACCAATCAAGTCCAGTGGTCAGATCATCCACATGTTCTACCGTGACACTGGCCAGGCTTCGAAAGGTTTTGCTAAGCAGGGTAAACCAAAGCTTAACCGACCCGAGCGCTCCCATGTCCCAGACCGTCGTTCGTCTTGCCACGCTTGAGGATGCTGCGCATGTTGCGGCCTTGGTTCGGGCTGTGGATCTGCATTATGTCGGCCCCGACGTCGCCCGGCCCATCGAGCCGACCTTGGCCATGGTCGAGCGCTCCATGCGGGAGGCGGAAGGCACGCGCTATGCCCTGGCCTCCCGTGACGGCCGCGCTGTCGGCCTCGCCTGCTTTGCGGTGCTGCGGCCCGGCTTCAGGCTCTCGGGTCTCCTGTTCGTCAAGGAGCTCTTCGTCGAGAGCCACGCACGCGGACAGGCCGTGGGCGTCGTGCTCATGCGGTGGTTGGCGGAACATGCCCGTGCCCAGGGGCTGACGCGAATCGACCTGACGACCGACGGCACCAATACCGGGGCGCAGGCGTTCTATGAACGCCTCGGAGCCGAGCGGATGAACAAGGTCTTCTATCGGTTCAACCTCTCGACCGACGTGCTGACGGGCGATTGAACGCTTGCCACAAAAGAGAACGCTTGACGAAAGCGTGCCTTTGGTGTGTTTCTGGCGGCGTATCGAAGCCCGGTCAGGGCTTTTGGATGGACGATGGCAATGGCGCTGCTCACCCTGACGACGAGCAAAACGAAAACCGCCACGACGGCTGCAAAAACAGCCGAATAAGCCTCGTCGTCCCCGGTCCTCTCTCCCTCGGGGCGAGAGGCGACACCCCAACAGGGTTTTTGGTTTTCCGGGGAGAGCGATAACAGGAGAAGTTCAATGGGTTTCAAGATCGCCGTCGTCGGTGCGACCGGCAATGTGGGCCGCGAGATGCTCAGCATCCTCGCCGAGCGGGCCTTCCCGGCCGATGAAGTCGTGGCACTGGCCTCCCGCCGCAGCCAGGGGTCGGAAGTCTCCTACGGCGACAAGATCCTGAAGACGAAGACCCTCGACACCTACGATTTCTCCGATGTCGACCTGTGCCTCATGTCCGCCGGGGGCGAGGTCTCGAAGGAATGGTCGCCCAAGATCGCTGCCCAGGGCGCAGTCGTGATCGACAATTCGTCCGCCTGGCGCTACGACCCGGATGTGCCGCTGGTGGTTCCAGAGGTGAATGCCGAGGCCCTCCGCGACATCCGCAAGGGCATCGTCGCCAACCCGAACTGCTCCACGGCCCAGCTCGTCGTGGCCCTCAAGCCGCTGCATGAGCGCGCCACCATCAAGCGCGTGGTCGTCGCCACATACCAGTCGGTCTCCGGCGCCGGCAAGGACGGCATGGACGAGCTCGACCGCCAGACCAAGGCGCTCTACTCGCTCCAGGACGTGCAGGAAAAGAAGTTTCCCAAGCGCATCGCCTTCAACCTGATCCCGCACATCGATGTGTTCATGGAGGACGGGTACACGAAGGAAGAGTGGAAGATGATGGTCGAGACCAAGAAGATTCTCGACCCGAAGATCAAGCTCACCGCAACCTGCGTGCGCGTGCCGGTCTTCATCAGCCACTCGGAGGCGGTGAACGTGGAATTCGAGAACCCGATCACCGCCGACGAGGCCCGCGACATCCTGCGCGCGGCGCCCGGCGTCATGGTGATCGATAAGCGTGAGCCCGGCGGCTACATCACGCCCCACGAGGCAGCCGGCGAGGACGCCACCTACATCTCGCGCATCCGCGAGGACATCACGGTCGAGAACGGCCTGTCCTTCTGGTGCGTCTCCGACAACCTGCGCAAGGGCGCGGCGCTGAACGCCGTGCAGATCGCCGAAGCCATGGCCAATCGCGGATTGCTGAAGCCGAAGAAGCAGGCGGCCTAAGCGCTGATCGGACGCAAGGCGTCCGTTCTAACGCATGAAAGCGAAGAGCCGCTGTTGGATGCGACAGCGGCTCTTTTCACGTCCGCAGCGCCTAGAGGGAGCGGCTTCCCGTCTCGAACTCGGCCTTGGTAGAACCCCTGCCGGGGTCGAGTTTGTCGCGAAGATCGTCGATCAGATGATGAAGAAGTCGGTGTGATCGAGCACCCCGCCCATCTTCTTCGGATTGGGTTCGTAGTTGATCGTCGCGACCTCGACCGCGGCCTTGCGGCCGGTGCCGTCGGCATCGAACAGGATCTGCGCCTTCTTGGCCCCGGTCTTCTTGATGATGATGTAGTCGTTCCCGTCCTTCGCGCTGTCGAAGGCGACGTTGGCGGCGCTGATCTTCTGGGCCTTCAGGTCGTTGCCCTTCTTGTCCAGCTTCGTGAAGACCGGGGTCTTGAACACGTCGCCGTCGAGCCAGATGGCGTCCTTCTTGTGCTCGAAGCCGTAGACAATGTCCTTGTGCTTGTTCGCTTCCGCCTTGCTGTTCTTCAGGTTGGTGTCGAAGAGGAAGACGTCGACGTCCTTCAAGCCCTTGGTCGCGCTGGTGCTGCCGTAGAGCTTGTCCTTGCCGGAGCCGCCGCCGATCGTGTCGTTGCCGCCATCGCCCTTGAGCATGTCGGCGCCTGCTCCGCCGACCAGCCGGTCGTTGCCGAGCCCGCCCGAGAGCGTGTCGTTGCCGGCGCCGCCAAAGAACACGTCGTTGGCGATCGAGCCGGCCGTGGATTCGGGATTCCAGTCGATCACGCCGATGGCGATGTCCTTGACGAAGGAGGCTCCGGCGCTGTCGGTCACCTGGACCTTGATCCTGTGCGCAGCCGCCTGCTCGAAATCGAGCAGGAAACCGTTGTCGACCACAAGGTCGTGTCCGTTGACGATCTTGAAGCGGCCGCCGGCGGTGTCGATGAGCTGGTAGGTGAACGTCTCGCCGTCATCCTGGTCGGCAGCGCCCAGATCGCCCACGAAGTCGCCTGCTGCCGACAATTCGCGGATGGAGGTGTTCGACAGGGTGATGTCGGTCGGTCCATGGTTGATCGGCTTGATCGTCAGATCGATCTGTTTGGTGACGGTGAAGGCCGCATTGCTCTGATCCGTGATCTTCACGTGCACCGGAACCACGGTGGAGCCGAGCACGTCGCGCAGCCCGCCCGCCCCTACCTTCACGTTCCCGCCGGCATCGATTGAGAACTCGTTGCCCGTATAGGCGCTGCCATCGGCATTCACGAGAGCATAGGAGTAGCTGCGGAAGGCCGGCCGCGTATCCGGATCGATTACGCTCTGCAGAGTCGCCAGCGCGGTGCCAGCTTGCGCGTCCTTCGACACCGCATTGACCGCATAATTCGCGCCTGTCTGCGCCTCGTTCACGTCGTTGAGATAGACCTTCACGGTCGTGTTGCCGGATACCTGCCCGTTTTGCCCGCTCTCCCGGGCGCGAACCACCACGTTGAAGTACTTCTTCTCGTTCGACTGACCGGCATTTTCGGTTTGAAGCCCGATGTTCGCGGCCTCGTAATTGGCACCGCCCGTGAAGGAAATCGCGCCGGTATTCTGATCGATGGAGAACAGGTTGCCGGGATTGACGACGAGCTCGTAGAGGATCGTCGTCCCGCCGAAACCGTCGTCGGTCGACTGAACCGTCGCGACGGTCGCCACTGGTCCGCCGTTCTCGCTGAGTTCCGTGACCGGGCCGTGTTGAGGCGCCGACGGCGGCGCGTTGCCGTCACCGACAGGGTTCACCGTGATCTGGAAATCCTTGTAGGTCGAGACGGCTCCGGGACCGCCGTTCCTGTCCGTGACCTTCAGGGTGATCGTATAGGTTTCGGTTTTGGTGATGTCGGTCAGCGCCGCCACTTTCAGCTGGCCGTTCTCGATCTTGAACCGCCCGCCCGCATTGCCGGCGCCGCTCGTACCATTGGCACCCGTGGTGTCGAAGGCATAGAGGAGCCCCGCATCGCCTTCCGGATCGCTTGCCTGCAGGGCGCCGATGAGGGCGCCGTCGGCAGCAGATTCGCTGATCGCGGCCTTCGTCGTCCCATCCGTGAAGGAGAAGCCCGTCGCCGCCTCGTTGACGTCGCTCACATAGACTTTTACCTGGGTGGCCGCGGACGACCAGCCCGTGAGAGTCTCGGTGGCCTTGACGCTGAGCATATAGAACTTGCGCACCAGCGTCCCGACCATCTCGGTCTGGAGATCGGGATCCTCCATTGATTCATAATCGACGGCTCCCACGAGACTGATCACGCCGCTTGTCGGGTCGATGACGAACTTGCTGCCGGGATTGGACGCGATCGAGTAAGCGACGGACCCGGCCGCAAGTCCGGGCGATAGCACGCTCGCCACGGGGGTGAACGGCGCGGCGTTCTCGTTGATCGGGTTCACGGACCCTTGCACCGCGGGCGCGACAGGGGCCCGCGTCGGTACGGTGATCGTGCCGTCCTGGAATTGCAGGAACTCGATGTTCTTCAGCGTGTCCGTGCCGTCGCGTGCGGCCGTGTTGTCGATGATCGTCAGGGTGCCGTCGGGGCTACGTGTGATGGTGTAGTCGGACAGAAGTCCTGAGAACACCGCCGTGTCCTGGCCGGCGCCGCCGTCGAGTTGGTCGTCGTTGCCGCCGCCTTCGAGACGATTGCTCCCGCCGTTGCCGGCGATCATATTGGCAAGATTATTGCCCGTGCCGTTGCTGTCGCCGGCGCCGGTGAGGACGAGGTTCTCCACATTGTTGGCAAGCGCGTAGGAGATCGAGGCGCGCACCGCGTCGGTGCCCTCGTCAAGACCCTCGGTGACGATGTCGCTCGCATCGTCGAGGATGTAGGTATCGTTGCCGAGCCCGCCGGCCAGGCGGTCTGCCCCCGCGCCACCGTCGAGGAGGTTGCTGCCTGCGTTGCCGGTGATCTCGTTGGCGCGTTCGTTGCCGATGCCGCTGATGTTGCCCGACCCGGTGAGAACGAGATTTTCCACATGCGCGCCGAGCGCATAGGACACGGAGGCGCTCACCGTGTCGGTGCCTTCGCCGGCCTGCTCCGTTACGAGGTCGCCTTCATGATCGACAATATAGGTGTCGCTGCCCTCGCCACCGGCGAGGACGTCCGCCCCTGCGCCGCCGTCGAGATGATTGCTGCCGCCGTTGCCGACGATGCTGTTCGCGAGGTCGTTGCCGGTGCCGTCGATATCGCCTGCGCCCGTGAGAAGGAGATTCTCTACATTCACACCGAGCGTGTGAGACACGGAAGCGCGCTCCGCGTCGGTGCCCTCGTCGGCCGCTTCCGTCACGACGTCGTTTCCGTCGTCGACCACATAGGTGTCGTTGCCCGCACTGCCCGCAAGATTGTCGGCGCCAATGCCGCCATCGAGAAGGTTGCTGCCGGCATTGCCGGTAATCCTGTTGGCCAGTGCGTTGCCCGTGCCGTTGAGGTTGGCGCTGCCCGTCAGCCAGAGATTCTCGAGATTCGTGCCGAGCGCGTAAGAGATCGACGCGCGGACGAGATCGGTGCCTTCGTCAATGGCCTCGCCCACGACATCACTCAGGTCGTCGATGACATAGATGTCATCGTCCATGCCGCCTGCCATTTGGTCGATGCCTACGCCGCCGTCGAGATAATCCTGCCCGACGCCTCCGACGAGGCTGTCGTCGCCGCCATTTCCGAACAGCGTGTCGTTGCCGTCGCCGCCAGCGAGGGTCTCCGTACCGCTGCCGCCATAGGCGACGTCATCATCGTCGCCTAAATCCACGATATCGGTCACCGTTCCGGTGCGCCCATCATAGAGATCGTTGCCAGTATTGAGCAGAATGGCACCCTGGATTATGCCCTGGTTGAGGATAGTATCCCGCTCACCGGAGCCGGAGACGGCAGTCTGCGCCGCAATCATGCCGGTATTGTTCAGGAAGGCATCGCCAAAGCCGAAGGCGATTCCGAAAGCCCCGGCTTGGACTAGGCCGCTGTTGGTGACGTTGCCGGAGTTCTCGACGAGGATCCCCGTCTTTCCAGCGAGAATCGTGCCGCTGTTGAAAACGCCATAGGGAATATCGGGCGACACGGTGGTGGAGGGGACGAGACCGGAGGCCGCGTTCAGACGAATTCCGGTGTCGCTCGCCTCGATCCGTCCCGTATTGACGATATGGTTGAAGTTGCCATCGCCGTGGGTGTCGGTGCCAAGAATGCCGTAGAAGCCCGACAGGATTCCATTGTTGAGAATATGATTGTCGGTACCGTCGATCCAGATGGCGGCACTCTCGAACACGGTCAGAGAGGACGAGATCTGGCTGTCGTTGACCACCACATTGGCAACATCCCCTAGAAAGATGCCACTGTTGATGCCTCTAACGGTCCCGGTGCTGCCGACCGTGATGGAACAACCAGCCGAGGAGAAATCAATCGCATTTATTTGTGAGCGGATCGCGCCATCGACGAGGACCTCCAAGCCCTCATATCCACCTGTTACGGCCGAGTTGACAGTCGTGATCGATCCGCTCTGCGTGACGTGAAGTGTCTCATACGTCGACGGATCAAGGTCGATTGTGGTGGTCCGCGCGTTGGAAACGAATAAAGTAGACATGACAGCCCCCTGAATAACCGAGATATGTTATTATATCTCGTAGGGCCGTCAATCTCTAAACAGTCTAGGAATAAACCGAACGGATGGTGGCCGATCGGTACCCGCGTCTAGGGCGCGTCGACGCGGCGGGCGCTGAACATCGAGACGCGGTGGGGCATATCCTCGACCATGGATCTGTATTCCCCAGTCTCCGGATCGCGCACCATCAGGACGCCGGATGCTACGCCGAAAAAGGCGCCATGGAGCTGCAGCTTGCCACGCTCCACGAGAATGCGGACGCAAGGGAAGGTCATCAGATTGTTGAGACTGTTCTCAATAGCGGCGAGTTCCAGCCGGGCGAGATAATCGGAAAAATCCGTGTTTGCCCGTGGGCCGATGCGATCGGCGGCAGGTGCAATCAGGTTCATCCAGCCGCCGATGAAATCGCCCGGCGACAGGGGGGCCTTATCGTCGGCGAAGGCGCGGATGCCGCCGCAGCGGGCATGGCCCAGCACCACGATATGCTTGACCCTGAGCGCCTGCACGGCGAATTCGAGCGCCGCGGAGGTGCCGTGGTAATCTCCACCCGTCTCGAAGGGCGGCACCAGGTTCGCCACGTTGCGCACCACGAACAATTCGCCGGGGCTTGCGTCGAAGATCACCTC
The DNA here is from genome assembly GCF_009296175.1 of Microvirga tunisiensis. Taxonomy (GTDB): domain Bacteria; phylum Pseudomonadota; class Alphaproteobacteria; order Rhizobiales; family Beijerinckiaceae; genus Microvirga; species Microvirga tunisiensis. The sequence goes on along the minus strand of NZ_VOSK01000007.1, from coordinate 36,129 downwards.
CGGCGAGACGCGGCTGTCGCAGCAGCCGATCACCATCACCTCCGGCGACTGGCCTTTTTCCGCGAGAGCCTCGAAGCAGTTCTTCTCGCGCGGGAAGCGCTCGTCGAGGAACGCGCGGTAGCCTTCGGTCAGACGTTGCGGGAACATGGGCGTCCTTCCATTACGGGTGGGTTATCTCGGCGAGCTTGGCGAGTTCGACATTGGCGCCGCACAGGAGCACGCCAACCCGCTCGCCCGAACGGGGTTTATAGGCCCCCGAGATCAGCGCCGCCAGTGCCGCCGCGCCACCGGGCTCGGACGCGACGCGATAGTCTCGCCAGAGCAGCCTCTGCGCATCGCGGATCGCCGTGTCGGTGACGAGCGCCACGTGATCGACGGTTTCGCGGCAAATGGAATAGACCAGATCGCCCGTGTTCTTCGCGCCGAGCGAATCGGCGGCGACGGAATCGACCTCCACGTCCACAGGCCGCCCGGCCTCGAGGGAGGCGTGAAGCGCCCGCGATCCTTCCGGCTCGACACCCACCACCCTCACGCGGCCGGCCCACCAGCTCGACACGCCGCTGATGAGCCCACCGCCGCCCACCGCGACGAGAACGGTATCGAGGGCTGGGGCATCCTGCTCCCATTCGAGCGCCGCCGTGCCCTGTCCGATCACGGTGCTCTCGGCGCTGAAGGGATGGATGCGCAGGGCGCCGCTCTCGGCCACATAGAGGTCGCAGGCGGCTTGGGCATCCGCATAACGCGCGCCGCCGATCACCACCTCGGCCCCGTGCGAGCGAATGACGGCGATCTTGGCCGGGCTCGAGATCTCCGGCACGAAGATGCGCGCTCTCACACCCAGCTGCTTCGCCGCATAGGCCACGGCCGCGCCGTGATTGCCCCCGGACGCGGCCGCAACGCCGGCTGCCGGGACCTCCTTCGACAGCAGAGTGTTGAAGGCACCGCGGGTCTTGAACGAGCCCGCATGCTGCAGGAATTCCAGCTTCAGGCTCACCGGCCCGTCATGGCCGAAGGCGTTTCCCAAGTTCAGAACCGGTGTGCGGCGGATATGAGGGGCGATGCGGGCAAGAGCCGCTTCGATATCGGTGCGGGTGATGGGCATGGTTGAACCTTGGGGCAACATGCGGAGCGTCCAGATGGCGACCGGAAGGCCGTGCGCATCACGGCCGGGCGGATCGGGAAAGGATTGTCCCCCACCTCTCGCGAGATCCAGCGCCACGGTCAACCCCGCAAGCGCATCGAGCAGGTCGTCGGCCGCGGCGCCTCGAGGAGGGGAAGCCTCGATGAGGGCCTCGGGAAGAAGCCCGGAGCGCCTGAGAAGCTCGCGACGAAGCGCCATGCCGGGCCCGTAGGGTGTTCCCTTCGCCTTCTTCGGCTGGCCGAGCGCCTGGCCTCCGTTCAATGCCCAGAAGGCGAGTTCAGGATGCACCTCGTAAACGCGCGGTATCAGATCGGGCCGCGCCCGCAACAAGGCATCGATCTCGCGGATCTTCGGGAAGATGGCAAAACCCTGCCGCGACACCTTTCGTGACGGATCGGAGGTGGCGGCGGCGATCGTGCAGGCGTCCGCGTAGTCGATTGCTTCCACGGCGCGGCGCGAGGGAATGGCGAAGACGGAGGATTGCCGTTCGCCGAGCAGGGGACGAATCAGCTGCTCCGGCAGGCGGCCCGATCCTTCAGTCCGGTCGGGCAGGCCGATGGGCATGTCGACCGCGATGACCGCAGGCTGCTCCGGCGCATCGGCGATGGCTTCCAGCGCCCGGACCGTCACGACACGCTGGGCGTTCGGATCGTCCACCCGCATGAGCACCGCGATCCACCCGGCCCGGCAGCCGTCGACTCCTGCAACCCACATCCTTCGGCATCTCCTTTGCTGACACTCCCGAGAGCATTACAACCGATCGGTCACCTAGGGAAAAAGCCATGATTCCGATTCGCCCGCGCCGCAGCGCCCTCTACATGCCCGGCTCCAATGCCCGTGCCATCGAGAAGGCGACGACGCTGGCGGCCGATGTGGTGATCTTCGACCTGGAGGATGCGGTGGCGCCCGACACGAAGGCGCAGGCGCGCGAGCAGGTCTGCGCGGCCGTGGAGGCGGGGGGCTACGGCCTGCGGGAACTGGTGATTCGCATCAATGCGCTCGAAACGCCCTGGGGCGAGGCGGATCTCGCGGCCGCCATCGCGGCCGCTCCCGATGCGATCCTCGTGCCGAAGGTTTCCTCTGCGGAAACGCTCGCGGCGGTGGGCCTGCGCCTGCGCAAGCTCGGAGCCGCGGAGCGCACCAAGATCTGGGCGATGATCGAGACGCCGCTCGCCATTCTCCGAGCGGAGAACATCGCCAGCGCAGCTCGTGACGTCGACACGCGGCTGGCCTGCTTCGTCATGGGCACCAACGATCTCGCCAAGGACACCCGCGCCCGCCTGCTGCCGGGCCGCGCGGCGATGCTGCCCTGGCTGATGACGGCGCTCGCCGCCGCGCGGGCGCACGGCATCGACATTCTCGACGGGGTCTACAACAACCTGTCCGACGCGGACGGCTTTCGCACAGAGTGCGAGCAGGGGCGCGATTGCGGGTTCGACGGCAAGACTCTGATCCATCCCGATCAGATCGCGGCTGCCAATGAGATTTATGCACCGTCACAGCAAGAGATCGAGAGCGCCCGTGCCATTGTCGCGGCCTTCGAACGGCCGGAGAATGCAGGCAAGGGCGCGATCAGCCTCAACGGCCGCATGGTCGAGCGACTTCATGCCGAGATGGCGAAGCGGACATTGGCGTTGGCCGAGGCGATTGCAGAACAGGCGCCGTGAAGGTCATCCCGGGCCGGGGCGCGGAATATGGGGGTTGTTCGCTGGAGCCTCCTCGTCATGGCCGGCCTGTCCCGGCCATCCCGATTCACAAAGGCGCTGCGCTCTGCTCGATCGGGATCACCGGCACAAGGCCGGTGATGACACGAGAAAAGGGCGATGTCCGCTGCTGCGAGAACCCGGACCGCCTGAGGCGTTCGGAATGCCTCTGAAATCGCTCAATCGGCCAATTGCCTGGCCTCTTCGGGCAGCATGATCGGGATGCCGTCGCGGATCGGGTAGGCGAGCTTGGCGCGTCGGCTGATCAGCTCCTGTCGGACCGCATCGTATTCGAGGGTTTCCTTGGTGAGCGGGCAGACGAGAAGCTCCAGGAGCTTGGGGTCGATCCGCGTCGCCTCCACGGGCTGGGGCGTCTCGCTTTGAGTCGTATCCGGAACCATCGTCGTCATTCCTATTGCAGGGTCGAGTCGGAGCCGGCACCGCCGCGGGCGAGCTCGATCTCGGTCAGCGCGATGAGCACCTCCGCGCGGCTTTTCAGATTGGGCGCTTCGAGCAGCGCCTGCTTCTCGCGCACGCCGAAGGGGCTCATCATGCAGAGCGCATTGACGAGGGCCTCGTTGGGAGCCTCCTCGATGCCGCGCCAGTCGACCTTCACATGCACCGCGTTGACGAAATCGCGCAGGGCCTTCACCACACCGGCGCGATCCACGTCGTTCTCGCCGAAGCGGGCGGTGAAGTCGTTGGCAAACGGCTCGAACCTCACCCGGCACTGGCGGAACAGGTTGACCGGCGGCAGCTCCTCCTCGATGCGGAAGCGTGCGATGCCGATGAGCGTGATCAGATAGCGCCCGTCGCCGGTCTCGGCGAGCTGAGTGATGCGGCCGGCGCAGCCGACCCGATAGAGCTTCGGCACATTCGCCAGGGGATCGTTGTCCGCATCGGGCTGCACCATGCCGATGATGCGGTTGGTTTTCAGCACCTCATCGACCATCGCAAGGTAACGTGGCTCGAAGATGTTGAGGGGCATCTGCCCCCGCGGCAGGAGGAGGGCGCCAGGGAGCGGGAAAACGGGAATGACCGACGGGCAATCCTCCGGCCCTCGGTATACCGCGTTCATTCCCATTCCGATCTCCCAAACCGTCGGGCGTCAAGAGAACAGGAGCGAGGAGAGCCTCCGCCGCCCTGCCAGCGTCATCGCATCCATCGGCCCCCAGGCCTCGAAGAACTGGACGAGCTGCTTGCGCGCGCCATCATCGTTCCAATTGCGGTCGCGGCGGACGATTTCAAGGAGGTGGTTGGCAGCTTCTTCGCGCCGTCCGCGGGCGTTCAGCCCCACCGCCAGATCGAAGCGGGCCTGATGGTCCGTGGGGTCGGTCTCGACCCTGCGCTGGAGATCCGCCAGGTCGCCGAGAGAGCCTGCCTGCTCGGCGAGCTCGATCGCCGCCCGAGCGCCGGCGAGAGCCGGATCGTTGGCTTTGGCTTCGGGCGCCATGGCGAGGAAGCGCTTGGCGCCCTCCAGATCGCTCACCTCCACATGCAGTTTCACGAGCGCGGCCAACGCCACGACGTTCTCCGGGTCCTGGGCAAGGACGGCGGAATAGAGCTCGGCCGCCCCGCCGATATCGCCCTCGGTAAACAGGCGGTCGGCCTCGGCCAGGATCTCCTCGGCCGCGTTGGGGCCGAGCGGACCGACCAGGCGCTCGATGAAGCTCTTGATCTGGCTTTCGGGCAGGGCGCCCATGAAGCCATCCACCGGCTGGCCGCGCTGGAAGGCGAAGACGGCCGGGATCGACTGCACGCCGAGCTGGCCCGCGATCTGCGGATGCTCGTCGATGTTCATTTTCACGAGCTTCACCTTGCCGCCGGCGGCACGCACGGCCTTCTCCAGAATCGGGGTGAGCTGCTTGCAGGGCTCGCACCAGGGAGCCCAGAAATCGACCAGCACAGGCTGCTGCATGGATTCGGCGAGCACGTCCTGGCGGAAATTCGCCGTGGTGGTGTCCTTCACGAGATCGTCGGAGGAGGTTCCGGGGACAGGGGTATCGGACAGCATGCGATCCTCGAAAGGTGAGAGTCGTGAGAAAGACGCTCCTTAAATGGGAGCTTAAGCGTTGTCTGGCAATTCCACCGGCGGCTCCGGGAGGCGCAGAATGAGCGGATCGTGCCCCGTGGCCCGCAGGAATGTCACCAGATCCTCCCGTGACACGCCGGTGGTCATAGAATTGACCAGGGGGTGAAAATTCACCCGCTCATGCTCCATGAGATTGGCGTCGAGCACCATCGTGACCCTGCCTTCACTATCGTTCACCACTGCGAAGGCGGTGACCGAACCGGGCTCGACCCCGAGCAGGGCACGCAGCTGCTCGGCGGAGCCGAAGGAGAGGCGGCCGGAGGCGCCGATGGCCTCATGCGTGCGCTTGAGATCGATGGCGGTGTCGTGCTTGGCGGAAATCAGGAAGTAGCGGCCCTTCTTGTCCTTCACGAACAGGTTCTTGGAATGGGCGCCCGGAACCTGCTCCTTGACGGATTTCGATTCGGCCACCGTGAAGACGGGCTCGTGCTCCACCGTCTCGGCCCTGATGCCGAGCGAGGACAGACGATCCAGGAGTTCCTGCGGAGACAGATGGGCCAAGATGATCCTCCATATGCACTCGGCTTCTAGCGACCGGATGAAGCAGGCTCAAGGGTCTGCTGAAAAACTTCTGCAGGACCCACTTGCAAAGCGAGCCGTTTTGGGGCACATCAACGGCCTCGCAACGATGCCTCGCGCATCGCGGAGCGCGGGTGTAGCTCAGGGGTAGAGCACAACCTTGCCAAGGTTGGGGTCGAGGGTTCGAATCCCTTCGCCCGCTCCAATTTCTCTCACAATCGAGAGTTTTACGAAGGCCCGCCGCTTGGCGGGCTTTTCGTTTTCTCAAGCTCCTCCGAAAAGCCGATCCGACGCTCAATCCCTTCTGCGGCGCATCGTTGATGCGAAAAACCGGGCCCCTTTTCCGCACGATGAGCGCGGCCGCCGGCTTGGGCCTCGCCTCCCCGTAGCTTCGAGCGTATATCTCGGCCAAACGGGAGAAAACACATGGCGGACGCGCGGCACCTGGGCATCTTGAAGGAACTCGAGCGCAAGGTGCTCTGGCTCTCCACCTGGACGATTCATAACGCCAATCACCTGCGTTCCAACGAAGACGGGTTGAAGATCGGCGGCCATCAGGCCTCTTCGGCTTCCCTCTCCACGATCCTGACCGCGCTCTACTTCTCGGTGCTGCGGCCGGAGGACCGGGTGGCGGTGAAGCCCCATGCCAGCCCGATCTACCACGCGATCCAGTACCTCTTCGGCCGCCAGACACGTGAGAAGCTGGAGAATTTCCGCGGCTACAAGGGCGCGCAATCCTATCCGTCCCGCACCAAGGACATCGACGATGTGGATTTCTCCACCGGCTCGGTGGGCCTCGGCGTCGCACAGACCCTCTTTGCCAGCCTCGTGCAGGATTACGTGAAGGCGCACGGCTGGGCGAAGGACATGCCCGAAGGCCGCATGATCTCGCTCGTGGGCGATGCGGAGATGGACGAGGGCAACATCTTCGAGGCGCTGCTCGAGGGCTGGAAGCACGGCATCCGCAATACGTGGTGGATCATCGACTACAACCGCCAGAGCCTCGACGCCGTGATCCGCGAGGGATTGTGGGAGCGCTTCGAGGCGCTGTTCCGCAATTTCGGCTGGGACGTGGTGATCCTCAAGCATGGCGCTCTGATGCAGGAGGCGTTCAAGGAGCCCGGCGGCGAACGCTTGCGCGACTGGATCGATTCCTGCCCGAACCAGCTCTATTCGGCCCTGACCTACCAGGGCGGGGCTGCCTGGAGGAAGCGTCTCCTCGACGATCTCGGCGATCAGGGTCCGGTGACGCGCCTGATCGAGAAGCGCTCGGACGAGGAGCTGGCGCAGCTCATGTCCAATCTCGGCGGGCACGACCTGCCGAGCCTGCTCGACGCCTTCGAGAAAGCGCGCCGGCATGACCGCCCTGTTTGCTTCCTCGCCTATACGATCAAGGGCTTCGGCCTGCCGCTCGCCGGCCACAAGGACAACCATTCCGGCATGCTGACGCCGACCCAGATGGAGGCTTGGCGCGCCACCCAAGGCGTACGCGCAGGGCACGAATGGGACAAGTTCGAGAGTTTGAAGCTCCCGCAGGCTGAGATCGAGCGATTCCTGAAGGAAATCCCGTTCATCCAGAAGGGCACCCGGCGCTACTCCGCGCCGCAGGTGCCGGTCCCCGAGAAGCTCGCCTTCCCGGCCAATCCAGCCATGTCGACCCAGCAGGGGTTCGGCTTCATCCTCAACGAACTCGCCCGCTCCGACCACGCGCTCGCCTCGCGCGTGGTCACCACGGCGCCGGACGTGACCGTCTCGACCAATCTCGGCACCTGGGTGAACCGACGTGGATTGTTCGCCCGCGAGAGTCTCGTCGACACCTTCAAGAAGGAGCGGATTCCCTCGACCTACAATTGGGAATTCTCGCCGAAGGGCCAGCATATCGAACTCGGCATTGCCGAGATGAACCTCTTCATCGTGCTCGCGGCGCTCGGCCTCTCGCATTCGCTCTTCGGGGAGCGGATCCTGCCCATCGGCACCCTCTACGATCCGTTCATCTACCGCGGCGCCGATGCGCTGAACTATGCCTGCTACCAGGATGCCCGCTTCATGATCGTCGCAACGCCCTCGGGCGTGACGCTGGCGCCTGAGGGCGGCGCACATCAGTCCATCGGCACGCCGCTCGTCGGCATGGCGCAGGACGGGCTCGCCTCCTTCGAGCCCGCTTTCGTCGACGAGCTTGCCGTGATCATGCGCTGGGCCTTCGACTACATGCAGCGCAACGGGGAGGGCGAGGCGGACGAGAATACCTGGCTGCGCGACGAGACCGGCGGCTCGGTCTATCTGCGCCTGTCGACCCGCAGCCTCGAACAGCCGCAGCGTGAGATGACCCTGGACCTCGCCTCAGACATTCGGGCCGGCGCCTATTGGCTGCGAAAGCCCGGCCCCAATGCCCAGGTGGTCGTCGCCTATACGGGTGCGGTCGCGCCGGAGGCCATCGAGGCCGTCGGACTCATGGCCGAGGACCGGCGCGACATCGGCCTGCTCGCCATCACCTCGGCCGACCGGCTCAATGCCGGTTGGACGGCGGCGCAGCGCGCCCGCGAGCGCGGGCTTGTCCATGCGCGGTCCCATGTGGAGCGCCTGCTCGCCGACGTGCCGCCCCATTGCGGGCTGATCACGGTGATCGACGGTCATCCTGCGACGCTCGCCTGGATGGGCTCCGTCATGGGCCACCGCACGCGCTCGTTGGGCGTCGAGCATTTCGGCCAGACGGGCACGATCAAGGACCTTTACCGCCATTTCGGCATCGACGCGCAAGGCATTATCTCAGCCGCCGAGATGATCGCGCCCGGCCGGCCGATCCGGCATCTCAAGGCCGTGTGAAACGCGGCGGGGCCTTTAAGCCTGCCCTGCCCGCAAAGCTACCGTTGCGACGCCGGCACCGATCAGAAGGCTGCCGCCGGTTCGGTTGATCACGCGCATCGTCCGCGGGCTCTGCACCATGCTGCGCGCCCGCGACGCGATGAGGGCATAGGTGATGACGTTCGCGAAGGCGAGGATCAGGAAGGTTGCTGCAAAGAGGCTGACCTGCGGCAGGAGCGCGAGCTTCGGATCGATGAACTGCGGCAGGAAGGCGATGAAGAAGGTCAGGCCCTTCGGATTGAGCGCCGTGACGAGCCAGGCATGGCTCAGCATCTTCAGGGCCGACGCAGCATCCATGCGCGGCTTGGCATCGAGGGCTCCGCCGGCCCGCCAGAGCTTGATGCCGAGCCAGATCAGATAGGTGGCGCCTGCCCACTTGAGGATTGTGAACAGCGTGGCCGAGGCGGCGAGCAGCGCCCCGAGGCCGAGAAGCGATAATGTCATGGCGGTGAAATCGCCCAGCGCGACGCCGATGGCCATGGGCAGGGCGGTCCGCCAGCCCTGTCCGAGGGCGTAGGAAACGACCAGCAGGATGGTCGGTCCCGGAATGACGAGCAGCACGGCGGAGGCAGCCGTGAAGGCGAGCCAGGTCTCGAGGGTCATAGCATTTCCTGTTCGATGGTCCGGTCATGCAGCCATGGATTCGGGCCCGTGTCGAGAGGAGGAGTGCGCTTGTCCGAAAGCGGCAAAGCGGCGCTGGTGGCATTCGAGCCCTGCACAGGATTTGCCGCCGGGGGGCTTTGCGTGCTAACCGCGAGCCCTTCGGCACGAGAATCTCAAGACAGAGCATGGCCCGTCAAAGCCTCCTTCGAGGCGACACCCTTCCCTTGATCGTCCGCCTGTGGCGGGACTGGATGCGTCCGCACGCGAGGACGCTCGCCCTGGTGCTCCTGCTCGTGACCCTGGTGTCGGGCGCGACAGGGCTCTACCCGGTGCTGATCAAGGCGGCCTTCGACGCCTTCGACGCCAAGGACGCGCAGGCCATCATGCTGGCGCCGCTCTTCGTGATTGCGGTCACCTCCGTGAAGGGCTTTTCGCTCTTGGCTCTGACGGTCCTCACCAACAAGGTGGTGACGCGGATTGAGGCCGACATGCAGACGGCACTCTACGGCCACCTGATCGAGGCCGATCTCGCCCAGATCGGGCGCGAGAGCCCGGCCGCCCTGACTCAGCGCTTCACCACGGATTTCGCATTCATCCGCGAGGCGCTCACCCGTCTCTCGACGGTGTTCCTGCGCGAGATCACAACCATCATCGCCCTGGTCGCGGCGATGCTCTGGATCGACCCGGTCCTGACCCTGGTGGCGGCCGTCATCGCGCCCTTCTTCGCCTATCCGGTGAACAAGATCGGCCGGAAGCTGCGCCGCGTCGCCGTCTCGACCCAGGAGCAGACGGGCCTGATGGCAAGCCTCATCACCGAGAGCCTGGCTGGAACCCGCATCGCCAAGACCTATGGGCTCGAGCGCTATCTCAAGACCAAGGCCGCCAGAACCTTCGACAATGTGCGCGACCTCAAGATGAAGGCCGCCAATGCGCGCGGGCGCATGGATCCTATCCTCGAGACCGGCGGCGGCCTCGCCGTTGCCCTCGTGCTCATGCTGATCGGCCGCAGGATCCTGTCCGGCAACAGCACGATCGGCGACTTCACCGGCTTCGTCAGCGCCCTTGTCATGGCGGCGCAGCCGATTCGGGCGCTCGGGAACCTGAACGCCATCGTGCAGGAGGCGGCGGCGGCTCTCCATCGTACCTTCACCATCATGGACGAGGCGCCCCGGATCCAGGACAAGCCCGGAGCCAAGCCGCTCATGCTCGAAGGCGGCGAGATCGTATTTTCGGATCTCACCTTCTCCTACGACGGCGAGGCCGTGGCGCTCGACCGCGTCGATCTGGTGGCCAAGGCCGGCCAGACCACGGCCCTGGTGGGCCGCTCCGGCTCGGGCAAATCGACCCTCCTGTCGCTTGTGCCGCGCCTCTATGACGTCAACCAGGGCGCCGTCTTGATCGACGGGCAGGACGTGCGGGACGTGACCCTGCCCAGCCTGCGCCGCGCCGTTGCGGTCGTGAGCCAGGACGTGATCCTCTTCGACGACACCATCCGGGCCAACATCGCCTTCGGCCGCTCGGATGCGTCCGAGGAAGACATCGTTGCTGCGGCCAAAGCGGCAGCGGCCCATGACTTCATCCTGAAGCAGCCGGAAGGCTACGACACGGTGGTCGGCCCCGGTGGCGGACGCCTGTCGGGCGGCGAGCGCCAGCGCATCTCGCTCGCCCGCGCCTTCCTGAAGGATGCCCCGATCCTGCTGCTCGACGAGGCGACCAGCGCCCTCGATTCGGAATCGGAGCGCCTGGTGCAGGATGCCATCCGTCGCCTCATGAAGGGCCGCACCACCCTCGTCATCGCCCACCGCCTCTCGACCGTGCGCAATGCGGAGAAGATCGTGGTGATGGAGAACGGGCGGGTTGCCGAGACGGGGTCGCACGAGGCTCTGATTGCGAAGAGAGGCACCTACGCCCGCCTGCACCGCCTGCAGCTCTCCGACGACGGAGAGCACAACCTCGTGGCGTCTTAAACTCTGCGAACAGCCTTCAGAGCCTCACCCCAAGGAAGGAAGCGTCTCGAAGGGCGAGGCGTCTCCAGGGGGCGCTGGATCCTCCTTCGAGACGCGGACTACGTCTGCTCCCCAGGATGAGGTTCGAGAAGGTGACCGGGCTAGGCCACCGTCGCTGCGGCCTATTCGCGCCGTATGATCCTGTCGATCAGGAGGCTCGACCAGAAGCTCGGGCGGAAGTTCCGCTCCAGGGCCTCGGCATCGTATTGCGTCTCGATCCAGGTGAGGAACGGGATGCCCTTGGCCTCGCCCTCTCGGCGGTAAAGATCGAAGAATTCATCGAGGATGCCCGTCTTCGAGAAGCGGAAATGGCCGAAGCGCACGGAGAGCTGGCGCTGAGCCTCATCGATGGATCTGCCTTCGAAGACGACAAGGTAGAGAGCTGCGACAAAGCCCGCCCGATCTGCGCCCGACTTGCAGTGCAGGACGGCCGGGTATTCGATCTTGTCGAAGAATGCCTTTGCGGACAGCAGCGTTTGCCGGTCCGGCGCCCCGCGGGACCGGACGATAAACTCCTCCAGATGGATGCCGAGCCGCTCGCAAGTCTCCTTCTGGAGCTGCCACGAGCCGTGCTCGCGACCGCCGCGCAGATTGATGATGGTGCGCACGCCCTCGCCTTTAAGGGCGGCAATCTGATGCGGAGCGGGTTGGGCCGAGCGCCACAGGCGGTCGGTCACCCGGTGCTTGTTCAGGTAGAAGAGGCGGAAGACCCCATGATCGACGAGCAGCATGTTCGCCCAGGCGCGCAGGCGACCGGGCAGCCCCTCCACGGGCCTGTCCCAGCGCGCGATGCGAGCCATGCGGCGGGCATAGCGGATTTCAGGCTTGAGAAACCTGTTGAACACGTCGATCCAAGCAATCTGTCTAAATGTAAGATAATTCGGGTTGCGACCGAAGGCGGCCCTTATCGGCGATGGGAACCGATTAATCAATCGCTTGCCCCTTAAGTAGTTGCCGCAGGTAAAATTCCGACGCTTGGGCCGAAACGGGTCCTCAGAGATGCAACCAATCGGTTGCCGCCCTGCAGCCGGTCGTGTAAGGGGTGCGTTTCGAAACAACCCTCCTCGACGAAAAGAGCGGCTGGACACCGGGCCTTGAGAGCTTGCCGGCGCTGGATCGTTGAGATCAACAAGCAGTTCAGGAGAGCGGCGTCATGTCGTCCACCTTCGAGACCGTCGCCGGCATCATTTCAGAGACCGCCGATATCCCGCGCGAGCAGATCACGCCCGAGAGCCATGCCATCGAGGATCTGGGCATCGACTCCCTGGCCTTCCTCGATATCGCCTTTGCCATCGACAAGGCCTTCGGGATCAAGCTGCCGCTGGAGCAGTGGACGCAGGAAGTGAACGAGGGCAAGGCACCTGCCGAGGAGTACTTCGTCCTGAAGAATCTCGTGGCGCGCATTGACGCACTCGTGGCCGCCAAGCAGGCCTAAAGACAAATCATCCCGGCGGGCCGGCCGATTGAAGCCGGCTCGAAGAGGCGATCCATCAGCGCTCCGCCTCATGGATTCTCTTCCCATCGAAACCGCCGGGAGCCTAACGCATCGTGCGGAACCAGAGGCCCGCGTCAGCGAAAAGTGGACCCGGTTTTCCGCATCAAAGATGCGCCAGTTTAAAATGAGCATCGGACCCAAAGGTGCAATCCACTTTTGGGTCCGATGCTCTAGAGGGTACGAGATCCGGATGCGCCTCGAATATTTTGAAATGATCGACCGGGTGACGAGCCTCGACCGCAACACCAAGCGGATCGAGGTATCCTCCACCGTGCCGATGGAAAGCACGGTTTTCGAAGGACATTTCCCCGGCCATCCCCTCGTCCCCGGCGTCCTTTTGACCGAAACCATGGCCCAGGCCTCCGGCTATCTCGTGCTCGGCCTCATGGGCTTCACCCACATGCCGTTCCTGATGGGCGTCGACAAGGCGCGCTTTCGCACCTTCGTCGGACCGGGTACGGTGCTCACCGTCACGGCACAGCTGGAACATGAAGGCTCGGGCTACGCGGTGACCAAGGCCAGGATCACGGCCGAGGGCAAGCCGATCTGCGATGCGGAGCTGCGCTTCCGGATCATGCCCTTCCCCGAAGGCATGGACGGCCTGATGCGTGCGCAAGCCAAGCGCATCGGCCTCCTGGAGGAGGCGGTTTGATGCGGGATGTCATCATTACGGGGATCGGCCTGGTCTCCAGTGCCGGAGAGGGCCTGGAGGCGCATCTGACAGCGCTTGCGGGCGGCGGTGCTCCGAACACGGACACCACCACCTTCGAACCCTTCCCGGTCCATCGGATCACGGCTCTGGAATGGGACCGGCAGATCCCGAAAAAGTCCGACCAGCGCCAGATGGAGGCATGGCAGAAGCTCGGCTGCTATGCCGCAGGCCTCGCCCTCGACGCGGCCGGTGCGAAGGAGGATGCGGCCCTGAAAGGCCGCATGCAGCTCATCGTCTCCGCCGGCGGCGGCGAGCGGGATTATGCGGTCGACGGGCAGATCCTCACCGGGCTGCGGCAGGCCGAAAACCCGGGCGTCTTCCTCAACGAGCGCCTGATGGGCGACCTGCGCCCGACCCTGTTTCTCGCGCAGCTCTCGAACCTCCTGGCGGGCAACATCTCCATCGTCCACGGCGTGACGGGAGCCTCGCGCACCTTCATGGGTGAGGAATCGAGCGGCGCTGATGCGATCCGCATCGCCCGCGAGCGCATCGCCTCGGGGCAGGACGACATCTTCCTCGTCGGCGGCGCCTACAATGCCGAGCGGGCCGACGTGCTCCTGATCTATGAGATGGGCGGCTTCCTCTGGAAGAAGCCCTACCGTCCGGTCTGGGAACGCCCCGCCGATGGCGGCGGCATGATCCTCGGGTCCGGCGCCTGCTTCATGGTGCTCGAATCCCGCGAGCACGCGGCATCGCGCGGCGTAAAGCCGCTCGCCGCTATCGCGGGCATCGCTTCGGACCGCTCCCGCCGCAAGGCAGGCAGCATCGTGGGGGCGCTCCATGCCCTGTCGAAGCAGCTCGGCGCGAAGCCCGATGTGGTGCTGTCGGGCGCCACCGGCATCAAGGGCCTCACGGACGAGGAGCAGGCGGCGCTCAAGGACATCGCGCCGGGTGCAGCGGTTCACGCCACTGGCGATCTCGTCGGCCATACGATGGAGGCGCAGGCTCCCACAGGCGTCGCGCTGGCCGCTGGCCTGATTGCACAAGGAAACGCAGGCGAGGCGCTCGTCACCTCCGTCGGCCATTGGCGCGGCGAGGGCGCCATCCGGCTCACCAAGGCTTGAGGAGAAGGCTATGGCGCTTCGCGATAATCAGGGTCGCCCGCTCGTCGCCGTCACCGGCATGGGCACGGTCACATCCCTCGGCCAGGGCAAGGATGATACCTGGGCCGCTCTCACGGCCGGCAAATCCGGCATTCACCGTATCAACCGCTTCCCCACGGAAGGCCTGCGCACCACGATTGCCGGCACCATCGACTCGATCGATGTGGAGCCCTTCTGCGCTCCCATGCTCTCCGAGCGCCTCGCCATGCTAGCGACCGAGGAAGCCGTCGGCCAGTCCGGCCTCGCCCAAGAGGATTTTCCGGGGGCGTTGTTCATCGCCGTGCCGCCGGTCGAAATGGAATGGCCGCAGCGCGAGGCACTGGCCAAGGCTTCCGGTCAGGAGGGTGACGTCACCTACAAGGACCTCCTGAAGGCGGCGGCTTCCGGCGAGTTCAAGCCCTGGCACGACCTCTTCATCTTCGGCACCGTCGCTGACCGGGTCGCCGACCGCTTCGGCACCAGGGGTTCGCCGATTTCCCTTTCCACCGCCTGCTCGTCCGGCGCCACCGCCATCCAGCTCGGCGTCGAGGCAATCCGCCGGGGCGAGACCGATGCGGCGCTCTGCATCGGCACTGACGGCTCGGTCAATCCGGAATCTCTCATCCGCTTCTCGCTGCTCTCGGCGCTTTCGACCCAGAATGAGAACCCGGAAGGCGCCTCGAAGCCCTTCTCCAAGAACCGCGACGGCTTCGTCATGGGCGAGGGCGGCGCGGCCCTCGTGCTCGAGAACGCGGAAAGCGCGAAGGCGCGCGGCGCCAAGATCCTCGGTTATGTGCTCGGCTGCGGCGAGAAGGGCGACGGCTTCCATCGTACCCGCTCCTCGCCTGACGGCATGCCGGCCATCACGGCGATCCGCCAGGCGCTCGAGGATGCGGGCGTTGTCCCTGAGGACATCGACTATATCAACGCCCACGGCACCTCGACGCCGGAGAACGACAAGATGGAGGCCATGAGCTGCACCGCCGTGTTCGGCGAGCGCATGGCGAATCTCCCGATCTCCTCGAACAAGTCGATGATCGGCCACACGCTCACGGCCGCCGGTGCGGTCGAGGCCGTGATGTCGTTGCTCACCCTCGCCACCGGCCGCATCCCGCCGACGATCAACTATCAGGTGCCGGACCCTGCGATCCCGCTCGACGTGGTTCCGAACGTCGCCCGCGACGCGAAAGTGAATTACGTGCTTTCGAATTCCTTCGGTTTCGGCGGCCAGAACACCTGCCTCGTCTTCGGGGCCGAGCCGAAAGGGGCTTAGATCATGACCCGGGTTCTGGTGACGGGCGGGGCTAAGGGTGTGGGCGCCGCCATCGTGCGGGCGCTGGTTGCGGCCGGCCACGATGTCGATTTCACTTACCGCTCCTCGGGCGATGCCGCGAAGGCGCTGGCCGACGAGCTGATGCAGGCCCATCCCGGCTGCACCATCACGGCGCATGAAATCGATCTCGCCGACAAGGCAGCCCTGGACGCCTTCTGCGAGAGCATCGAAGGCGAGGGCTTCTTCGGCCTCGTGCACAATGCCGGCCAGCCCTACGACGCGCTCGCCGCCATGATGCAGCAGGACAAGGCCGAAGCCGCCATGCAGGTGAACTTCTGGTCGCTCACCCGGATCGCCAAGGCGCTCATGCGCGGCATGATCCGCGCCAAGGCCGGCCGCATCGTCACCATCGGGTCCGTCGCGGCGCTCCAGGGCAATCCCGGCAACGCGGCTTACGCGGCCTCCAAGGGCGCGCTGATCTCCTATTGCCGCACGCTCAGCGTCGAGACCGCCAAGCGGGGTGTCACCGTCAACGTGATCGCGCCGGGCTTCATCGACACGGACATGATGGCCCCTTACGCGGCCTACCGTGAAAACATGGAAAAGCAGATCCCGGCAGGACGCTTCGCCAAGCCGGAGGAGGTCGCCGGCCTCGCCGCATTTCTCCTGAGCGAGCCCGCCGCCTACATCACGGGCGCAGTACTGCCGATCGACGGCGGCCTGACCTCGATGCTGGGCGTGCATCGGTAGTCTCCCCTGTCGTCCTCGGCGCTGATGCTTTGCGAGAGAATGATACCTCTCACGTCATCCCCGGCCCTGTGCCGGTGATCCCGATGGATTGAAACGCCGCGCTTTTCCTTATCGGGATGGCCGGGACAAGCCCGGCCATGACGTGGAGGGTGTCGTCCCCGGCGGCCGAAAGGCCGGGAGAGGGTCCACTGACAAGCGCTGCGGGCGATGATGGATCGTCTTTCCCGCTCCGGCCGGGAACGACACAAAACTTGTCATCCGCCCCTCAGCCCTTTAAGCCGCCGGAAAAGAATTTCTCTGTGAACGCTGCACTTTGAGACGCAGGCGGTCACACGACCAGGATTGGTTTTCATGCGCTCCCTTCAGCTCTTCGGCGACCGTGACCTTCGCATCACCGAGATGGAGGCGCCTCCGCCGCCTGCTCCCGGCGAGGTACAGGTGCGGGTGAAGGCGCTGGCTCTCAATTTCCTCGATGTCTGGGGTTTTCGCGGCATGGCCTTTGCCAAGCGCAAGATGCCTCAGGCCGTGGGCGTCGAAGCCTCGGGGGAGATCGCCGCGGTAGGCGAGGGTGTGACCCGGTTCAAGGCGGGCGATCCGGTGACCATGTACGGGGCCGAGACGTGCGGCCACTGCAAGGCCTGCCAAAAGGGCTGGGACAATCTGTGCGAGAACGTCGCCGGCATCATGGGCTTCCATATCGACGGCTTCGCGCGCGAGCTCATCAACCGGCCGGAGCGGCTGGTCATCCCGGTGCCGCAGGGCGTCTCCTTCGAGCAGGCGGCCTGCGCGCCCATCGGCTTCGGCACCGTGCAGCACATGCTCTTCGACAACGCCAAGCTGGAGCCGGGCGAGTCGATCCTCGTCCATGCCGGCGGCTCGGGCATCGGCACGGCGGCGATCAAGATGGCCAAGGACATCGGCTGCACCGTCTATACGACGGTGGGCGACGACGAGAAGGGCGAGAAGGCGAAGGCGCTCGGCGCCGATAACGTCGTCAATTACCGCACCGAGCGCTTCGAGGGCGAGGTGCGTCGCCTGACCAAGCGCAAGGGCGTCGACGTGGTGTTCGAGCATGTGGGCGCCGAGACCTGGAACGGCTCGCTCCTCTGCCTCAAGCGCGGCGGGCGCCTCGTGACCTGCGGCTCGACCTCGGGCGTCTCTACAACCATGAACCTGATGCAGCTCTTTCAGCAGCAATACCGGATCTTCGGCTCTTTCGGCTGCCGGATCGAGAACATTGCGCAGTCGCTCGACAAGATGGCCGGGGGCATGACGCCGGTCATCGACGCTGTCTTCCCGTTGGACGAATTCCAGAAGGGCCTGGAGCGGCTAGAGGGCCGAAAGGTCTTCGGCAAGGTCGTCGTGACTTTCTGACCCGGCCTCTGGTACAAACGGCCGCGCAGCTACAGATCTTGACGAAACGGGCTCCCCGCGAAAAACACGCGGGGCCTTTTCTTTTTAATGCCGGCCCGGCGCCGGCTCATGATGCCAGGACTCAAACGACGTGCAGCAGCCCCACCGCTCCCGCAACCTTGTCTCGCGTTTCATCGGATCGGTCGTGGTCGGCATCGTGCGTGGCGTCTTTGCTTTCTCGCGGGCTCTGGGTCCTGAGCGCTCCGGCGCCGTGGGGGCTGCGCTCACCCGCACCTTCGGTCCCTTGCTGCGGGCCCACAGGACGGCCCTTGCCAATATCCGAGCGGCTTATCCGGACAAATCCGACGCCGAGGTGAAGGCTCTGGCGCTCGCCGCCTGGGACAATCTCGGTCGCACGGGCGGCGAGTATCCCCATCTCGGCCGCCTGTTCGATTTCGATCCGGACAGCACGACACCCGGCCGGACCGAGGTCGACGGGATCGACCACTTCCTGGCTCTTCGTGACGACGGCAAGCCCGGGCTCATCTTTTCCGCCCATCTGGCCAATTGGGAACTGCCCGCGATTTGCGCCGCGCGCTTCGGGCTCGATACCACGGCAGTGTTCCGCGCGCCCAACGATCCGGCCATCGCCCGCGTCCTGCACGAGATCCGCAGCGAGACCATGGGTAATCTGGAGGCGGCCCGCCAGGGTGCGGCCTTCGCCATGCAGGGCGCGCTGGAGAAGGGCGGCCATCTCGGCATGCTCATCGACCAGCATTTCACCAGGGGCGTGATCGTGAACTTCATGGGCCACCCGGCCCTGGTGAACCCGATCCTCGGCAAGTTCGCCCGCCGGTTCGATTGTCCGGTTCACGGCGTGCGGGTGATCCGCTTAGCCGACCATCGCTTCCGCCTGCAGCTCACGCCGCCGCTCGATCTGCCCCGCGATCCCGACGGGCAGATCAACGTGCAGGGCGCCATGCAGGCCATGACCTCCGTCGTTGAGGAATGGGTGAGGGAATATCCCGAGCAATGGCTGTGGATGCACCGCCGCTGGCGGGTTCCGGCCGCCGTTCAAGGTAACGTGAGTTTCCCTTGAGGTCGATTTCGTGTTCGATAGCGGCACCATGGCGTCCCGTTTGACACTGACTTTGGCGGCCCTCGGTCTGGCCGCTCTCCTTCAGCCTGCTCTGGCGGACCCCCCGCGTGCGGTCGTCGAGCTGTTCACGAGCCAGGGCTGCTCCTCCTGCCCACCGGCGGATGAGCTCCTGGTTGAATATTCTCGCCAGCCGGACGTCATCGCGCTGTCCATGCCCGTGAATTATTGGGATTATCTCGGCTGGAAGGACACGCTCGCCCGTGTGGCCTTCACCGAGCGCCAGAAAGCCTACGCCCATTCCCGCAAGGACCGGCAGGTCTTCACGCCGCAGATGATCGTCAACGGCAAGAAATCCTGCATCGGCTCCGACCGGGACCAGATCGAGACGGCCATCCAGGCCACCTCGAAGGGGCGCAAGTCCCTGCCGGTGAACGTGACCGTGGGTGAGCAGAACGGCATGTTGACGATTGCCGTGGAGGAGACCCCGGACACCGCGCAGCGTTCGGCCGAATTGTGGGTGCTGCCCGTCCTGAAGTCGCAGACGGTGCCGATCGAGCGCGGCGAGAACCGCGGCAAGACGATCACCTATGCCAATGTGGTGCGCGGCCTGACGCGCGTCGGCGAATGGCTCGGCGGCTCGGCCCGTTTCGAGGTGCCGCTCGAAACCGCGCGCAGCGGCGGGGACGCCTATGTGGTGCTCCTGCAGAGCACCGACGCGGCCCGGCCCGGCGTCATCCTGGGCGCCGCGAAAGGCCCCGGCCTCTAGTCACATCAGAATGATGACTTTGTTGGGCAGCTCGTCCACGTCGTCAAGGCGGGGAGGGGCGTGCTCCGCCAGGATCGCGCCCGTGCGCCGGATGGCCTCGATCAGACCTTCCGTCATGCGCCCGTCTCTGATCGCTGCGGTCAGGTCTGCGACGATGTCGGCCCATAGTCCCGCATCGACCCGGTCCGCGACGCCCGTATCGGCCAGGATCTCGGCATGGTGCTCGGCGAGCGCCAGATAGATCAGCACACCCGTCTTCTCCCGGGTGCGGGTGAGACCCCGGCGCAGGAACTCGTGCGAGGCGGCCTCGTGGGCCTGGGCACGCCTGATCGAGCGCGGCACCAGGGCATAGCGCAGCTTCGGCCAGGAGAGGGCGAGGCTCAAAGTCAGCGCCACCGCGAGCTGGATCAGGAAGATCCGCGACGTGCTGATCGATGTCAGCCAGATCAGCGGCCAGGGCGTGATCAGCGCCGCGAGAAGCGCCCAGAGAAGCGGGATCGCGCGGTAATGGCCCGCCTGCTCGGCGATGACGAGCACGACCTCGCCGGAGGTGTTGTCCTCCTCGTCGCTGATCGCATGGGCGAGCCGCATCTGATCGTCGGGTGAAATCATCTACCAGCTCCCCGAAGCGCCACCGCCGCCCGACGAGCCGCCGCCTCCCGAGAAGCCTCCCCCGCCTGACCATCCACCGCCGCCACCGGACCAGCCCCCTCCGCCCGACCATCCGCCGGGCGTGACGATCCAGGGACCACGGCGTCCCCGCCTGACGCCGCGCCCTCGTCCTGCTCCCATCAGGCGCGAGATCAGAAAGAACAGCATCAGGAGAATGATGAAGGCAATGACGGGATCGATGCTCGTGGTGTTGTCCTCGCGCACTTCGGCCCGGCGATGCCATTCCTCTGCGTCGCCGGTGAGGATCGACAGCATGGCGTCGACGCCTGCATCGATGCCGCCGGCGAAATTACCTTTCTGGAACTGTGGCGCGATGGCCGTGGTGATGATGACCTTGGAGAGCGCATCCGTCAGCGCACCTTCCAGCCCGTAACCCACTTCGATGCGTACCTTCCGCTCCTGCGGCGCGACGAGGAGCAATGCGCCGTTGTCCTTGCCCTTCCGGCCGAGCTGCCAGTGCCGGAAGAGCCGGTTGGCGTAGTCCTCGATCTCGTAGCCTTCGAGGGAGCGCAATGTCGCGACCACCACCTGATCGGTGGTTTTGTCCTCATGGGCCTTCAATTTCGCTTCGAGTGCTGTCCGCTCCTCGGGTTTCAGGAGATTCGCCGCATCGACGACACGGCCGGTGAGCTGCGGAAAGGTCTGAGCGAGGGCGGGATTGAGCCCAAGGAAGACCATGACGCCAAGCGCCACCATGACCCCCTGCCAAGCGGATAAGGGCAGGACGGAAGGGCCACCCCTCATCGGACGAAGCACGTCAGAACTTCACCTCTGGCGGGCGATCGGAGCCGGCGGTGGCGGTGAACGTCTCCATCGGCTTGGCGTCGGGATAGACGATCGAGGCGATCCAGCGGCCGGGAATGGTGCGCAGCTCCGTGTTGTAGCCCTGCACCGCCGCGATATAGTCGCGCCGCGCCACCGCGATGCGGTTCTCCGTCCCTTCGAGCTGGGATTGCAGGGCCAGGAAGTTGGCGTTTGATTTCAGTTCCGGATAGCGCTCGACGGTGGCGAGCAGCCGGCCCAGCGCACCGGAGAGCTGGTTCTGCGCCTCTTGGAACTGCCGGAATTTCTCAGGGTCCGTCACGGTGGAGGCATCGACTTGGACCTGCGTGGCCTTTGCCCGAGCTTCCGTCACCTGGGTCAGCACCTCGCGTTCCTGCTGGGCGAAGCCCTTCACGGTCTCGACGAGGTTGGGGATGAGGTCGGCCCGGCGCTGGTACTGGTTCTGCACCTCGCTCCAGGCGGCCTTGGCCTGTTCCTGCAGGGTCGGGACGTTGTTGATGCCGCAGGCGGACAGGCCGAATGCCAGGATCATGCCGATCAGCGCCACGTGCATCCTTGAGAGCAAAGCCTTCATCTTTGTCCTTCCCGCGATTCGGTTTTTTCGAACCTTTGCTGGGTTCAACACATGGAGCAGGGGTGGCGTTTCAACAAGCTGCTTTTCGGTGGCCGTACACATGGGATTGGGGCATGATCCCGCCGGTTTACGGATCGGATTCTCCGCATGACCTTCCTGCCTGACGTCAGCACCCTGCTCACCTATACGCTGGCCGCGATCCTGCTCTTCATCACGCCGGGTCCGGACATGAGCCTGTTCCTGGCGAAAACCATGGCGGGTGGGCGGAAGGCGGGCATGGCCTCGATGCTGGGCGCGATGGCAGGATGCTGCGTGCATACCGTGCTGGCGGCGCTCGGCCTCTCGGCGCTTCTGGCGGCTTCCGTGACCGCCTTCACGGTGCTGAAAGTCGTCGGTGCGCTCTATCTGCTGTGGATGGCGTTCGATGCCGTACGCAACGGCTCAGCGCTGCATCTGAGAGAGGAAGGACGGGCGGAGGTTCCGTTCTGGAAGACCTTCTTCATGGGGGTGGGGATCAATCTCACGAACCCGAAAGTCGTCCTGTTCTTCGTGACCTTCCTGCCGCAATTCGTCGACTCGGCCGATCCGCATGCGGCAGACAAACTGATGTTCCTGGGCCTCTATTTCATCGCGCTCACGGCACCCATGGGCGCGCTCGTGATCCTGGGCGCCGACAAGGTGATCTCGCTCCTGCGCGGGCACCCGAAATTCATGCGCGGAATCGATTATTCCTTCGCCGGTCTGTTCTCGGCCTTCGCGATCAAGATCCTGACGACATCGGCGCGGTAGGATCGGGACGCCGAGGCTCGCGCCGGGCGATAAGCCAATAGACCAAGCCCGCCACGGCTCCGGTCAGGCCGAGCACGAGACTCACATGCAGCTCCGCCGGCGAGGTGATCCGCGCCGATCCGCGCAAAATCCATGGCACCGCTGCCGTCAGAATCCCGGTGGCAAGCGCATGCCAGAGCAGGCTTCGCAGCCCGAGAACCTCGCTGATGATCGCGATCAGCAGCGGCGGGAAGATGAGCAGCGTGAACATGATGCGGCCGACGGCCAAGAACGCGTCCTCCACGATAGGGCCGGGATCCTCAGCGGCGAACACCGCGTCCACCAGCGACCAGAAGCCGACGAAGAGCGTATCCCCCGTCAGCATCGCCATGACCGGATCGACGACGGTGGCTATGAGGAAAAAGGTGCCGCTCGCGCCGATGGCGATGAGGAGCGCGAAGGGGATGAGGAGGAGCCAGCGGAACATGCCGGCGCATAGTGGCAAAGTTCGCATCGCCCCGCCAGAGGTCCCCGCGGGACGGACCGGTTTCCCCACCGAACGATGCGCTAGAGCTATTTCTCCTTGCCTGGAGATAGCTCCCTTCCTTGCCTTGCGGCATTTTTCGGTGAACCGGAGCCCCTTCGCCGAAAAATGCTCTAGTTAAGGAACAGGGCGGCGGGCATCCATGCAGGAGGAGGACGTCATGGCCACGTCGAAGCTGGACGAGCGACGGCTCATGAGCGACGAGGAATATACCCTCGTCGAGCAGACCCATTATCCCGTGCTGGGCAAGTTGGAGGATGCGGCGCTCAAGGACCTGACCCAGCGTCTGCGGGAGCGGCGCGACCGGGCCCGGGATATCGCCCATCGCCAGCGCCGCGACGTCCGCGGCAAGGGCCGGCAGGCCACGACCTTCGAGAAGCAGGATGCCGGCAACCGTCAGAAGGCGGGCATCCTGGCCGAGGCCCTGACCCGGATCAACAGCGAGCGCATGCACCGGAAAGCGGACGAATTCCGGGCGAACGCCCGCCGTGCGTTGCTTCTGCGGCAGGGCGCAGAGGCCGCGGAGCGTCCCGGTTCCGGACGGACGCCCCGGACCGGCATGCGCAAGAACCCGAGCACCCGTCGCGAGCGGATCGTCAATCCCATGGACGCCGGGCGCGTCTCGCAGGCGGGCAAACGCGCGCAGGCGGTGCGGGACAATGCTTAGGGAATGCTCCGCTTCCTCTTCCGTCATCACCGGTCTTGTGCCGGTGATCCCGATGAATTGAAGCGTCACGTTTTTCCGATTGGGATGGCCGGGACAAGCCCGGCCATGACGAGGAGAGGTATGATCTCTTCTGAGCGAAGGCGTGGAAAGTCGGAGCGCTACTCCCCGTCCCCCAGGGCATAGACGCCTTCGGCCCCGATGCCCTGTTCGGCCATCATGCGGGCGCGGGCGCGCAGCTTCTCTGTCTCGCTCTTGAGCTGGCCGCAGGCGGCGAGGATGTCGCGGCCGCGCGGGGTGCGGACGGGCGAGGCGTAGCCTGCGCGGTAGACGATCTCGGAGAAGCGCTCGATCCGCTCCCAGTCCGAGCACTCGTATTTCGAGCCGGGCCAAGGATTGAACGGGATCAGGTTGATCTTCGCCGGAATGCCCTTCAGCAGGCGCACGAGTTCGCGGGCGTCTGCATCCGAGTCGTTCACGCCCTTGAGCATCACGTATTCGAACGTGATGCGGCGCGCGTTCGACAGGCCTGGATAGGCGCGGCAGGCATCGAGCAGCTGCTTGATGTCGTATTTGCGATTGATCGGCACCAGTTCGTCGCGCAACTCGTCGCGCACCGCATGGAGCGAGATCGCCAGCATGGTGTTCGCTTGCGCACCCAGACGCTCCATCTGCGGCACGACGCCGGAGGTGGAGACGGTGATGCGCCGGCGGGACAGGGTCAGACCCTCGCCGTCCGACATCACGTCGATGGCGGCGATCACGTCACCGATGTTGTAGAGCGGCTCGCCCATGCCCATGAACACGATGTTGGACACGAATCGTCCGCCGTCGTTGGGCACGAACGCGCCTTCCGGCGGGGTGGCGTCGGGCCAGTCGCCGATGGAATCGCGGGCGACGATGAGCTGCGCCACGATCTCGGCCGAGGTCAGGTTGCGCACGAGGCGCTGTGTGCCCGTGTGGCAGAAGGAGCAGGTGAGCGTGCAGCCGACCTGGCTCGACACGCAGAGCGTGCCGCGGTCGACTTCCGGAATGTACACGCACTCGATCTCCGCGCCCTTGTCGAGCGGGCCGGTGGAGGGCATGCGGATGAGCCACTTGCGGGTGCCGTCCTTCGACACCTGCTCGGACACGACCTGCGGGCGGGCAAGCGTATAAGCGGCCGCCAGCTTGGCGCGCAGCTCCTTGCCCATATTGGTCATCTCGGCAAAGTTCTTCGCCCCGCGGAAATAGATCCAATGCCAGAGCTGGGCGACGCGCATCTTGAGCTCGCGCTCGGGCACGCCGATGGCGGAAAGCGAATCCTTGAGCTGGTCGCGCGTAAGGCCGATGAGCGAAGCGCCGCCGGGGGCTGCTCCCGCCGCCACGTTCAGCTCCGCTTTCTTTTCGATGAACCCGGCCGCGCGCGCGGCATCGCTCACGGCCACGGGGGCCGCATTGGGGTTACGCTTGGCGATGTCGAGCACCGTCGCCATGGGAAATTCAGCCTCGTTGTTGGGAATGAGCGGGTCTTATAACACGATTGCGTCGGAAACGTGAGCCTCGCAACGCAAAATTCCGGGCTTTCAGGCCCGGAACATGCGCATCGAGGCTGTCATTTTCAACGGTGCAGGGTGCTTCTGCTTACGACGCGCATTCCTTGCGGGCGTGCTCCAAAGCTTTGCCGAAGCCGGTGAGGGAATAGCGGTCCGTCAGGCTCGAGCCGCGGGCCGATTGCATCTTCACGGTCACGGTTCCGCTGCGTGCCATGGTGGCGATGGCCTGACCTTCCTCGGCGGGGTTTTTGAGCCAAGCATTCGTGGTCTTGGTGATCAGAGCATAGGAGGCATTGCCGATGGCGGCTTCCGCCGGGCCGTTCTCCTTGGCGGCGAAGCCGAGCACCAGGGCGACCTCGTTCTTCACGTTCTCCGCCGGGCGGAAGGACACGAAGAGATAGGCCGGGTCCCGGTTCACGTTCTTCGGCAGCCGGTCCTTGGGCTGGCTCAGGGCATAGCAGATCTTCGAGCGGCCGGTCTGAGCCGTATAGACGCCCCAGTCGCCATAGGATGTGAGGAGCGAAGCGCCGCCCGGGCCCGTCGCCGCCTGGGCCGGCCTTGCGGCACTGGCCGCCGCCGCGCCAGCTGCGGCTCCTGCCGCTGCGGGCTTGGCCGCATTGGTCCTCGTCGTCGTCGCAGGCTTGGGCATTGCCGTTGGCGCTGGTTTGGCTGCGGCCGGGCGCGTCGATTGCTGCCCACGCTGGGACTGAGCCAGAACTGCAGACCCGGTTCCGATGGCGAAAATGGCGGAAAGGATGCCTGCGGCGATGCCGCGCTGGAGAGATGCAGTAATCATGGGGCGGACCATATAGGCGGATGGTTAAGAACTCTTCACCATCTCCGTTAAGGCTGCGCCAGGGAATTGGCGATGCGTCGAAACGTGGCGGTGGGACAAGCATGGCGGTTTCAGCTGAACCGCAGCCCAATAAAAAGGGCCGCCGAAGCGGCCCAGAGGTGTGTTGAAAAGCTTGTTCGTCTTTAAAAGCCCGAGGAAACGAAATAACTTTTTTGCGAACAAGACATCTTTACGACAGCTATAATAACATTTCAATAAGTCAATATTCTTTCTCCTGAATAGAATCCTTCCAAGACGGAATTAGCCTCGTCCGGTCGCATCCCTCAGGGCATTCCGCGCCCTTTCCTTGTGCTCTTCCGTAATGGAACCGGCCACCTGGGTGATGGCGGCTGCCAGAACTGCGGCGTCGTCGGCAAAGCCGAACAGGGGCAGAAGGTCGGTGACCGCATCCGCGGGGAACACGAAGTAGGCGATGGCTCCGAGGAGGATGAGCCTCACGCGGCTCGGCGTCGACGGATCCGTGGCGCAGAAGAAGGCCGCCACGAGGTCTTCCGCGAAGGGAACCTTGCCGGCAACCCGCTTCAGCTTGTCCCAGAACCGACGCTTCAGGCCCTCCTCGTCACGGGTTGCCTCGCGCATGGCCTCCATCTCGGCCTTGGTAAAAGGCTTCGTGAAGGGTTCGCTCATGTAATCTGCTCCTTCCATGGTCTGCGTTCCCGTTGCGTCGAGAATAGCTTAAGAGGTCTCCAGAGAGTGGGAGAAAAGCGATGAAGCTCGACAAATTGATGGCAGCCATCGTCACTGGAGGTGCCTCGGGCCTCGGCGAGGCCACGGCGCGCATGCTTGCCTCCAGCGGCGCAAAGGTCGCCATTCTCGATATGAACGCCGAGCGCGGCGAGGAGGTTGCCCGGGACATCGGGGCGGTCTTCTGCAAGGCCGACGTCACGGACGAGGCTTCCATCGATTCGGCCCTTGCCGCGGCCCGCGCCGCCAACGGCATCGAGCGCGTTCTCGTCAATTGCGCCGGCATTGCGCCGGGCAGGCGCACGGTCTCGAAGAAACGCGAAACGGGCGAGTTGATCCCGCACGACGTGGCAAGCTTCCGCCGCGCGGTCGAGATCAATCTGATCGGCACCTATGCCATGATCGCGAAATGCGCTACGGCGATTGCCGGGCTCGACCCGGTGACACCCGATGGCGGGCGCGGCGTCATCGTCAACACCTCGTCGGTGGCCGCGCAGGACGGGCAGATCGGGCAGGCCGCCTACGCTGCCTCCAAGGGCGGCGTGCTGGGACTGACGCTTCCCGTCGCCCGCGACCTGTCCGGCTTCGGCATCCGCGTGATGACGATCATGCCCGGCCTGTTCCACACGCCGCTGTTCGAGGGCATCGCGGAGGATTACCGCAAGGCGCTCGAAGCCAACGTGCCGTTCCCCTCGCGGCTCGGGCGCCCCGAGGAATATGCGACGCTGGTGAAGGCCATCATCGAGAACGACATGCTCAACGGCGAAGGCATCCGCCTCGACGGCGCGCTGCGTATGCAGCCGAAATAGGAAGCGTTCACGACGCTTTACCCCGGTTCTCGGGAAAGCTCTCGAGATCCGGGGTGCGGAGCCAGTGCTCTCGACGCCTGGCCCAGGCTTCATAGGTCGGCGTGAAAAGGTTGGGCTCGTCGAAGGCCCCGAGCTTGATTTCGATCTCGGTATCGGAGTCCCGGTCAAAGACCTGCGAGCCGCACGAAGTCCAGAAGCAGCGCTCGGATTCCGGCGTGGCGGACCAGCCCCGAAAGTCGCCCGAGATCGCCACCTGATCGATGGCGAAGATCAGGTAGGCGTTGAAGGGCGCGCCGCTGATCTTGCGGCAGGTCATGCAATGGCAGAGCCCCACGCGCTTCGGCTCGCCTTGGGTCCTGAAGGTCAGCTGCCCGCAGGCACAGCCGCCCGTCCGGATGCGTGTCTCGGTCATGGTCTATCGCTTCGCCGTTCCTGTCGTCATCTGGTCCATGCGCTGTGCCAGTTCGATGTCGCGGCGTGTCAGACCCTTGGCGTCGTGGGTGGCGAGCGTCACCTCGACCTTGTTGTAGGTATTCGACCATTCCGGGTGGTGATTCATGGCCTCGGCCACGAGCGCGACGCGGGTCATCCAGCCGAAGGCCGCGTTGAAATCGTCGAACACGAAGCGCTTATGGATCGCGTCGCGGCCTTCGACGAGCGCCCAGCCGTCGAGGGCGGGCAGGAGTTCGGAACGTTCGGCTTCGGTCAGGCGAGGCATGAGCGCACTTCATCGTGAGGACAAGGGTCGCCTTAGTGATGAAGCGGCAGGGCGAGGTTTCAAGGCCTCATGCGATGCCGAGGAGCCGAATGAGGCTCAAGCTGATCGCGATCAGCACCAGGAGCGAGAGCGTCACGGCGAGCGTCACCCGGGCGCCGACACTTTTCAGGACCCTGAGATCGACGCCGAGGCCCAATGCCGCCATGGAAATGACGGTCAGGAGCGTTGCCGTCGGCACGATGACCTGCAGGATCGCATCGGGAACGGCGCCGAGGGAACGCAGCACTGCGAGGCTCAGGAAGCCGACGATGAACCAGGGCACGAGCCGGCCCCAGGACAGGCTCGGCTTCGCGTTCTTCCTTCCGTGGCCTGCGACGAGCGACAGCGCGATCACCACCGGCCCCAGCATCAGCACGCGCACGAGCTTCACCAGGGTGCCGAGCTGCGTGCTGACGAGGCTCACCGGCACGGTGGCGGCCAGCACCTGGGGCACCGCATAGACCGTCAGCCCCGCGAGCACGCCGTATTGGGTCATCGACAGGCCGAGGAGCGGCACCAGCAGGGGCAGGGTGAGCACGACGATCACGCCGAGGATGGCCGTGAACGCAATGGAGGAAGCCACGTCCTCCGGCTTCGCCCCGATGACGGGCGCCACGGCGGCAATCGCCGAATTGCCGCAGATCGAGTTGCCGCAGGCGACCAGCATCGCCATGCGCTTCGGCAGGCCGAGCCATCGGCCGAGCCCGTAGCTCGCCCCGATAGCCAGCACCACCACGACGGCAATGCCGAGGATGAGGCCAAGACCTGCATCGAGAACGGCCTGAAAGCTGATCGAGGCGCCCAAAAGCATCACGGCGATCTCGAGCAGGGTCCTGGCGGAGAAGCCGATGCCGGGACCCCAGCGCCTGTCGGGCGTCCAAAGGGTCCTCACGACGGTGCCGAGCAGGATCGCGATGACGAGCGCCTCCAGCCACGGCCGGCCGGCCCAGTGCTCCTCGACCCATTGCAGGCCCATCGCGGCAAGCGCGATCGCTGCGCACAAGGCTATGCCGGGCGCCAGTTGCGCGATGCGGTTACGGATCATGGAAAGTCGTTCTGCTTCAGGCCTCTGGCTCAGGGGCTAGTCTCAAGGCCGGCAGGATGCAAGCGCGAAACGCACCACGGCCATCCCGGCTCGCCTGCGGCGCCCGGAACGACGAAGAGAATTTCGCTCAATCCGCGAACCCGTCCTCGATGGCGCGCCAATCCTGAGTCAGTGTGAACGAATGACGGTCGATGACGATGAAGCAGCCGCCGCCCGGATGTCGAGGACGGCTCTCCTTCCCGATGTCGACCTGCTGCAGGTGCGCCGTGAGCAGGCATCCGACCGCCCCGTGGGAGACGACGACGATATCGCCGGAGGTCTCGTCCCCGCGCAGGATCCGGCTGACGGCCTGCACGATTCGCGTCTGCGCGTCGACGGCGCGTTCCCAGCCGCGGATGCTCTCATGCGGCCGGCCGAAGAACTCGCGCACTACGTCCCAGAATTCCGGCGGCGCGATGTAGCCCGTGGCGGAACGGTCGTTCTCGCCCAAATCCTCGTCGGTCCGATAGGAGAGGCCGAGGCGCTCCGCCACCATGGCGGCACCGTCCCGCGCTTTCCGCTCGGTGCTGGCATAGACGGCAGAGATGTCCCTGTCGGCGAGCAGTCCCGCGAAACGCTCCATGCGGGCGCGCCCGATGGCGTTCAGGGGCCATTCGGGAATGGGCTGGTCGGGGTCGATGACCACTTCGGGATGGGTGATGAAGACAAGTGAAGCCATGGACGCGAAATAACCGTCCCACACCCGCGCGTCGAGCTAGCTCAAGGGATAGGCCGCCTCGATGATGTAAGGCCCGCCACCGACGGAATTCCGGGAGGAGTACAGAACGAAGCGGTCGGCCGTGAAGGTCAGCTTCGGGAAATGGCCGCGGGTCGCGATGTAGTCGGCCACATCGATGGGCGAGACGTTGCGCAGGCGCGCCAGGGTCACGTGCGGCGTGAACTTGCGTGTCTCCGGCGGCAGGCCGATCTGGCGCAGCAGGCGTTCCTGCTCCGCCTGCAGCTCGTTCAATTCGCCATTGCCGGAGGTGCGGGCGAAGACGGCGCGGGGCTTCCCGCCGCCGAAGGTGTCGAGCCCGTCGATGGTGATGGTGAGCGGAGTGCGTTGGCGCCTCTCCCCAAGGGCCGAATAGACATCGTCCGCCATGCGGTCGTCGATATCGCCGATGAAGCGCAGGGTGAGATGATAGTTCTCAGGATCGATCCAGCGCGCTCCGGGAAGGCCGCCGCGGAACGTCGAGAGGGCCAGGGCGATCTCGGCTGGGATCTCGATGCCGGTGAACAGACGGGGCATACGGCACCTCCCGAGGCTTGCTGGTGTGATTCAGACGATTGGTGGTGAGGTTTGTTCCGATGGGGGCATCCTCCTCGTCATCGCCGGCACAAGGCCGGCGATGACGAGGAGCAGAGCGCAGCGCATTTGTGAATCGGGATGGCCGGGACTGATCCCCGGATCGAGCCCGGGGACGGCCATGACGCGAGAGGGTGAATTACGGGCAGGGATTGCAGTGCTCGACATGGATCGCGTTGATGCGCTCCTCCAGCTCCGGCGTGATCGTCACCTCGATCGACGCGATATCCGTCTTCAATTGCTCCATGGAGGTCGCGCCGATGATGTTCGACGTGAGGAAGGGGCGGGAATTGACGAAGGCGAGGGCCATCTGGGCCGGATCCAGGCTGAATTCCTTCGCGAGCGCGATGTATTTGCGGATGGCGGCCTCGGCGGTCGGGTTCTCGTAGCGCTGGCCGCGACTGAACAGGGTCGTGCGCGCTCCCGGCGGACGGGCGCCGTCGAGGTACTTGCCCGTCAGGTAGCCCTGGGCCAGCGGCGAGTAGGCGAGCAGGCTGACATTCTCGTGCATGGTGACCTCCGCCAGCGCGACCTCATAGGTGCGGTTGAGGAGGTTGTAGGCGTTCTGCACCGACTGCACTCGGGCTTGGCCCTTGGCGTCCGCGTGCTTGAGGAAGGTCATGGTGCCCCAGGCGCTCTCGTTGGAGAGGCCGAAATGGCGGATCTTCCCGGCCTTCACCAAGTCGGTCATGATCTCGACCGTCTCGGCGATGGGGTGGGATTGGCCTTCCTGGTGGCGGAAGATCGTCGGGTTCGAGCCCCAGGGCATGGGGCGGTCGGGCCAGTGGATCTGGTAGAGGTCGATATAGTCGGTCTGGAGCCGCTTGAGGCTCTTGTTCACCGCCTCCTCGATCTGGGCGCGCGAGAGTTCGCCCTTGGAGCCGTCATCCCGGTACCAGGTGCTGTCGGAGCGGCCGATCACTTTTGATGCCAGAATCACCTTGTCGCGGCTGCCGCGCGCCTTGAACCATGAGCCGATGATCCGCTCGGTGGAGCCTTGGGTCTCGGGGCGGGGCGGGATCGAGTAGAGTTCGGCCGTGTCGAAGAAGTTGATGCCCTGCTCAAGGGCATAATCCATCTGCGCGTGACCATCGGCCTCGGTGTTCTGCTGGCCCCAGGTCATGGTGCCGAGGCAGAGGAGGCTGACATTGAGGTCCGTGCGGCCGAGGCGGCGGTATTCCATGGGCATAAGCTCCTCGCGGGGACATGATCCGCCGCGTTCAGGCGAGAATGAGGCGCTGAAGACGATCAGCGCTGAGAAAGGCGGGCGAGAAAGCTCTCGACGCTGGGCAGGATGCGCTCGACGATGATCTCAACGCCCTTGGCCGTCGGGTGCATCCCGTCGGGCAGGTTGAGGGACCGGTCGCCGGCGACTCCATCCAGGAAAAAGGGATAGAGCACAAGGTCGTGCTTCTTCGCAATGTCCGGATAGATGCTGTCGAATCTCTGCACATATTCCGGCCCGAGATTGCGCGAGGCATACATGCCCGCGAGCATCACCGGGATGTTGCGGCTTTTAAGGCGCTCGACGATGGCCTCGACGTTCTTGCGGGTCCCAGCCGGATCGAGGCCGCGCAGCATGTCGTTGGCGCCGAGTTCCAGGATCACTCCGTCGGTGCCGTCGGGCACGGACCAGTCGAGCCGGTCGAGGCCGCCGGAGGAGGTGTCACCGGAGACGCCTGCATTGGCGACCTCCACCCTGTAGCCCTTGGCCTTGAGCGCGCGCTCCAACGCCACCGGAAAGGCCGCTTCCTGCGGCAGGTTGTAGCCGGCGCTCAGGCTGTCGCCCAGCGCGACGAGGCGGATTGGGTTGTTTTGGGCGTGAGCTGCGGGGAGGGGGGCGATCACGGCGACGAGGACCGCCGCACACGCAAAAATGATCGTCATGAATGGGCCGGATTGGCGCTTCATCGATAGGCTTCCCATCTATGCCGGACTAGAACCGGGTAGCTTCGGATTTTCCAACAGATCGGGTGAGTGGGTATGCAGGACAAGGCCATCGCGCTGCACGATGTCGATTTGAGCCTCGGGCGCGGGCCCGCACGGGTGCATATTCTCAAAGGAATTTCCTTGAGCGTCGACAAAGGCGAGGCGGTGGGCCTGATCGGGCCCTCGGGCTCGGGCAAGTCGACCCTGCTCATGACCATGGCCGGGCTCGAGCGTCCCGATTCGGGGAAGGTGATCGTCGACGGCACCGACCTGTCAGGCCTGGATGAGGATGCGCTGGCTCGTTTTCGCGGCCGGCGGATCGGCATCGTGTTCCAGTCCTTCCACCTCGTACCCACCATGACGGCGCTGGAGAACGTGGCGCTGCCCCTGGAACTCGCCGGCGAAAATGAGGCCTTCGAGCGCGCCGAGGCGGAACTGCAGGCGGTGGGCCTGGGCCATCGCCTTCACCATTATCCGGCGCAGCTTTCGGGCGGCGAGCAGCAGCGCGTGGCGATCGCCCGGGCCATCGTGCCCAATCCCGCCATTCTCGTGGCGGACGAGCCTACGGGCAATCTCGACGAGAACACGGGCGGGTCCGTCATCGACCTGCTCTTTGCCCTGAAGCGCGACCGGGGTGCGACCCTTGTCCTCGTGACCCACGATCTCAATCTCGCCCGCCTCTGCGATCGAATGGTGCGCCTGCGCTCGGGGCAGGTGGAGGCCGGCGCGGCCTCGGTCGCGGTTTGAGGGGGCTCGTCATGCACGGCTCCCTTCCCGCCACGCCGCAGCGACGCCCGGCATCCGCGTCGCGCCTGCCCCTCCTGCTCCGCCTCGCTTTCCGTGAATTGCGCGGCGGCCTGAGAGGGTTCGGCATCTTTCTCGCCTGCATCGCGCTCGGCGTGGCGGCGATTGCCAGCGTCTCGTCCCTGTCCCGCTCGCTGACCGAAGGGATTTCCCGCGAAGGCCGGCGGATTCTCGGCGGCGACATGGCTTTCTCCCTGCTCCAGCGGGAGGCGGGTGCGCCTGAGCGGGCGTTCCTCGAATCGAAAGGCCGCGTCAACGTCGTTGCCACCATGCGGGCGATGGCGGTGGCCGGCGAGAAGGGCTCCGGTCTCGTGGAGATGAAGGCCGTTGACGGCGGCTACCCCAATGTCGGCATGCTCGAAACCGATCCGCAGCTAGCCCCCGCCGATCTCTTCGCCGAGCGCAATGGCGCCTTCGGGGCCGCGGTCGATCCGGCGCTCCTCGCTCGCCTCGACCTGAAGGTGGGTGATCGCGTCACGGTCGGCGCGGCCAACGTGGAATTGCGGGCGCGTCTCGTCTCCGAGCCCGACAAGATCGCCGACGGCATCGGCTTCGGGCCGCGGCTCCTGCTTTCGCAGGATGCCCTGCAGGCGACCGGCCTCGTGCAGCCGGGCAGCCTCGTGCGCTGGACGTACCGGCTGACCCTGCCGCCGGAACAATCGACCGAAGAGAGACTGACGCGGATCGACACGGAGGCGAATCGCGTCCTGCCCGAGGCCGGCTGGAACATCCGCACGCGCCTCAACGCGGATCCGCGCTTTGCCCGCAATATCGAGCGCTTCACCCAGTTCCTCACCCTCGTCGGCTTGACGGCGCTCCTCGTCGGCGGCGTGGGCGTCGCCAATGCGGTGCGCGGCTTCGTCGACCGCAAGCGCGCTTCGATTGCCACCTTGAAGAGCCTCGGCGCTCCCGGCGGGCAGGTGGTGCTGCTCTATCTCACGCAGGTGATGCTGATCGCGCTGGTCGGCATCGGCATCGGCCTGGCCTTCGGGGCTGCGCTTCCCTTCGTGATCACCGGGCTCTTCGGACACCTCCTGCCGATCCCGATCCAGCCGACCCTCGCCTGGAGCGAGCTCGGCATCGCGCTGCTCTACGGCATCCTCACGGCTCTGGTCTTCGCACTGGCCCCCTTGGGACGGGCCCATGACGTGCCGGTCTCCGGTCTCTTCCGCGATCAGATCGACCCGGAGCGGCGCTGGCCGCGCAAACGCTACCTGACGGCCCTCCTGCTGTCCGTCGCGGCCCTCGTCGGGCTGTCGCTGCTCGCCGCCTATGACCGGCGCATCGCCCTGATGTTCGTGGGCGCGGCGGCCGGATCCTTCGTGCTCCTGCGCCTCGTCGCGCTGGGAATCATGGCGCTCGCCCGCCGCCTGCCGCGTCCTCGCGGCACCGCGCCGCGGCTCGCGCTTGCCAATATCCACCGGCCTGGTGCGCTCACCCCCTCCCTGGTGCTGTCCCTGGGACTCGGGATCACGTTGCTGGTCACCCTTGCGCTCATCGATACCAACCTGACCCGTCAGCTGACACAGAGCCTGCCGGAGCGGGCGCCGAGCTTCTTCTTCCTCGACATCCCCAACCAGCAGGCGGATGCCTTCGAGGGCTTCCTCAAGAACCAGGCCCCGGAGGCCCATATCGAGCGTATGCCGATGATGCGCGGGCGCCTCGTGACGCTCGGCGGGCGGCCCGTGGCCGAGATCAAGGCGAACGAGGACGTGTCCTGGGTGCTGGAGGGCGACCGCGGCATCACCTATGCCAAGGCGCCGCCGGAAGGCTCGAAGGTGGTGCAGGGCGAGTGGTGGCCGGAGGATTATCGCGGCAGACCGCTCGTCTCCTTCGACCGCAAGATCGCGGAAGGTCTCGGGCTGAAGATCGGGGACGAGATCACCGTCAATGTGCTCGGGCGCAACATCAGCGCCACCATCGCCAACCTGCGCGAGATCGAATGGCGCTCCATGGGCATCAACTTCGTCATGGTGTTCTCGCCCAACGCCTTTGCCGGCGCACCGCATATGCATCTGGCCACGGTCACCTTCCCGAACGGCTCGGACGCGGCGCTCGACGCCCGTATCCTGAGAAGCTCCGCTCAGGCCTATCCCATGGTCACCAGCGTGCGGGTGAAGGACGCGCTGGAGGCGGTGAACGACGTGGTTTCGCAACTCGTCATGGCGATTCGCGGCGCCAGTTCCATCGCGCTGATCGCAAGCCTTCTGGTTCTCGCCGGCGCCCTGGCGGCGGGCCACCGGGCGCGCCTCTACGATGCGGTTGTGCTGAAGACCCTGGGCGCCACGCGGGCCCGGCTGATCTCCGCCTATGCGCTCGAATATGGATTGCTGGGCTTGGCCACGGCCGTGTTCGGCCTGCTGGCGGGCACGGTCGCGTCCTATTTTATCATCACCCGGGTCATGAACCTAAGCTTTACGTTAGATCTCTCGGGAGCCGTGCTGGCTTCCCTGCTCGCCGTGCTCGTGAGCGTCGGATTAGGCCTGATGGGAACCTGGCGGATCTTAAGTCAAAAGCCGGCTTCATACTTGAGAAATGTTTAAAGCCGAGCGCGGCTCGGGCCGTTATAAAGGATCGCGGAAAGCCGAACGAGGAGCAGCATTCATTCTGCTCTTCATTCTTCTTCTTCACGAAGGTTTGAAGCTTGACGCTCCCCCTTGCGGAATGAAGTCAGCCCTCTCATATTTCAGGTGCCGTCGAAAACTTGCGCCGGCCGAGGGCTGACTTCCCAGCCTTTCGAGGGAACATCAACGGGACACCGTGAGAAAGGGCTCCGATGCAACCGTATGAGCAAAACCAAACCGCCTATGGCACCGGCTTTGCCCGGACGGAGGCTCAGGTCGACCAGGGCCTGCGTACCTTCATGCTCGGCGTCTACAACAACATGATCCTGGGCCTTGC
>NZ_VOSK01000079.1 GCF_009296175.1 Microvirga tunisiensis | reverse complement strand
AGATCCGCTGCACGCTGGTGTGGGACAGGCCTGTGACAGCGGCCATCGAGCGCACGCTCCACTGCGTCGCTCGCGGCGGCTTCTCATGCAGGGTCATGTCGACAACCCGCTGGATCACCGCGGCCGTCAGGGGCTTGCGCCCTGGCGGGCGGGTGGCGTCCTTGAGAAGCCCGTCGACGCCCGCCTGCGCATAGCGGCGGCGCCAGCGCCTCACCGTCAGAGTGCTCGTGCCGACGCGGCCGGCGACCTCGGTAGCGCGCAGGCCCTCACCAGCCAGCAGAACAATCCGAGCCCGCCAGACGACCTTCTGGGATGTGTTGCGGTCACCGACCAAGCTCTCCAAGCGATCTCGATCAGCGGCGGGAACCTCAATGCGTTCGATCTTGCCCATCAGAGCAGGATCGCACGTCGGATCGGATTTCGGAATCACTCGTCAGTGACAGAACACTAGAGGCCGGTGATTTGCCCCTGGACCGCTCCTGATGGTCACGTCTCACAGGTCCCCCTTGCGAGCCCACCAAGCCGCTCTGGCCAACCTTGTGGCCGCCATGGCCCATGGCGAAGCGTCAGGGGGCACCGACATCCTCGCGGCGGTGACCCCTGGCGGCGGCAAGTCCCTCCTCCCGGTCATCGCCGCAGCGCGCCTGATCGGGGTCGGCCGGGTCGAGCGGATCTGCTGGGTCGTGCCTCGCGACAGCCTTCGCCTCCAGGCCGAAGAGGCCTTTGCTGATCCGGTCTGGCGCACCACGCTCGGCCACGCCCTCTCGGTTCGTGCAGCCGACAACGAACCCGACCCCAGCCGCGGCCTTGCCGGCTACGTCACCACCTACCAGGCCATCGCGGCAGCCCCGGACCTGCACCTAGCCGAGGTCCGCCGCCACCGCACCCTACTGGTGGTGGATGAGGTGCATCATCTGCCCAACCTCGGCGAGGATGAGCCGGCTGCCCCGCTATCATCCGGTCAAGCCCCCGCCTCGAGCGAGGATGCCTCGGCCTGGAGCCGGGCGCTGCTGCCGCTGCTTGAATCCGCCACCGTGCGCCTGCTCCTCTCCGGGACCCTGGAACGGGCGGATGGCCGCCGGATCCTCCGGCTGCCCTACCGCACCGGACCGGAAGCTGGCACGCAGGAGGTCGATCTGGAAGCTCCCGGTTGGGCGATCATCGGCTATTCCCGGGCTCAGGCGGTGGCGGAGCGCGCGGTGCTTCCCGTCACCTTCGGCGCGCTGGATGGCGAAGCGAGTTGGCTGCAGGCGGGACGAACGGCGACGGAAGGTGTCCGGCTCGGTCCGCACCGCCTGTCGGGGCGGTACCCGACCGTAACCACCCGCCCGGCCCTCTTCACCGCCCTGCGCACCGGCTTTGCCCGCGAGTTGCTGCAGGAGGCTTTCCGAGCCACGCGCAACCTTCGGACCCACCGCCGGGCAGAGCGCGGGCTCGCTGTCGGAGAGACCGCCCAGGGCTTGGGCAAGCTGCTCGTGGTGGCTCCTGATCAGCGCAGCGCCCGCCGCTACTGCGAGATGCTGCGGTGCTGGATGCCGCCTCAGCAGGCCGAGCGCGAAGTGCGGCTGGCGACCTCCGATGAGCGGAGCGCCCCCGAGGCTCTGGCCGCCTTCCGGCTCATGGCGGAACCCGCAATCCTGGTCACGGTGGCCATGGCCTACGAGGGTCTTGATGCGCCGGAGGTGGCGGTTGTAGCCGCCTTGACCCACAT
Organism: Microvirga tunisiensis; assembly: GCF_009296175.1. Classification (GTDB taxonomy): domain Bacteria; phylum Pseudomonadota; class Alphaproteobacteria; order Rhizobiales; family Beijerinckiaceae; genus Microvirga; species Microvirga tunisiensis. The sequence continues at coordinate 22,415 of NZ_VOSK01000079.1, read as the reverse complement.
CCGCAGCCGCCCCTGGCTCGAGCAGATGATTGCCCGGGCCACACGGGTGGATCCCCACGCCGGTCCCTACGAGAGTCAGAGCGCCCTTGTGTTCCACCCGGACGATCCGCTGTTTGCCCGTTTCCGCCGCGGTATCGAAACCGAACAGGGAATGCTGGCGCGCCAGCGTCGGCGCAATGCTGAGGCCGGGATACCGTCCTGGCTTGCCGAACATCTCGCCATGCATCGGGACGAGGGGGAAGGACGCGGGATCACGCCTTTGGAGAGCAATGCGCTGGGGCTGCGCTATGCGAGCCTGAAACCGGGCCCAGCCTTCGATGAGGTCCGCCCGGAACGACAGGTCGCCCCAACGCCCGTGACCGAATCTCCATCCGCGGCAGAGCGGCGCCTGCGGACCCGCATCAGCGAGGCCGTGGCGGCTCAGGCGGTAGAGGACGAGGCCAATCGGCGGGTGCCGCATAGCGGAGAGGGGCTGTACCACCGCTACAATGCCGCGTTGAAGCGGGTGCTCGGCAACAAGGGACGAGCCCGGATGACCCTGCCGGAGCTGGAGGCTGCGTTAGCCTGGCTGGAGCGTAACCGCCTTGTCGATCATTTCCACCTGCTGGAGGGCGATCCCCGCTATGCCTGGACCGCGGCCCGGCGGCGGCGGGCTGCTTGGAGCCGCTTGTTCGCACATTCTGATACCGGTCCCACCGATTAACCTCGGGCGCCAGCCCTAAAGCCGAACATGATGAGCCTCTCGGTCGTGGTTCTGGATCCCAACGGCTCCCGACCTGGGCGGCCGAACCCTCGTTCAGTTGACCACAAAGGGTTCAGACGAGCCGTTGCTGCCATCAACCTGCCGTGACACCTCCCTCTGCGGGGCGGTGTGCAGGATCATCTGGCGGCCGGACAGAAGACAGCGTCTCCGTTTTGGTCACCACGGGCTCCGTCATTGACCCAGTCTGATCCGTCGGCTATTGTTCCCGATCTGTTCCCTTGGCGTAGCCTGCGTTAGTTGCGGCTACGCCTCCATCGGAGTGGATACGCTCGGGCCATGGCCACTCACACGGCATCGCGCACACTGTTCTTCTTCGAGAAGCCTTCGGCCATGCGTCAGCTGCAGCGCTTTTTCAAATCGCCGAGCACAGTCTGCGTCTCGGCCGAGGGCCACCTCTTGGCGGCTGAGGAGCCCGGCAATGTACGGGACGAGTGGAAGCCCTGGCGCTTCGACACCCTCCCGATCGTGCTCGAGCGCATTCCTGTCACCTACGGCACTAATCGCTCCGGCCAGTCGCACAAGCCGAAGGTCGAGGCGATCAAGCAGGCTCTCCAAGGCGTAGAGCGGGTCATCATCGCCACGGACCCTGGCCGAGAAGGCTCAATGATCGCCTGGGAGGTGCTTGAGCACCTTGGCTATCGCGGTCGGGTAGATCGTCTGAAGCTGGCAGCTCTTGATGAAGTCTCGATCCGACGCGCCTTTGCTGCCATGGCCAAGGAGCCGGACTCGGGTGAGCGGGACTATGCCGCCTATCTTGAAGCCTTGTGCCGCCAGTATGAGGACTATTATCTCGGTCTCAACGGCACACGCGCCATCTCATTGCGGTTGCGCCCACCGGCCTTCCGTGAGCCATGGCGCTTTGGCGGTGTGCAGACGCCAACGCTTGCGATCCTTGCCGACCTGGAGAAGCGCATCCGCGATTTCGTCCCACAGGACTATTTTAAGATTGCTCTGGTCGTTACAACAGAGAATGGCGCCGAGATAACCCTCTGGCATGCACCGAAGGACAAGATCCTCGACAAGCAGGTTGCCGAGACGATCCAGCAGGCCGCCGCAAGCTGGTCAGGACCGCTGGGTGTCGAGCAGAAGGATGTGCGCCGATCGCCCCCTCGCCTGTTCTCAAAAGACACCCTCGCCCGACGCTGCGCCAAGCGCTTCGGCTGGGATCCGCAACACACGGCAAAACTCGCGCAGGACCTCTACGATCAGGGATATCTCACTTACCCCCGCACTGAGTCTGAGCACCTGCCCGAGAGCCAGATAGGCGACGCTGCCGCGGTGATCGGCAGCATAGTCGGAGCCCTGACCGATCTTGCTAGCCTCGTGCCAGCCACGGGCGATCTGGTGTTTCGCAAAGGCAGCAAGGGCCACTACGTCAAGGACCCAGGCGAGCACCACGCGATCGTGCCGCTGCGCAAGGTGCCCCAGGCGGTGAGCATCAGCGCAGAGCATCTCCGCCTCTGGGAACTGGTCGCCAAGAGCTTTCTGGCAGCCCACCTGCCTGATGGCATCGATGCGCGCACCACAATCACTGCGCAGGTCCCAACGCCACTTGGCCCAAAGCGATTTTCAATCAGTGGCAGCGTGATCAAGTCGCCAGGCTGGCGCGCCGTCTATGGAGCTGACGCCGACGAGGACAACGAGACTGTCCCCCGGCAAGGTAAAGCCGGACGAGGAGCCCACCACAGGGCGCCTCCCACCCATACGGGATCACGGGCCTGGAAAAGCAGCCGATGCCCGGATCGAGACAGCCAAAACCGAACCACCACGTCGGATCACCCGCGGCGAGTTACCCGTCGTCATGGGGCGCCTCGTCGATCAGGTAGAAGACCCGACACTTAAAGCTGCTCTCGAGAACCCGGCGAATCCGAACGAGCCCAAGGGTCTCGGGACCGCCGCGACCCGCGATACGATCCTGCCCAAGCTCCAGAAGAGCCAGTATGTTGAGTTGCTGAAGGGTAAGGACCCGCCGATCCAGGTGACGGAAGTTGGTCTCGCATTTATTTCAGCCGTTCGGCGTGTTTTTCCCGCCTATGGTGACCCAGTTGGCAGGGCGATGTTCGAGGCGGATCTGGCCGAGATTGGGCGTGCATCCTCGCGAACTGAGGCGATCGGTAAAGCCGCAGCCTATCAGGAGCGAACCCGAAGCCGTGTGAGTGAGCTGATCACGACGATTGGCCAATCGGACACTGTCGCTCTTGATCCAACTTGCGTTCCGACACCCTCCACAGCAGACGCGAAACCACCAACAAAGGCAATGATTGCTTTCGCGACGTCGATTGCTGCGCAGCGAGGCTTGAAACTGCCCCGAGGGCTCAAGACCAATAGTGCTATCTGCCGGACGTTCCTGGATCAGCATGCCCCCAACGATCAGCCGAACCTGCAAGGGCAGCGCAGCAGAACGGCCCGCGTCCTCCAACTGAGGCGATGGCGCGCTATGCACGGTCACTTGCTGAACAGAAAGGGATAGAGTGTCCACCCACGGTGCTAGCTGACTTCACCGCTTGCCGAACTTTTCTTGATGAGCACTCGTCAAAGGCGCAGCATCCTCCAGAAAAGAACCGGGCTGGCACTCCAAAAGGCCGCCGTCCTGCCGCCCGCGCCGGCAACAGCAATGATAAACCGAAGCGAGCGTCTGCGTCCGTGAGGAGGCCGACTGAGTCAAGGGCAAAGGACCCACGTTGGGGCTCATGATCGCGCAATGTAGCTTCCGGCAGAGACGAATAGCCATGGCGCCGGCCCTGATCGGGAAGCCGACGCCGAGGCGAGTTTGAGCCGAACTACGGCGCGGGCCAGGGCATAGCCGCATTCACCGTTGAGACCGGACCGACACCCTTGTTGACGAATTTCTGCAGGCGCTTACCCGTATAGGTTTCTGTCGTGTAGATGTTCCCCTTGGAGTCCACGGCGATAGAGTGCACGCCGAGGAACATGCCTGGCTGACGGCCGCCATAGCCGAAATTGTACAGCTCTTCCATGGTCTGGCGATTGAATACGCGCACATGCTCGTTCACGCCATCAGCGACGTAGAGGAACCGTTGCTCGGGATCATGGGAGAAGTCGATGTCCCACACCGAGCCGTCGGCCAAGGTCTGCGTGGCGACGAACACCTCTTTGACAAAGGTCCCATCGGTGCGGAAGATCTGGATACGATCATTCGCGCGGTCGCAGACATAGACCAAGCCGTCATTTGAGACATTGGAGCAGTGCACGGGATTGGCGAACTGCTGGGCCACCGGAGCTGCTGGATTGTAGGGCGGCAGGACCTCGTCAGTCGGCGGCTTGCCGTAGGCCCCCCAGTAGCGCTTGATCTTGCCCGTATCCATGTCGACCACGGCCACACGATGGTTGAGATAGCCATCCGAGAGGTAGGCTTCGTTGGCGTTCTCAACGAGGTCGATCTTTGCGACCCGACCGAAACTCTCCTGATCATGGCTGTTGGCCTGATAGGTCGGCGCGGCGGCCGGGGCAGGCGTGGCGGCGCCCGAAGCAGGAGCCGCCCCCGCCGAAGGAGCGGCAGTGCCCGCGACGGGAGTCGCCGCGCCCGCGGCGGGAACGCCGCCGCTCGGCGCTACGCCGGCATACCCGGCCAGTGGATCCGAGGCCGCAGCCGCGGCCTTCGCCTGGCGAGCACCCGCCCGGCCCCACTGGGCGACGAATTTGCCGTCGCGGGTGAATTTCAGGACGTGCGCATCGCCGGCGCCATTGCCGCCGATATAGACGAAGCCTTCTGCATCGACTGCGATGCCGTGATTGGACGATGGCCACTCATACTCTCTCGTCGGAGAGGGGCCGCCCCAAGCATTCACGAGATTGCCCGCCTGGTCGAACTCCATGATCGGGGGCGAGGGATTGCAGCATTCGCCGACACGTTGGCCGGCGCGGTTGCCAGTGATCGGAACGGCCAACTCCGTATTGTCCAGAGCGGCCGGGTCCGAGCCGCGGTGGACGATCCAGATATGGTCGCGCGAGTCGACCGCCACGCCGATCGTCTGGCCGAGCACCCAATTGTTGGGCATCGGCTTTGGCCAGAACGGATCGACCTCGAAGCGCGGGGCCTCCTTGCCCTGCGCAATCGCCTTCTGCAGCAGGAGCTGGCCCGTGCCGAGCGCCGCCATCACCGCCAGGAAACTTACACCGACTAACGCCCTGCGACTCCAGAAGAGCTGTCTCATTTTGTTTCCTCCCGGCCCCCTTGCCGGGCAGCTTGGCGCCGCTCTTGTCAATATGTTGAAATGTAGCCAAGCTGGGCTCTGCTGTCGAGAACCATCGAGAATCATGGCGCCCCTTAGGATCGTCTTTGCATTCATCATCGCAGCCGCCCTGCTGATTGGCTGGCCCATGCGCACGTCAGCCCATGAAGTGCCCAACGAGGTCACGGTCCTGGCTTTCCTGAAGTCGGAGGGCAAGACACTGACCTTCCTGGTGCGGGCGCCGATGGAGTCGCTGCGCGACGTCGATGTGCCGCTCAAGCCCAACGGATTCCTGGACCTGTCGCGGATCGACGTGTCGCTGCAGCACGCCGCCCAGATCTGGATCCGCGATTTCGTCGAGGTCTACGAGAACGGCGCATTGCTGGGGAAGCCCCAGCTTGTCGGCGCGCGGGTGTCGCTGGCCTCCGACCGTTCCTTTGCGAGCTATGACCAGGCGCTGGCCCACATCCAAAGCAGTCCGTTGCCAGCGGACACGGAGATCTATTGGAAGCAGGGTCTGCTGGACGTCGCCTATGAATATACGATTCAGTCGGACCAATCCGATTTCGCCATCCGGCCAGGACTGACCCGCCTCGGGCTCCAGGTCAACATCATGATGCGCTTCCTGGCACCTGACAGCCCGGAGCGTGTGTTCGACGTTCACGCCGATGTCGGCATTGTGCACCTCGATCCGAGCTGGCTGCAGGCGTTCCTGCTTTTTGCCGAGGACGGCTTCCGCCACATCCTGGGAGGCATCGACCATCTTCTCTTCCTGCTCGCCTTGGTCATCCCATTCCGGCGCTTCCGCCCGCTCGCCGTCGTGGTGACCGCCTTTACGATCGCTCATTCGATCACGCTGATCGCTTCCGCCTATGGCTTGGCGCCGAACGCCTTGTGGTTCACGCCACTGATCGAGACGCTGGTTGCGATCTCAATCCTCTATATGGCGCTGGAGAACATCGTCGGCCCCAGCACCGAGCGGCGCTGGTTCGTCGCCTTCGCATTTGGCCTCGTGCATGGTTTCGCCTTCTCGTTCCTTCTGAGCGAACGCCTGCAATTTGCCGGCTCGCACCTGATCACCTCACTCTTGGCGTTCAATGTCGGTGTGGAGGTCGGCCAGCTGGTCGTGCTGGCGGTCGCGGTGCCGGCGCTTGGTCTCTTGTTCAAGTATGTGGTGCCCGAAAGGATCGGCACGATTATCCTGTCGGCACTGGTGGCGCATACGGCCTGGCACTGGATGACGGAACGCGGTGCCGAACTCGCGCAACATCCCTGGCCGGTCATCGACGCAGCGGCGCTGTCGACCGTGCTCTGGTGGGCGATGGCTGCAGTCGCGGTTGGAGCGATGCTCTGGCTGTTCTCTGGCCTGGTGCGAGGCTGGCAATTGCCGCGTGGCGGAGAAGGTGATCGGGCCGCTCCGCCCCAGGCATCCTAGTCCCGTGTGGTGTCGCGCATACCGCCTGCCGACCTGTTCGCCCAGAGGCTCGCCTTGCCCATTGCGCCGACGACATCTCTTGCCCTTTCGATTCATCTGGGCCTCTTTCGCGCGCATGCTCCTCCGATCATGTAATACAGCCTCTCCGCACGACAGCGCTTGGAGGATGCATCGGGCGCTTGACATGCAAAAGCCCTGGCCAGACATTCGCTCGATAGCCCTAGCCAGGGGCTAAGCTATGGCACCTCTATGACGATCGATATTGACCAGTTGACCGAGGCCGAGCTCATCGATCTCAACCACCGCATCGTCGAGCGCCTGCGCTTTCTCGACCAGATGCGCGCTCATGTAGAGATGCTGGAATTCAGGATTGGGGACCGTGTCACCTTCCAACCTCCCGGCCAGGGTCGTCTTGAGGGCATGCTGACGCGCTACAACCAGAAGACTGTGACGGTGATCACCGACTCTGGGCAGAAGTGGAACGTCTCGCCCGCTGTCCTCAGTAGGGTCGAGCCGGCCAAGGGCACCAACACGGCTGGATCCAGCGTGCTCCCGCTCACCAATCGCTGACGCAACTATTGCCCCGGGCAAGGTTGGACGAGAAGCGTTCGGCCGGCTTCCCTCCTGAGCGCCTTCGCTGGGCCAGGATCGACGCGGCTGTTCCAGAGGGGGACGGTCAACAACTTGGTCTTGCAGCCGGCACAATGCGGCGGGCCTATCCGTCCAATCGTCACCTGTGCGATCGCCAACTTCAAAACGCACGGCACAAACGGAAAGGCCCCGGAGTGATCCGGAGCCCTTCCAGTGAGATGAAAGGAGCAGGACTTAGAAGTCCATGCCCCCCATGCCGCCACCCATGCCACCGCCCGGCATGGCTGGAGCGGCTTCCTTCTTCGGCAGCTCGGCCACCATGGCTTCCGTGGTGACGAGCAGGCCGGCAACTGAGGCGGCGTCCTGCAGAGCCGTACGGACGACCTTCGCCGGATCGACGATGCCGGCCTGGACCAGATCGACGAACTCCTCGGCCTGGGCATCAAACCCGAACGTCTCGGACTGCGCATTGTCGGTGATCCGGCCGACGACGATCGAGCCCTCGACACCGGCGTTCTCGGCAATCTGGCGGATCGGAGCCTCCAGCGCCCGCAGCACGATGCTGATCCCGGATTGAATGTCTGGATTGTCACTCTTCAGCTCGGCGACTGCCGCCTTGGCGCGCAGCAGAGCCGTGCCGCCCCCAGGCACGATGCCTTCCTCAACCGCCGCCTTAGTGGCGTGCAGCGCATCGTCGACACGGTCCTTCTTCTCCTTCACCTCGATCTCGGTGCTACCGCCAACATGAATGACCGCGACACCGCCGGCGAGCTTCGCAAGGCGCTCCTGCAGCTTCTCGCGATCGTAGTCCGAGGTGGTCTCCTCGATCTGCGCCTTGATCTGCTGGATGCGCGCCTCAATGTCCGACCGGTCACCGGCCCCGCTGACGATGGTGGTGTTTTCCTTCTCCACCCGAATGGTCTTGGCCCGGCCGAGCATGTCGAGGGTGACATTCTCCAGCTTGATGCCGAGGTCTTCGGAGATGGTCTGGCCCTTGGTGAGGATCGCGATGTCTTCCAGCATGGCCTTGCGGCGATCGCCGAAGCCAGGAGCCTTCACGGCGGCGATCTTCAGGCCGCCACGCAGCTTGTTGACCACGAGGGTGGCGAGCGCCTCGCCTTCGATATCCTCGGCGATGATCAGCAAGGGCTTGCCGGTCTGCACGACAGCCTCAAGGATCGGCAACATCGTCTGGAGCGATGACAACTTCTTCTCATGGATAAGGATGTAGGGATCCTCGAGCTCGGCCACCATCTTCTCGGCGTTGGTGATGAAGTACGGCGAGAGATAGCCGCGGTCGAACTGCATGCCCTCGACCACATCCAGTTCGGTGGCCGCCGTCTTGGCTTCCTCGACGGTGATGACACCCTCGTTGCCGACCTTCTGCATGGCTTCCGCCAACATACGGCCGACCTCGGCATCGCCGTTAGCCGAGATGGTGCCGATCTGGGCGATCTCCTCGGACGAGGCGACCTTCTTGGCGCGGGCCTGGATGTCCTTCACGGCTTCAGCCACCGCCGTGTCGATGCCGCGCTTGAGGTCCATCGGGTTCATCCCGGCGGCCACAGCCTTTGCGCCTTCACGAACGATGGCCTGGGCCAGCACCGTCGCGGTCGTGGTACCATCGCCCGCTACCGTGCTGGTCTTACTCGCCACTTCGCGCACCATCTGGGCGCCCATATTCTCGAACTTGTCGGAAAGCTCGATCTCCTTGGCGACGGTGACGCCGTCCTTGGTGATGCGCGGAGCCCCGAAGCTCTTTTCCAGCACCACGTTGCGGCTCTTGGGGCCCAGCGTGACCTTCACCGCATTGGCGAGGATGTCGACGCCGCGCAGCATGCGATCGCGAGCATCAGTGGAGAATTTTACGTCTTTGGCAGCCATGAGCTAACCTCCTGTGATTTCTTCTCTGGTCGGGCCTGAGCTGTTTTAAGCGGCCTTCTGGGCTTCGGCGATCTGTTCGACCACGCCCATGATGTCGGATTCCTTCATGATCAGGAGGTCCTGACCATCGATGCGCACCTCGGTGCCGGACCACTTGCCGAAGAGCACGCGGTCCCCAACCTTGAGGTCGAGCGGGGTCACCCGGCCGCTCTCGTCACGGGCACCAGGTCCGACGGCGATGATCTCGCCCTCCTGGGGCTTTTCCTTAGCTGTATCGGGAATGATGATGCCGCCGGCCGTCTTCTCCTGGGCCTCAATGCGGCGGACGACAACGCGGTCGTGCAAAGGACGAAAGGTCATGAGGGCCTCCTCGTTCTGAGAATCAAGGCACTCGTCTGCGTCAGGCAGCGCTGTTAGCACTCGACGCATAAGAGTGCTAACGGGAGATAATCATGCTGCCGGGAGAGCTGCAAGCCCATCCTTTCGGATAGGTGAGCCCGGAGAGAACCGGATCCTCGGGAGCAACGTTAAACCCATAGGCTGCTTGGCCGCTCGGAGGTTCAGTCGTGTTGAGTTTTGAGGCCGTTGAAGAGGTCTGTGAAAGCAAGCAGACGACGCTTGTCATCCACCCGGCGATCCGCCGCGCGATCAAAGGATACGAGGAGAGCTTCTACGTCGGACTGCGCTGCTACCTGGCGGGAGAGTCCGACGGCGTGTACTTCCTCCCCCTCCATGGGGGTGGCTACGTGCGCCTCGCTTTCTCGAAGCGGGTTTCGTCCGGGGGGCATAATCTCCTCAGAATTGACCCGCTGACCAAGGAGGGGCTGGCTCGGATCAAAGCCTCCTTAGGCTGACCAAGCTTGGCGCAATAGCACCTCACTTCCGCAAGCAAGCGCCGCGGGTACTGGATTATGGTGCCCTCGTCGAGCCAAGGGTTTACCGTAGCCGGGTTGGTTTCTTTGCGAACGTTGCCGCACGTGCATGGTCTCCCCGTGCAGGTCCGAAGCCGAGCACGCTCCAGCTCGGAGTCTTGAGTCATATCAGCCGTGTAACGGCGAAACGCTCTTGAGGAGATCCCCCATGGACATCCGAGTTGCCGGTTCGATCGCAACCAGGCGCGCTCCTGCAAATGCCTGTTCCAACAGGATGTGGCACGCCGCGATCGTCGACGCGCCGCCGCCTGCCCGGGTTCGCGCCGTTCGTGTGAGCTTTGAACCGGGTGGCCCGCACCGCCTGCCATACGCACCCGCTGGGCCAGACCCTGCATGTCATCTCCAGAGGCGGTCGGTTTTAGACCTTTGGGTGGAGCTGTCCGGGAGATCCGGCCGCACGACGCCGTTTGGATCCCGCCGGGCGAGAAACATTGGCAGGGAGCCCACGTCACCTGGATGGAGCATATGTCCGACGAGCAGTAAAACGCCGCACCGGGGCCCTGAAACGGGCTTCCTCCCCCTCGGCTCCTTGCTCGTGATCACCGCAAGCACAAAAGGCCAAACCGTCCCGGAGAGCGCCATGACAGACCACGACCATGACAGTAGCCACGATCCGCACGAGCACTGGAAGCACCACGGCGTCCAGGTGATCAAGGGCGACCGCCTCGATCCGAACACGGCCCAGACCCCGGGCATGTTTCGCCAGGCCGCGATCAATCATGCCCGGGTGGGAGCCCAGAAGATCTGGGCGGGCACGGTTTCGATCCAGCCGAACGCCAAGACCGGGGTGCACCATCACGGCGAATTGGAGAGCGTCATCTATGTGGTGCGGGGCAAGGCTCGTATGCGCTGGGGCGAGCGGCTGGAGTTCGTCGCTGAGGCCGGACCCGGAGACTTCATCTATGTGCCGCCCTTTGTCCCCCATCAGGAGATCAACGCCAGTCCCGACGAGCCCCTCGAATGCGTGCTGGTGCGCAGCGACAACGAAGCCGTCGTGGTGAACATCACCGATGTGGACCCGGTTGAGCAGCCGGAGGAGGTTTACTGGGTCGACCCGATCCACAAGCAGCCAGAATAAGGCCAGGGCAGCACCCCTGAGACAAACTCAACGACGGCCCCGATGCTTTCACCGGGCCGGCAGCGGGTTCGCTCTGCCCGCCCACTCGCCCGCAAGATCAACCCGAGGACGGAAGTCACGCCCACATGCAAGCCTACAAATCGCTGGAAGAACGCTTTGCCCGTATCGGCTCGATCGAGGACGCACTCGGCATTCTGCAATGGGACACGGAGACCATGATGCCCCAGGGGGCCGCCGACAGCCGCTCCGATCAACTCGCAACCCTCAAGGGCATCGCCCATGAGCTCCTCACCGCACCCGACACGGGCGACCTCCTGGGCCAGGCGGAGCAGGACAGCGACCATCTCGACGAGTGGCAACGCGCTAACCTGCGTGAGATGCGGCGGATCTACCTCCATGCCGCCGCGGTTCCAGCCGATCTCGTTGAGGCCAACTCCAGAGCGGTGTCCCGGGCGGAGCTGGTATGGCGAGAAGCCCGTCAGAACGGCGATTTCGCCCTCCTCCTCCCGCACTTGGCGCAGGTGCTCTCCTTCCAGCAGCAGATCGGCCAAGCCAAGGGCGAGGCGCTGGAACTGTCCCCTTACGACGCTCTCCTCGACAGCTACGATCCCGGTCTGCGCCAAGCTGCCATTGATCCCCTTTTTGCCGAACTCGGCGCCGAGCTGCCGGTGCTGGTTCGGGAGGCGCAGGAGCGGCAGAAGCGCCTCCCTGCCATCCAGCCACTCAACGGCCCCTTCCCTGTCGATGATCAGCGGCGTATTGGGGAGCAGTTGATGAAGGCCGTGGGATTTGATTTCAACCAGGGCCGGCTCGATGTGAGCCTGCACCCCTTTTGCGGCGGATCCACGGGCGACGTCCGGATCACCACCCGCTACAGCGAGGCAAACTTCATGAGCGCGCTCATGGGGGTGCTTCATGAGACCGGTCACGCTCTCTATGAGCAAGGCCGCCCGGAAACGTGGCGCCGTCAGCCGGTCGGGCTGGCGCGTGGCATGAGCCTGCACGAGAGCCAATCCCTGCTCATCGAGATGCAGGCCTGCCGGAGCCGGGAGTTCGTCACCTATCTTGCTCCCCTCGTGCGGGAGACGTTCCAGGGAGAGGGTCCAGCCTGGAGCCCGGAGAACCTTCATCGGATCCTGACCAGGGTGGAGCCGGGCTTTATCCGCGTGGATGCCGACGAGATCACCTATCCGGCGCACATCCTGGTCCGCTACACGCTTGAGAAGGCGCTGATCGCCGGCGACCTCCTGATCGAGGACCTGCCGTCCGCTTTCAACGAGGAGATCAAAAAGCTTCTCGGCCTCACGGTGCCCGATGACAGCCTGGGCTGCCTGCAGGATATCCATTGGCCTGGTGGCGCGTGGGGATACTTCCCGACCTACACGCTCGGGGCCATGACGGCGGCTCAACTCTTCAGGGCTGCCTGCCAGGCGGATGCGGACATCCTCCCAGGTCTAGAGAAGGGTGATTTCGCGCCGCTTCGGAGCTGGCTGCGCGCCAACGTCCATGCGAAAGGCAGTCTGATGACCACGGACCAGCTTGTGGCTGCCGCAACCGGGCAGCCGCTGACGGCGGAGGTCTTCCGCGCTCACCTGCGGGAACGGTACCTCACGCACTGAGTCTTGCGCCTGAAGTGCATTGATCCATGTTGTCCCGGAACCAGGATTGATTGGCGCGCAAGCGGCAGGAAAGACTCTGAGAAACGAATGAAAGTGATCAGCTGCAGCCTGAGCCGGGTGGCGTGCCGGACCCTTATCCTGCTGTCCGGGATTCTCGTGTCCCTTGGGCTGTTTGCCGAACGGTCGGCAGCGCAACCCGATCCTGATCCGTGCCGGCCGGTGCGGTTTGCGGACAGCGCCTTCGTGGTCTGCACAGTGGATCTGCGCCGGTACGACGTGAGGCTGTTCTGGCGCGGGCCGGACGGGGATGTGCTCGGCTCGTTCAGCCGCTTGAAAGACACGCCGGAGGGTTCACGCCTCGCCCTCGCGATGAATGCGGGCATGTACCACGAGGATCGCTCACCGGTGGGACTTTACGTCGAGAACGGCAAGGAGCTGAAGGCGGCCAACACCCGAAACGGCCCCGGAAACTTCCACCTCAAGCCCAACGGCGTCTTTTTTGTCAAAGGCAATCGGGCCGGCGTGTTGGAGACGGATACCTATCTCAAGCGGAAGATCAGGCCGGATCACGCGACACAATCAGGCCCGATGCTCGTCATCAATGGGCGCATTCATCCCAAGTTTTCGGAGCAGAGCACATCCTTGAAGATCCGCAACGGCATCGGAGTGAAAGACCAGCACACGGTCGTGTTCGCGATATCAGACGATCCTGTCACATTCAGCGCGTTCGCCCGATTGTTCCGCGATCACCTGGGCTGCGCCAACGCCTTGTTCCTGGACGGCAGCGTTTCCAGCCTGTACGCGCCTGCACTGGAACGCATGGACTCGCTCCTGCCCATGGGTCCGATTGTCGGGGCTTTGCGGCGACGTCCATGATGCGGGACAAGGTTCGGGAAGAGGCGGTAAGGAGATCGGTTGGTGGGGATTACCTGTAGGGAGATCCCCATCCCGGCGAAGCAGAAAAACCCTCGTCGATCTTTTCCTGGATGCGCTGAAGGACGTGTATCACGCCGAGAAGCAGGTTCTGAGAGCCCTGCCGAAACTGGCGAAAGCCGCGGAGTCGGATCAGGTCCGCCAAGCTCTCGAAAAGCATCGTGACGAGACGGAGGTTCAGATCGAACGCCTGGAGCAGGTGTTCGAAATGCTCGAGAAGCCCGCGCGGGGCAAAACGTGTGAGGCCGTTCAGGGGCTCGTTGAGGAAAGCAAGGATCTCATGCAGGACTTCAAAGATTCTGAGGCGCTCGACGCTGCCCTCATTGCCGCTCAACAGTCGGTCGAGCATTACGAGATCTCGCGCTACGGCACACTCAGGACCTGGGCCGGACAGCTCGGCATGAAGAGGGCGGTCAAACTGCTTGAGCAGACGCTTCAAGAGGAAAAGAAGACCGACGAGCTTCTGACCCAACTTGCCGAAGCGGCGGTCAACCTGAAGGCGGCTTGAGCTGGTTCAGCGCGCCCCCCGCGTCCGGATCCTGAAGCGGCCAGATCCAACATGCGCCTGCTCGGACAGCCCTCTGCCTGATGAGTGCCCCCGAACCACAGGCTCGGTTGCTGCGGCAGGCTTGACCTCATGGTTTGGTCCGCTGCCATGAGGGTCCAGACGGATTTCAGTACGGCAATGCGCGACGAGGCTGTTCCGTCAGCCTCTGCTCGCGATCAATCAGAGCCAGAGTTGCCTGAATGCGCGGAGGGAGCGGTTGCCTGATGACCTCTGCGTAGATCGAGCGGAGATCTTGTCCGATCCGGCGCAGGAGTTCGGCATCGCTCGTTGCTAACGCTCGCCCGCCGTCGGTTCCGTTCTCCATTTTGACCTCCTGATCCGCATCCAGACCTTGGGTACAGCGGCGTTAGGCCCTCGTTAACCATCTTATTTTTTGTCTGTGGATACCGGGCAGAACCCTCCCTGCGCCCGGCTTCCGCCCTTGCCCGTCCAACATTGCAGGCAGTTTCGGGATTTCCCAGTGATGACGCTGGCATCAAGCCGAATCGCCGCAAAAAGCCCTGAAACAAACAGAGAACATTCTCCATTCGGAAAAGGAGAGCATCCTCGTCAGTGGTGCCATCCAGCGATACACTCGGAGAGGCCGGGTACGACTCCCGGCAGGCACCATGAACCAGATGATTCGACCCTCACAAGTGGATCAGAGGCCGGCACTCGAGACCCTCGCAGGCTCAATCGAGCGCATCACCTTTCACAATCCCGAAAACGGCTTTGCGGTCCTGAAAGTCCATGCCCGGGGCAAGCGTGATCTCATCACCGTCGTGGGCCATACCCCCGCGGTGTCGGCCGGCGAGTGGATCACGGCCAGTGGCCTGTGGATCAGCGACCGCACTCATGGTCTTCAGTTCAAGGCTGAGGTTCTCAAGACCACGCCGCCGACCGGCGCTGAGGGCATCGAAAAGTATCTTGCCTCAGGCCAGATGCGCGGCATCGGACCGGCCATGGCCAAGCGCATCGTGGCGGCCTTCGGCGAAAACACCTTCGAGATCATCGAGGCCGCCCCCGAGCGCCTGACCGAGGTGCCCGGCATCGGCCCCATGCGCGCCGCCCGCATCGTCTCAGGGTGGGCCGAGCAGAAGGCGGTGCGGGAGATCATGATCTTCCTGCATGCGCACGGCGTTGGAACGGCACGAGCGGTGCGCATCTTCAAGACCTACGGCTATGAGTCCGTCCAGGTCATGACCGAGGACCCGTACCGGCTGGCCAAAGACGTGCGCGGCATCGGCTTCAGAACAGCGGATGCCATCGCGGCCAAGCTCGGGATGGAGAAGACTGCTCCCCAGCGCATCCGGGCAGGCATTTCGTTTGCGCTCCAGACCGCTACCGACGAGGGTCATTGTGCTCTGCCCGTCGAGGCGCTCACCCGGCTGGCCGAACAGTTGCTCGAGGTGGATCAGGCCCTCATCCGCACCGCTGTGGTCGAGGAGTTGGCCAAGGGCGAGATCGTCTCGGACACGATCAGGGGCGAGACCTGCCTGTTTCTCAAAGGGCTCTATCTGTCCGAGCAGGCCATCGCTGCCCGGCTGCTGGAACGGGCCTCCGGCCCGGCGCCTTGGCCGGAGATCGACCTCGACAAGGCCATTCCCTGGGTGGAGGGCCGCACGGGCAAGACCCTGGCGGCCTCCCAGCGCGAGGCGCTCAAGCTGGTGCTCGGCGCCAAAGTGGCGGTGGTGACCGGCGGCCCTGGTGTCGGCAAGACGACCCTGCTCGACACCATCCTGCGCCTGCTGGTAGCCAAGGGCGTCAGGGTAGCGCTGGCCGCGCCCACGGGGCGCGCGGCCAAGCGGATGACCGAGCAGACCGGGCTGGAGGCCAAGACCATCCACCGCCTGCTGGAGATCGACCCGAAGCACGGCGGCTTCTCGAAGAACGAGGAAAACCCGCTCGACTGCGATCTCCTGGTGGTGGACGAGACCTCGATGGTGGATGTGCCGCTCATGAACGCGCTCACGAAGGCGGTTCCCGCCCCAGCGGGCCTGCTGCTGGTGGGTGACGTGGACCAGCTGCCCTCGGTTGGATCCGGGCAGGTGCTGGCCGACATCATCGCCTCGGAGCGCATTCCGGTCGCTCGGTTGACCGAGGTGTTCCGGCAGGCGGCGGAAAGCCGGATCGTGGTCAACGCGCACCGGATCAACAAGGGCCGGATGCCTGAGCCGCCCAAGGCCGGCGACGAGAGCGACTTTTACTTCGTCGAGATCGCCGATCCCGAGGAGGGCGTGCCGAAGATCATCCAGATGATCAAGGAGCGCATGCCGCGCCGGTTCGGGCTTGATCCGATGAAGGACATTCAGGTGCTCTGCCCGATGAACCGGGGTGTGCTCGGCGCCCGCAACCTCAACATCCAGCTCCAGGAGGTGCTCAACCCCAACCCTCCCGCGAAGGTGGAGCGGTTCGGGTGGCGCTTCTCGCCGGGTGACCGGGTGATGGAGACCCAGAACGACTACGACCGGGAGGTATTCAACGGGGATCTCGGCACAGTGGTGCGGATTGACGACGAAGAGGGAGCGCTGATCGCCTCCTTTGACGGACGGGAGGTGTCCTACCCGTTCGGCGAGCTCGACACCCTCGTCCCCGCTTACGCAACCACGATCCACAAGTCACAAGGTTCAGAATATCCCGCCGTGATCATCCCGGTGGTGACGCAGCACTTCACGATGCTGGCCCGCAACCTGCTCTACACGGGCGTCACCCGAGGCAAGCGGCTGGTCGTGCTGGTGGGGCCAAAAGAAGGCGGTGGCAATGGCAGTCAGAGGTGGTCAGATGAAGAAGCGCTGGACGAAGTTGCAGGAGTGGCTGGCCACCACTTGAACGGATCCAGCCTTCAAGACTTGTCCGGCGGAAGGTCGAGCGGACGCCCGAGGCCGGTACCAGCCTGCTGCCGACGCCCTACGATTTCCCTGAGGTGACACAAGCTGCGTCATGCCACTGCTCGCCTATACCCACTCGGGGGAGCCGCTCGTTGCACCTCTGCTGTCCGATCACGAATGGGAGAACCTGAGATCCACGCGTAACCGCGACGTGTGGATGCCTCATGGGAAAGGACGGGCTATTCCCAAGGTCTCACGCCTCGGAACACGATTCTTCGCTCATCCTCCCGGGCAAACGTCTGCAGGGGCCAAGGAAAGCGACCTCCATCTCTCCATCAAGGCTCAAAGCTTGCTTGGAGCCCGGGCCGCAGGCTGGGAGGCTCTCCCGGAGCAATCCGGAACCACGCCCGATGGCCGTGACTGGCGGGCAGATGTCCTGTGCCGGCGGCCAGGGAAAGCCTGGACCGTCGCCGTCGAGGCCCAGGTTCAGCTCCAAGGCGAGGAAGCTTACCGCCAACGGCAGGAACGCTATGCCGCTTCCGGCATTCGCACCCTCTGGCTGGTCGCTCACGAGCCCGCGGCCCTGCACCACTACTGGCGCGAGCCCAACTCATATTTGCCAGCCTTCAAAACCACGGTCGGGAACAATCAGCACGGCCACCCAGAGGCGCGGGTGCAGATCGATGGCTTATCTCTAAGCATACCTGAGTTTGTGTCCGGCGCGCTCAGCGGCCAACTGCACTGGTCTGGGAACGGCCGGCACGGGATCCTCATGCTGGTTCTCCGCAAAGACCAGTGCTGGCATCGCACCTGCCGAAAGACTGTCCTCCTTGCCTACAGGGCCGAAACGCCACGGAGGATGCCGCTCGACCTCGAGGCGGTCCAGACGATGCACGGTTATGGCGACGCTTATGCCAGGGCGCGAGCGGTTCTGCCCGACCTTGCCGACAGTCCATGGCGGTTCAGGAAGGCCCTCGCGTCACGTTGCCCTTACTGCCGACGGGAGATCCGGTACCATAGCCATGACTGGGAGGGTCAGGACGTCCTTGATGTGCCGATCGGCGTCGATGTCGGTGAGCAGGGCCGACGCCTCGGCTTGACCCCACATGCACAATGGCATTGGGGGTCTCAAACCCGATGGACGCGCTGGGCTCCCCTTGGTGGCGTCGGCCTGATCTCCCCTCGCCGTCTCGCGATGCATCCAAGGCGCTTCGGTCCTAGGACGGACTGATGCGTCTCGCGGACGAAGCACTGGTTGCGGTGGCTTCGGCGGTCCGGATCGGCGACCTGGCAAAGGCTGCGCCCCGCGGCGCAGGCCCTTTGCCGCCTCAGGTCCCGCAGAAGGTCCGATAGACGCGCTGGTGCGGCTCCGGCGGTTCGGCGTAGTGCGCAGACGCCGGCTGATCCTCATAGGGCTGCGAGAGAACCATCAGAAGCTCCTCGAAGGGAGCAAAGTCGTCCCGCTCCACCGCAGCTTGGATCACGGCCTCCACGCGATGATTGCGCGGGATATAGGCCGGATTGACGGCGCGCATGGCAGCCCGGCGGGTTGCAGCGTCCTGCGGCTCCTGGGTCAGCCGCTCGCGCCATCGGGCAGCCCAGGCATCATAGGCAAGCGGATTGATGAAGAGGTTTCGGACGGCCTCGTCCGCTTCGGATCCGGCAGCGGCATCGCTTAAGCGCCGGAAGGTCAGGGTGAAGTCGGCCTGGTTCTCGGCCATGGCCTTCAGAAGATCCCCGGCAAGCGTCGGGTCGTCTTCGCGCTCCGTCAGCAGCCCGAGCTTGCGTCTGAGCCCCGCGTGATAGGCCGCCTCGAACTTACTCGAGAACGCCTCGAGCGCCTCGCTCGCTTCACGCACGGCCTTCTCCTGGTCCTCGGACAGGAGCGGCAGAAGCGTCTCGGCAAGCCGCGTCAGGTTCCAGAGGCCGATGCGCGGCTGGTTGCCATAGGCATAGCGGCCGTGCTGGTCGATCGAGCTGAAGACGGTCGCCGGATCGTAGGCATCCATGAAGGCGCACGGGCCGTAGTCAATCGTCTCGCCGGCGATGGACATGTTGTCGGTGTTCATCACCCCGTGGATGAAGCCGATGTGCAGCCAGCGGGCAATGAGGTCTGCCTGGGCGGCGATCACCTGATCCAGGAGCGCGTGATACGGTCTGTCGCTCTCGGCGGCCTGTGGGTAGTGCCGGCCGATGACATAGTCTGCGAGAAGCCGCAGCCCCTCCACATCCTGCCGGGCTGCGAAGAACTGGAACGTGCCGACCCGAATATGGCTCGACGCCACCCGGGTGAGAACGGCGCCGGGAAGTGGCGTCTCCCGAACAACGGTCTCCCCGGTCAACACCGCGGCAAGCGCACGCGTTGTCGGCAGCCCAAGCGCGGCCATCGCCTCGCTGACGAGATACTCACGCAGGACAGGCCCCAGCGCTGCCCGTCCGTCTCCGCGGCGCGAGAACGGCGTCGGACCTGAGCCCTTGAGCTGAATGTCACGGCGGATGCCATTTTGGTCGACCACTTCGCCGAGGAGGATGGCACGGCCGTCGCCGAGCTGCGGCACGAACTGCCCGAACTGGTGCCCGGCATAGGCCATGGCAATAGGCTCCGCCGCATCCGGAACGCGGTTGCCGGACAGAAGCGCAACTCCTTCGGGACTGGAGAGCCGATCCGGATCAAGGCAGAGTTGCAGGGCGAGATCCCGGTTCAGCCGGATGAGTCTCGGAGCCGTAACTGAGGTCGGCGTTAAGCGCGCGAAGAAGCGCTCCGGCAGGCGGGTGTAGGTGTTGTCGAAGGGAAAATGAACTGTCATCGGATCGATTTCACCGTCAGGGCCTCGTGAAATCGGACTGCATGCCCCTGAAAACAAGAGCCGGAGGGCGCATTCGACTGAAGCAGGTCAGCGGCGTCCTGCTCCCGATCCTGGACAGCGCCCCGGGGCCATTCTGTCCAGGAAAAGACGATTACCGCTCCCGCTCGACGATGCGGTACTCGACGTCGATAATCTCCCCTGCTCGGGGCGCTTGCGCCATCTTGCGGCGAAGCCGCCACCGCAAAATCATGACGGTGATAATGGCTGCAGGAATGAGGATCAGCGCGAGCCCGGCGGCCAGGACCATCAGCAAGAGGCCCAGCGAGACGGCGGCAATCAGCACCAGATTGGCGGCCCAGCGAGGCATCCGGATCAATCTGATGCCCGGATGGTGCGGATTGCGCGGGTCCATATCCCCCTCTTTGAGAAGCTCTGCTTCAACTGTCCCTTATATGCCGACGCGGGGAGCCGGATACAAGATCGAGGTGGAACCGGACATCTCAGCGCACCTCACTTCGCACCATGATCGCCGGAGTGTCAGGTGCTCGTCCTGAAGGTGGAGGCCTCGCCCGGAATCGAACCGGGGTGCAAGGATTTGCAGTCCTCTGCGTAACCACTCCGCCACGAGGCCATCCGGGACGTATGCTGGATCCGCTTGATAGTGGCGAGCCCCCCGAAGAGCAACTGCCCACTCTGACAAGTGCCTTCCCGGCCGGCAGTCCCGCGCGTGGGCTGCGCGCACAAGTGGCCAATCTCAGCCAGATCCAATTGAACCTCCTGTCGGAGCAGGCTCGGGCTCTGGCGGCAATCGGCGAGTGGAAGCGGTTGCAGGCTCAACTTCCTGCCGTCCGCGAAGAACTCAGGCAACTCATGGGTACCCGTGATCAGGCTCAGTCCGAACTCGTGGTTGCGCAACCGGAACTGAGCGGTGCGATCAACCGTGCATCTCAAGCGCATGGGGATGTTTCCACCACGGGATTGGTGGGGAGCAAGGCACCTGATCCCAAACAGGCGATTGCGGCCACGGCTCAAAAAGCATTGCCGAAGCTCGGCTATGGAAAGTTGACGGCTGACAGGGTCGTTGGGCCGGGCACGCGGCGTGCCATCGAAGCGTTCCAGCGGGACAAGGGACTGACCGTGACAGGCAAGCTTGATGGTCCGACGCTGAAGCAGCTGACCCGGTCCCTCAAGGTCGCCGCCCGTCGCGATGCAACGCCACACGTTGAAATGAGCATGCGTTGAGGTGGATCACGGAAGAGGCCGGCAGTTCCCCTCGAGAGCGGATGAGAGCACCTTGCGGGCTGTACCAAGAATATGTTTGGGCCACTGTCACCCTGAAGGACCTCTGGCCCTATTGTGGAGCCCCCCAGAATATTGGCATCAGGTTACTGATAACCGACAGGACCAATTGGCACTTGGCGGACCTTGGGCTCTCAACAGCGCGCCTCCACCGGGCACCCGCGCATTAACGATCTGGCGACCTGCATCCCGCTAGTCTGCCCCGCCAGGCTCATGCGTGCGCCTGGCCCATCGGCGGGGCGGAAGGTGCGGGAATGCGAGGGCAGGCTGATCTTTTCTTGGACTACGACGCACCGCCGGGTCCTATCGAGACCAGCCCCGCCAGTGAGATTGTCATCAAGGCGAGGCAACGCAGCGAATCCTTCAAAGCCCCCGATCATGAGACCGCCGCCCGAATGCTGGAGGCCACCGGCGACTATCGTGTCCTCCGCCGCTTGCAGCCCCGTCCGATCGTGGTCTCGGGTGTGCGTCGCCAGGGCGAGAAGATCGCCGTCATCGTCGACACCGAAACCACGGGCCTGGATCACACCCGGGACGAGGTGATCGAACTCGGCATGGTGGCCTTTCTGTATGATGAGGACGGCCGGATCGGTGAGGTGATCGGCACGTTCAACGGTTTGCGCGAGCCGAGCGTGCCCATCGGCCCGGAGATCACCCGCCTGACCGGGATCACGCCCGAGATGGTTGCGGGCCAAGTGCTTGATCTTGCGGCGGTCGAGCGGTTCATAGAAGCGGCAGATCTCATCATCGCGCACAATGCCCGCTTCGATCGCCCCTTCTGTGAGCGCCTGTCGAAGGGCTTCCAGGTCAAGGCCTGGGCCTGCTCCCATTCCGAGATCGCCTGGAGCGGGTTCGGCTTTGAAGGATCGAAGCTCGGGTACCTCCTGACCCAGTGCGGCTGGTTCCACCAGGGCCACCGGGCCGTCGAGGACTGCCATGCCCTGCTCGAGGTGCTGGCCTCCCCCCTCCCCTCCGGGGCCGGGTTTCCCTTCGGGCATCTGCTGGCCTCGGCGCGAAAGGCGCTCGTGCGCATCTGGGCCGAGGGCAGTCCGTTCGATATGAAGGATATGCTGAAGGCACGCGGGTACCGCTGGAACGACGGCACCGACGGCCGACCGAAGGCTTGGTGGGTGGAGGTCGACGAGGAGGCCTTTGAGGCCGAACTCGCCTTTCTCCAGCGTGAGGTTTACCGGCGCGAGGTCGAGCCCTTCAGCCAGAGAATCACCGCCTTCGAGCGGTTTCGGTCGGCACGCTAGTGTTGTGACTCTAACGCTTGTTTCGCACGGGCGACCTTTTCCAGGATAGCTGAGGCCGAGGCGGTCCAGACAAAGGGTCTCGGGTCGGCATTGTGGTGCTCCAGGTAGTCCATGATAGCACTCTCCAGATCGGGCACGCTCGTGAAGGCGCCCCGCCGAATGCGCTCCTGGGTGATCAGGGCAAAGAAGCGCTCAACCTGGTTGAGCCATGAGGCCGAGGTCGGCGTGAAGTGCAGGTGGAAGCGCGGAT
>NZ_VOSK01000798.1 GCF_009296175.1 Microvirga tunisiensis | reverse complement strand
ACCGGGGATTCCCCGGTGTACGGGCTTGATGTTGTACAAATAGTTCGTTGAGAGCTGAGGTGTTCGCGTTTTTACACAACCAGGGTCACGGACTGCCCTTCAGCTTGGCCGTGAGAAGGTCCGCTTTTCGTTCCTGACCTGCCCTCCCCTCTCCTGCTGTCGTGGATCCCCACCGGGCAGCTTATTGCCCTCTGCCCTCCTCTGATCATCGCAGCAGAGGCAGCATGGATCCCAGCAAGGCCTCACTTACTTAAGGCTTCCGAACCTAGCCTTTCCCAAAGTCACGTTTTCGAATGGCTCTCGGCTGCGGTACGAGGTGCTGGCTGGCCCGATGCCGATCTAGTCCTTAGTTGTCCTTGCCCGGCTCAACCAACCTGCTGTCGACGCGTTATCCCTGCTCGATCAGATGATCGCTCTTGCCCGAGAAGATCATGCCCGTGGAAGGACGCCGGCTCTCCGGGGCCGCAGGATCGCCACTGGACCACCGGGCCAACCGGTTCCTTGCCGCGCTGGAGGCTGAGGATTTCGCCTTTCTGGAGCCGCAGCTCGAGGCCATCATCCTGCCGCGCGGGACCGTGCTGTACGAGCCGGGCGATCCAATCGGCTACACCTACTTCCCGCATAATGCCATCATCTCCCTTGTTGATGTGATGGAGGATGGCCGGTTGGCCGAGGTGGCGATGTTCGGCCGCGAGGGGCTGTTTGGCCTGCTGAGCGCCTTTATCAGCCGGGAAGCGTTTGGGCGCTACGTGGTGCAGATCCCCGGCAGCGTCTCGCGGGTTCCTCTCGATCACATGCACGTGGCCATTCAGGCGAGCCCCAACCTCCAACGTCTGGTGCTCGCCTACAACGAGGCCCTTCTGGCGCAGGCGTATCACACGGTGGCGTGCAATGCCGTCCATCCCGTCGAGGTCCGATGCTGCCGCTGGATCCTCAGCACGCATGATCGCTTGGACGAGGATGCCCTGCCCCTCACCCATGAGTTCCTGGCCGAGATGCTCGGCGTGCAGCGCTCGACGGTCAGCACCGTTCTGCGCGGCCTCCAGACGTCGGGGCTGATCGAGCAGTACCGTGGCGGGATCAGGGTGATCGACCGCGCCGGTCTGGAACGGGGAGCGTGCGAGTGCTACCGCAAGATCCGCTTCCGCTTCAAGACGCTGCTGCCCGGCAGCTGTGCCGAGCCC
>NZ_VOSK01000797.1 GCF_009296175.1 Microvirga tunisiensis | reverse complement strand
GGTGTTCAAGCTGGTGATGGCGGCCGCAAGAAGCTGGCGGAGGTTGATGGGCGAAAACCAGTTGCCCAAGGTGATCGCCGGTGTCAGGTTTAAGGACGGCACCGAGATCATTCCGATGCCGACAAACAGCGCCGCCTGATCGGCCCCATCACCTAAATTCCGTCATAGCTCCTTTCCGACAGATGAAAGAGCAGGGTGCACAAGCTGTCTTCGTGCTGCCCAGCATGACGTACAGTGCCCGATCAAAACACATTGCCGATTTGGCCTTGGCTGAGGGGCTGCCGCTCATGGCAGCAGGAACTTGGTTCACTGAAGCGGGCGGGCTCATGTCCTATGCGGTAGACTACGCCGGCCTTGAGCGCCGCCTTGCAGTCTACGCGGACAAAATCCTCAAGGGCGCACAACCAGGCACTCTTCCAATTGAACAACCGGCACGGTTCGAGCTATCCATTAATGCGCGAACCGCCCGCGTTCTTGGCCTTGAGATCCCTCTCTCGCTCGTTGTGCAAGCTGACCACATGATCGAGTCTGAGCCTTAGCCCTAGACAGACTGGCGCTGGTTGACGGCTGGAGGCTCTTGAGAAGCCCCGAAAAGCAACCTTATCAGTGTTCCATACAGGACCTTAACTTCAGCGGCGGGGGCGCTCGGTGAGCGGCTCAGGCGAGTGAGTTCTTTGCGCTCGGCCGCGGTGAGCGGGCGCAGCGGATCTTTCTGGTGGCGCGACATGGGGCACCTCGCATCCCGAGGATCACCACACCACTATACCACATTCCACGGCAGACGACCCACTAGGTGTCACTTGTACAGTTACGTAATGGGTAATATGGCGAGCGTCGACTGAGATCGACTCGCGGGCGGTTACTTCTACTTTACCCATCGCCTGCATGGTGCCTACTTCTGTGTAGCACCTCACGATTATTCCTAAATTGTTTATATCCGGTGCGTCTGTATATGTTCGGGTTCAATATGTAGCTTAGCTAGATCCATTGCAGATATCCCCAACCCAGAAGTAAAGAATGTAATCTACCGGGGCTTTGGGATCTCGCGCTATACTTCTAGAGCGCGTTGACATTCATTTGGTCCAGATGAACGCGCTGACGAGGCAAAGGATTGACATAAACGCCCGTGGGGTCTGTTCGTAGCGCGTGGCGATGCGTCTGAAGTGCTTGATTTTCAGGAAGAAG
>NZ_VOSK01000796.1 GCF_009296175.1 Microvirga tunisiensis | reverse complement strand
ATGGCGAAGGAAAAGTTTCAGCGCAATAAGCCGCACTGCAACATTGGGACGATTGGTCACGTGGACCATGGCAAGACGTCTCTGACGGCGGCGATCACGAAGGTTCTGGCGGAGTCCGGGGGCGCGACGTTCACGGCGTACGACCAGATCGACAAGGCGCCGGAGGAGAAGGCGCGCGGGATCACGATCTCGACCGCGCACGTGGAATACGAGACCTCGAACCGGCACTACGCCCACGTGGACTGCCCGGGCCACGCCGACTACGTGAAGAACATGATCACGGGAGCGGCGCAGATGGACGGCGCGATCCTGGTGGTGTCGTCGGCCGACGGCCCGATGCCGCAGACCCGCGAGCACATCCTGCTGGCGCGTCAGGTGGGCGTTCCGGCCCTGGTGGTGTTCATGAACAAGGTCGACATGGTCGACGACGCCGAGCTGCTCGACCTGGTTGAGCTGGAGGTGCGCGAGCTTCTGTCGAAGTACGACTTCCCGGGCGACGACATTCCGATCGTGAAGGGCTCGGCCCTGTGCGCTCTGGAGGATCGGTCGCCGGAGATCGGGCGCGAGCGCGTGCTCGAGCTGATGGCCGAGGTTGACCGCTACATCCCGCAGCCGGAGCGTCCGGTGGACCTGCCGTTCCTGATGCCGATCGAGGACGTGTTCTCGATCTCGGGCCGCGGCACGGTGGTGACGGGTCGCGTCGAGCGCGGCATCGTGAAGGTCGGCGAGGAAGTGGAGATCGTGGGTCTGCGCGACACGCAGAAGACCACGGTGACCGGGGTCGAGATGTTCCGCAAGCTGCTCGATCAGGGCCAGGCGGGCGACAACGTGGGCGTCCTGCTGCGCGGCACGAAGCGCGAGGACGTGGAGCGCGGCCAGGTGCTGTGCAAGCCGGGCTCGATCAAGCCGCACACGAAGTTCAAGGCCGAGGCCTACATCCTGACCAAGGAAGAGGGCGGGCGTCATACGCCGTTCTTCGGCAACTACCGCCCGCAGTTCTACTTCCGCACGACGGACGTGACCGGCGTGGTGACGCTGCCTGAGGGCACCGAGATGGTGATGCCGGGCGACAACATCACCATGGAGGTGACGCTGATTGCGCCGATCGCCATGGAAGAGAAGCTGCGCTTCGCCATCCGCGAAGGCGGCCGTACCGTCGGCGCCGGCGTCGTCGCCGCCGTGATGGACTAAT
>NZ_VOSK01000795.1 GCF_009296175.1 Microvirga tunisiensis | reverse complement strand
CGGCCTGGTGTCGCGGAAGGTCGTTGACGGCTGCGCCCATACACGAAGGCGCCGGTGTAAGCCGGGTTCTTGAGAATATCCGTCACCGCCGCAATCGTGGGCTGCTTCCAACAGAGATCGCCGAAACGGTCGCGCCGCGGCAGCATCAGGCCGTGTTCACAGAGCATGCGAGTGACCTTCACGGCCGTGCGCACCTGCAGGAAAGTCGTGAAGGTCAACTCAATCCGCTCTTGGACTTCACGATTGGGATCCTTGGTGACGACACCGGTGGGATCCCGGACGAAGCCGGTCGGCAACGGCAGCGCAAGCTCGCCCCGTTCCGCTTTGGCCAGGAGCCCGGCGGTGAGGCGTCCTCGGATGGTATGCAGCTCCAGTTCGGAGATCGTGCCCTTGAGCCCCAACAGCAGGCGGCCGTTGGGCGAGCCTGGATCATAGACGCCGTCCCGGTCGGCAATCAGGCAGTCCCGGTGCGCGCAGACATCGAGAAGCGGATACCAGTCCGAGCAATTGCGGGCGAGGCGCGGCACCTCGATGGACAGGATGAGCCCGACTTCGCCCAGTGCCACGCGGGCCACCAGGTCCTTGAAGCCCTGACGGTGCGCCCCGGCCGCGCCACTCACGCCGAGATCAGAATCAATGACGTCGATGTCTGCCTCATGCCACCCGAGTTCGCGGGCGCGCGCCTGAAGGGCGTATTGCAGCCGCAGGCTTTCTTGGTTGCTGACGACCTGATGTGGGGTCGACTGACGGACATAGATCACCGCATGGCGCTGGCGATGGTTCGAGGTCACGAGTTCCGAGTTCATGGCTCACCTCCCGCAGAACGGCTGCTAGGTCTTGTGCGATCTCCCGGCGGAGCGCCGCCGGCAGGGTGGTCCAGACGTCTTGAGGTTGGATGGGCATGCGCCCTCGCTCTCTCCGGCCACGACGATCAAGTCCTGGATTACGTCTGTGCTGAGCTTTGCCTTCGGAACGGGCGGCTCGCTCCAGGGCCAAAGACTCGTTGCCGGAAGCGGCAACCGCAACGTGAGGCCGAAGCGATAGTCTACCCGGGCCATGCCTCCCGGACACGAGGCAGGCTCCACGGTGACGAGCCGAAAGTGGCGGCCATAGAGCGGATGAGCGGGATCGATGACGACAATCTCAGATGCGTCAGGATGATCATCGTTCCTATGAGGGGTATCTCTGGACCCCGTCG
>NZ_VOSK01000794.1 GCF_009296175.1 Microvirga tunisiensis | reverse complement strand
ATCGCCTCGTCCTTGAGCGTGATCTTGCCCGGCTCGATCAGATTGTTCTCCACATAGGTGTTGCGCAGATACCAGCTATGGGCGGCCCGGGTCATGCGGGTGCCATCGCTGTTCCAGTACAGGAGATCAAAGGCCGGCGGCTTGTTGCCCAAGAGGTAGTTGTTGACCACGTTGGCCCAGATCAGGTCGTTCGAGCGCAGCAGGTTGAACATGTTGGACATCTCGCGGCTGTCGAGATAGCCGCGCTCCATCATCTGCTGCTCAATCAGGTCGATCGCCGGCTCATCCATGAAGACGGCCGTGTCGCCCACGCGCGAGAAATCCTGCAGCGAGACCATGAAGCTGGCGGCATTGAACCGCTTGTCGCCCTTGGCCGCAAGGACAGCCAACGTCATTGTCAGCAGCGTCCCGCCGATGCAATACCCCATCACGTTGACAGTGGGGCTTCCGGTGATCTCGCGAATGACATCGCTGGCCGCGAGGGGGCCGAGGTCCATGTAATCCTCAATACCAATGTCATCCATCGACGCATCCGGGTTCTTCCAGGACACCACGAACACGGTGAATCCTTGCTCAACCAAGTACCGCATCATGCTGTTTTTGGGTTGCATGTCGAGAATGTAGTACTTGTTGATCCAGGGCCCCAGGATCAGCAGCGGGGTCTTGTGAACCTCCTCCGTTGTGGGCGCGTACTGGATCAGCTCGATCAGGCGATTGCGGTAGACCACCTTCCCGGGCGTGAGGGCAAGGTTGCGCCCGGGAGCGAAAGCCTCCGCATCCACCATGGTCAGACGGCCCGCATTGAGGTCGGTCATCAGATTGCGGGCGCCGGCGACTATGCTGGCCCCGCCCGTTTCAATCGCCTTGTGAAGGGCGGTCGGGTTCGACATCAGCATCAGGGTCGGGCTCATGGCGTCCACGAACTGGCGCAGATGAAAGTTGATGCGCTGCCGCTCGGCCTCGTCCAGGTCGTCGTCCGCGTCGGATTGCTTCAGCAGCCAGTCCGATGCGAGAAGGTAGACCTCCTTGAGGGTGCGATAAGCGGGGTTCGTGTGCCACTCGGGCGCGGCGAATCGCTTGTCCGGCGAGCGAGCCGACTGCCCATCGTCCGACGAAAGGCCTGCCAGGCCCAGCCAGCGTTGTCCGGCCTCCTGCCAGATCTGCAGCCCCGAGCGCCACAGGTCCTGATTGAAGTCCACCAC
>NZ_VOSK01000793.1 GCF_009296175.1 Microvirga tunisiensis | reverse complement strand
TCCAGACGGCGCTCTTCCATCTGCCCCGGCGTCAGATGCGCCGGCCGCCACACATTGCCATCCATCGCGCACCTCCTCACGAGGACCGACACCGCCCTATGTTACACCACCTTCGTGAAGATCATTAGCGTAACGATTGTGACCGGCAGTAGAGGCACGCCGCATACGCCCGTCAGGCCGTCCCGATAGACCCAGGTGCTGGCGAGGCCACCTGGAAACAAAGCGACCGTGCTGGTGGCGTTGGCGCCGACTGAAGGCACTCCGGCACTGATCAGTGCCGGGAGGGACACGAAGGAGCCGCCACCCGCCAAGGCGTTCATGCTGCCGGCGAGCAAGCCGGCGAGCAGCAGAAACAGCGTATCGATCATCGATGAATCCAGCTTGCAAGTTCGAGTGCGACAGCGCAGTTCAGCGCGAAGCTCTGAGCAGCTTAAACATCATGCTGCTCAATCTTCCACCAACTTCCCCCACGGATCGGTGCGGAGCAATGCGGATGATTTGTAGTCACCCTACGGCTGTGGCGAGAGAAACGGACAATTTTCTCTATGCTGGTGCATAGTCGGCCTTTGTCTTAGGCGAAGAGCGGACGACATCCCTCGCCTAGAAGCCTTGTTCCACACCGCCTTCCGCGAGATTGAACATGAACCATAGACCCGGAAGATCGCCGAATGGCACGGGGCTGACCTAAGCCGAACTTTTGCAAGGGGCGCGAAGCCGACATTTACACAGTCACGCTTAGAGATTGTCCCTGGTAGGGTCGAGGTGTGGCGCAATGGCTGTAGGATCGGCCCATCTGTTTCCACCCCTTTCGTATAGCAGTGCCTCACTAGCCGAGCCCTTCCGTACGAGAAGGTGCCTCTTGTGACGACTGAAGCATTAGAAACCATCCGAAGGCAGCTTGCCTTCCTATCTGAGCTTGATCGGCTGAAGTCCGTTATTCGGCAGTCACCACTGATCAATCGCACCCGCCGGGAGAATTCAGCCGAGCATTCGTGGCATCTTGCAATGTTTGCCTTGGTTCTATCGGAACATGTCGAGGACGTGGATGCCCTGCACGGTAACATTGGCAAAAGTCCGGGCTGAGCTGGCGGGTCGGGGTTCCGGCGCAGCGACAATTCTGATTCAATCCCCTGCATGTCACCGGCCCCGGATCTTGATGGCCTGTCGAACGCCGATCTGAAGCGGTTGGTGCTGGAGCTGTTGGG
>NZ_VOSK01000792.1 GCF_009296175.1 Microvirga tunisiensis | reverse complement strand
TGGCGAAGATCAAGGTTGCCAACCCGGTTGTCGAGCTCGACGGCGACGAGATGACCCGCATTATCTGGCACTTCATCAAAGAGAAGCTGATCCACCCCTATCTCGACCTCGACCTGAAGTACTACGACCTCGGCGTCGAGCACCGCGACGCGACCAACGACCGGGTGACGGTCGAGGCCGCCGAGGCGATCAAGAAGTATGGCGTCGGCGTGAAGTGCGCCACCATCACGCCGGACGAGGGCCGCGTGCAGGAATTCGGCCTCAAGGAGATGTGGAAGTCGCCCAACGGCACGATCCGCAACATCCTCGGCGGCGTGATCTTCCGCGAGCCGATCATCTGCAGGAACGTGCCCCGCCTCGTGCCCGGCTGGACCCAGCCGATCATCGTCGGCCGCCACGCCTTCGGCGACCAGTACAAGGCCACGGACTTCAAGGTGCCCGGCCGGGGCCGCCTGACGATCAAGTTCGAGGGCGAGGACGGCACGGTCATCGAGAAGGAAGTGTTCAAGTTCCCGGATGCCGGCGTCGCCATGGCGATGTACAACCTGGACGAGTCGATCCGCGACTTCGCCCGCGCCTCGCTCAACTACGGCCTGAACCGCAAGTACCCGGTCTATCTCTCGACGAAGAACACCATCCTCAAGGCCTATGACGGGCGCTTCAAGGACATCTTCGAAGAGGTCTACCAGAACGAGTTCAAGGCGAAGTTCGATGCCGCCGGCATTCTTTACGAGCACCGCCTGATCGACGACATGGTGGCCTCGGCGCTCAAGTGGTCGGGCGGCTATGTCTGGGCGTGCAAGAACTACGACGGCGACGTGCAGTCCGACACGGTGGCGCAGGGCTTCGGCTCGCTCGGCCTGATGACCTCGGTGCTGATGACGCCGGACGGCCAGACGGTGGAGGCGGAAGCCGCCCACGGCACGGTGACGCGTCACTACCGCGAGCACCAGAAGGGCAAGGAGACCTCGACCAACTCGATCGCGTCGATCTTCGCCTGGACCCGCGGCCTGGCGCACCGGGCCAAGCTCGACGACAATGCCGAGCTCGCCCGCTTTGCCGCGACCCTGGAGAAGGTATGCGTCGACACGGTCGAGGCCGGCTTCATGACCAAGGACCTGGCACTCCTGGTCGGCGCCGAGCAGAAGTGGCTCTCCACCACCGGATTCCTCGACAAAATCGACGAAAACCTCAAAAAAGAAATGGCGGCGTAAA
>NZ_VOSK01000791.1 GCF_009296175.1 Microvirga tunisiensis | reverse complement strand
GCGGCCGCTCGGGCGGCAGAAGCGGCTCAAGGCGCTGCCACTGCCGGTCCGTCAACTCGTAACGTGTCACGTTGGATAAATGGGAACTCCAAGCTCCTCATGGAACCCCTTTGCAGACACGCCCTAGTCCCATCGACGCTTAGTGCTCTGTTGCATCCATCGCCACAACAGCAGCCGCGAGCCATGATGATGGGATTGTCAGTCTGCCGTTCAAACGAGCTCCCACGCCTGATAGTGCCGGCGGCCGGTCAACAGAGGGGCAAGCCCAGGATTGCTATTCGAGCCGATCGAGCATGCGTTGCGTGATCAGGCAGATGCCACTGTCCGTGCGCCGGAAGTGTCGCGCGTCAAGATCCGGATCCTCTCCCACGACAAGTCCCTTCGGGATGTGCACGCCACGGTCAACGATGACCTTGGACAGTCGGGCAGACGGGGCGATCTCAACTCCGGGCAGCACCACAGCGTCCTCCAGATGGGCGCCGGAGTGGACACGAGTTCCGGTGAACAGGAGCGACCGCCGCAAGACGGCTCCTGATACGATGCAGCCGCCGGAGAGGACGCAGTCGATCGCCTCTCCTCGCCCGGATCCATCCCGCGTCAGCTTTGCCGGCGGCGTGATCTCGGCATAGGTCCAGATCGGCCAAGCCGTGTCGTAGAGATCCAGACCCGGCGTGGCTTGGGTCAGATCGATGTTGGCTGCCCAGTAGGCATCCAGCGTACCGACATCCCGCCAGTAGGCCTCCGTCTCAGCCGACGACCGCACGCACGAGTGTGTGAAGCGATGGGCGACGGCTTTGCCGTGCTTCACCAGATACGGGATGATGTCCTTGCCGAAGTCACGGCTGGAGCCTGGCTCGGCCGCGTCCCGCCTGAGTTCATCCAGCAGAAACCGGGTCGTGAAGACATAGATACCCATGCTGGCCAGCGCCATGTCCGGGTTGTCCGGCATGCCGGGCGGGTTCTTAGGCTTCTCCAGGAACGAGACGATGCGGTCGGTCTCGTCAATGGCCATCACGCCGAAGCCGGTCGCCTCCAGGCGCGGCACCTCAAGACAGCCGACGGTCACGTCAGCCCCTTGGCTCACATGCTGCTGAAGCATGACCTCATAGTCCATCTTGTAGATGTGGTCGCCGGCCAGGATCACGATGAACTCAGGGGCATAGCTCTCGATGATGTCGATGTTCTGGTAGACCGCATCGGCCGTGCCCTCGTACCACATCG
>NZ_VOSK01000790.1 GCF_009296175.1 Microvirga tunisiensis | reverse complement strand
TGTAGTAGCTGGAACTTGATCTGACATTTGGCGTCCGAGAGTTGGTCGGGCTCATCTGTCCGATGATGTTTTCAAGCGGCGATCATCTTCTCCTTCGCTAACGGGATTGCATCGAGGAAGGTCTGCATTGGCGTCTTGCCAAAGCACCACCGGCCCTGGTGCGGCCGCTCCTCATTATAACTCGCCACCCAAGCATCGAGATCAAGCTGCAGCTCCGCAATCGAGCCATAGATCTTCTTGCGGAACGTCACGCGATAGAACTCGTCCAGCACCGTCTTGTGGAAGCGCTCCACGATGCCGTTCGTCTGCGGGCTCTTGGTCTTGGTGCGGGTGTGATCCACATCCTCCACGGCGAGATACAGCTCGTATTCGTGACGCTCGGGATTGCCGCAGTACTCGGTGCCGCGGTCGGTGAGCACCCGACAGAGCTTCACGTCGTGGGCATCGAAGAACGGCAGGACACGGTCGTTGAGCAGATCGGCGGCGGTAAGCGGGGTCTTGCGGTCATACAGCTTGGCG
Organism: Microvirga tunisiensis; assembly: GCF_009296175.1. Taxonomy (GTDB): domain Bacteria; phylum Pseudomonadota; class Alphaproteobacteria; order Rhizobiales; family Beijerinckiaceae; genus Microvirga; species Microvirga tunisiensis. The sequence goes on along the minus strand of NZ_VOSK01000790.1, from coordinate 707 downwards.
AACACCACCTTGGTGTAGGTGTCGATGAAGGTCTGCTGGTAAATCCGCCCAACTCCTTTCATGGTGCCGACGTAGAAGGTGTCCTGCGCCCCACAATAGCCAGGGCATTCGCTCTCGAACTCGCCGTGAGCATCCTTCTCAGCTTTTGCCTTCTCCAGGGCCGCCACCTGGCTTTCGGTCAGGATCAGGCCCTCCTGCGCGACCTTCGCTTCCAGGGCTTTGAGCCGTTTCTTCATCGTCTCGAGATCGTGCCGCTGCCACACTCCGCGCACGCCAGCCGGCGAGATCGAGTGGCCGCGCTTGCGCATCTCGTTGGCAAGGCGGATCTGGCCGAAGGCTGGCTGCTCCAGGGACAGCTCAACGATGACGGCCTCCACCTCCGGTGGAGTGCGGTTGGCCAGCAGCGGCTTACGGCGCGTCAGCTCCTGCAGGGCCATCTCGCCGCCGGTCTCATAGAGCTCCTTGAAGCGGTAGAAGCTGTCGCGGGAGTAGCCCATCATGTGGCAAGCTTGGCTGACGTTGCCGAGCTGCTTGGCCAGCTCCAAAAGGCCGACCTTAGCGCGGATGATCTTCTGCTCGTTGGTCATGACGATGTTCCTTGTGAACCCCGAGGCCGGGCGCTGCGCACCCCGACCACTCCGCGCCCGGCCTCGGCTCATGCCTCAGCCTAACGACACCGTCTGTCAGATTAAGTCCAAACTACTTCA
>NZ_VOSK01000789.1 GCF_009296175.1 Microvirga tunisiensis | reverse complement strand
CGCCATCGGGGGGAGAGACGCCCGTCAGACGCGCCGCGGGGCTGTTGCCGCTCACCGTGCCGGAAGTGCGCCGTCTGCTCTGGCATCTGGTGTGGGAGCGGCCGCCTTCGGTTGAGGCCGTCGAGCACTGGTCGGTGTGGCGCCGGCGCCATCAGCAGCGGGCGCGCGAATGCCACTGGCGCAAACGCACCCGACGCCGACGCAAGGCCCGGCTGTAGTACTAGAGTGCCCGACGGGCTTCCCTCGCAACCCGGAGGATCAAAAATCAATCGACGCGGCGCTCCGCCGATTGCCGGCGATACTTCTCTTCTGATGCGGCTTCACCGATGCCTACTCCATCCAGGTCGCCGAACCCTTGGACGCCCTTGAGGCGGCGCGGCGGATGGTCGGGCGGCGGCTGCGGTGGGTGGGGCCTCCTCGTGCTGCGCAACTTCGCCATCGCTCCATTCGGCTCAAGCGCGGCGCATCGGCGGTGTCGGAGCGGATCGGGATCTTCCCAGTCGTGAGCGCCTCGCCGGACCAGGTGGTGATGGGTTCGACGACGCCCACCTCGATTTCCGGGTGGTCGAGGTCGCACCGGAGAGGAGGCGGCAGCGGGTCACCGCCACAACCTTCGTGCACACTAGGAACCGTCTCGGGCGGCTGTACCTTACTGCGGTGAAGCCGTTCCACCGGGTGATCGTCCCGGCGATGCCGCGCAGGTGGGGCGCAAGTGAGGCGAGGGGCCTCGCTCCAGGGCATTTTCGCCGCTGCAGGCCGTCTCAGAGGCGGTTTGTACACTTACGCAAGTGATGAGAAAACGATCGTTTGAAGACGTCTTTCAAGCCGTTTTGTTAACCAGTAGGGGAGGGAAGGGCTTCCCGAGAATCTCCGAAAGTGCTTTGAAAACAAGGGCTTTAGCGAATTGGCTCACGGTGGAGGGTAGGCATAGGTGCCCGCGATCAGATCCCCCAATGAGGCAGCTCGCGATGCCATCCAGCAAAACAGCGCGCATCCGCCCAACAGACCGTAGCTATTTTCGGTTTATCTCCTGTTGTTGAACTCTTGGTGTTCTAACTCAATAGCTTAGCTTATGCGCTGAAGCGTAAGCATTTGCATGTTCTGACCGTCATCGGGGCAGTTTGGGGGACGGTGGGCCTTAGGCTGACCGGATGACGAGGTCGGCAAGGGGCGGAATTCTCGGCTGATCCCCATTCAGGCCGAGCCGGTCGCCAAGATAGTCGAAGAACGACAG